>DAIDIT010000159.1 GCA_027451705.1 Pseudomonadota bacterium
CGGTGATGAACTGGGCGAGCCGCGCGGAGGCCCAGGCGAGCGCGGCCAGCAGGACCGGCGAGAGCAGCACGAGGATGCGAAGTCCCAAATCGAGAGCGGTCATTGCGTCTTCTCCTTTGCGTTGCGGTTGACCACGGGCGAGATGCCCGTGGAGGGTTGGTCGAACTCTTCAGCGAGCGCCGCGAGGTCGGGCGGGCGCACGATCTCAGCGAGCACGCGCTTCGCGTTGCCTGGTGAGATACGGCCCAGCTCGCGCAGCCGGTCGGCGACAGCGTTGACGCGCCGGCGATGGTCGAGCGCGGCCTGCGCCGCGGCGTGCAGCGGAAGTGGAGTTCCGGCCTCGTCTGCCGGCACCGGATATCGGTCCCAGGTCCGGTTCAGGAACTCGACCGAGCCGCAGGGACACGGTGGCAGCCGGACGATGTTCGGGTCGAGCCCCTGGCCGCTCTGCGGATGGTCGAGGCCGAGCACCAGGTCCGCGAGTTTCAGGACGCGCTCTTTCTCGCAGCCGTCGCAGCGCTGCATCAGCTCGCTCTGGGTCGCGTCGAGGATCATGGGTTCGCCTGGTAGGTGCCGTTCCAGTAGAAGACGCCCGTCGCCTTGCCCGAGGCGAAGACCGAGCAGCCCTGCGGTCGCAGGTTGTAGATGCCGGGGTAGTAGGTGTCGTCGATGTTCGAGTCGTCGATCTTGGTGTGCGTGATCGACGAGGGCGTCGCGGCGAAGGAGCGCTTGAAGTTGATGGCGACGTCTGCGTAGGGGACCGCGCCGTTGTTGCCCGAGCCGATGCCGAACATCCCCGTCTCGGGGCCGTTCGCGGTCCACTCGCCGCTCGGCAGGTCGAGCGTCGCGGTCTTGTCCCAGGTGGTCCAGATACCGGCGGTCGGGTTCTTCTGCGAGATTGAGAGCGCGAAGCGGGAGAAGCGCAGGAGCGCCGAGTAGTCGCCCGTGACCGCCGCCTGCCAGGCCGCGCCATTCCAGTAGGCGTTGATGGCGATGAGCAGGTCCGCCGTGTCCTGGTAAATGCGGGTGTTGGGATTCCCGGCTCCAGAGTCGAGGTGCTGGGCGAGGACCGTTCCTGGAGCGGTCGGGATCTCGATGAGCCCCGCCCGCACCGGCGCGGGCGCTCCGGCCTTGACCACCCCGACACCGCCGAGCGCCGGGTCCCAGACCAGGCCGTCGGCCGCCACGCCGAAGCGGAAGCCCATCGCGCCGCCCACGCCGGGGTCGGCCCGCACGACGCCGGCCTCGATGGTCTTTCCTGCGGGTGCCTTGGCGCCCACCTTGAAGAGAACCGGCCCGGTGAAGTCGGCGCCGGAGAGCCTGGCCCGCTCGTTGATGAAGGTCAGGAGCGCATCGATGGAGCTCTGGAGCGTTCCTGCCGCGAGCGAGTCGGGGCCGCCTGGCGAGCCCTGGTGGCCGACGAGGGCCGTTCCCTTCCCGGCAGCCTGAGACGCGAGGTCCGCGACGACCGCGTTGACGTCGTCCTCGACGCCCTGGAGCGCCTGAGCGACCGTGCCGGCAGGATGGCTCTTCGCCGCGCCGGTCAGTGCCGCGCTGCCGACGAGCCCCGCGCCGGCCGGCGCCGCGAGGTTAGCAACCTGCGCATTGATATCGTCCTCGACCGCCTGCAGCCCGGCCTGGACCGTGCCCGCAGGATGATTTCTGGGCGCACCAGAGATCGGCGCCGCGTCCACGTCCTTTGCGGCATGGCGTCCATCGGCTCCAGAGTAGTGACTGCCCAGCTCGACGTCGATGGCCTCGAACGTCGCCTGCGCGGTCCGGGCCGCCGGATGGAAGTGGACGAAGTCGTCGTCCACCGCGAGCGTCGAGGCGAGGCCGAGGACGTAGCTCTGCCGCCGCGCGAAGGAGAGGTCCGCGGCGAGGATCTGCGTCTGCCCGAAGCGACGGGTCGCGTCGCACAGGAGAATCGCATCCGGCCGCAGCCCGGGCGGCGTCGCGGTCCCGGCGGCCGCCTCCGCTCCCTGGTCGACCACCAGCTTGAAGGACTCGTCGCGCCGGAAGAACACCTCCATCGAGTTGCCGTCGATGCGCGGGTCGGAGAGTGCCCGGTCGAACTTCGCGTAGAGCGAGACGACCTTCTCCTTGCCGCTGGCCGAGACGGCAGTCGAGACGCCGTTCTCGTCGACGGACAGGTCCGCGGTCTGCGGCGTGGCGACGAAGATGCGCTGGCCGGAGGGGTCGTACGCGATGCCCGGTGCGGTGAGGTCGACCGTGAGGTTCGCGACCGGCGCGTGTGGCGTGACCGCCAGGCCCGTGACCACGCCGACCACGCCCAGGTCCGTGGCCCGCTTCTCGTCCGCCTCCTCGAGCAGCTCGAAGCCGAGGTTCAGCTCGTCGGCGGAAACACGTTGGCGAAAGAAAAAGTCAACCCTGTCAGCCATTTAAGCCACCTTCAGGTCGCCGCGCGCCCGGTGCTCTGCGATGTGACAGCGCCGGCACAGGAGTTCGAGGTTCGTGGGGTCGAAGAGCAGCGCCGGGTTTCCCCCGGGGGCCACCCGGTGGTGCACGACGAGGTTGTTGTGCGTGCGGACCTCTCCGCACCGGACGCATGACGCTCCAGGGGCATGAAGGAGCGCGTTGCGGACCTTCGTGAACCCGCGCCACTGCCGCCAGGAGTTCTCGGGGGAACTACTCTGCGTCGGGTCCTTGCGCCGGGCGATACCCCAGCAGCGCGTCGTGCAGTACCGGCCGCCGCCGCGGGCGACCAGCGTCTGCTCGACACCAAAGAGGCGCCCGCACCACAGGCAGGTCCGCACGACCTGCTTGGCGCCATCCGTCAGCTCGTTGTGGCCGTTACGGCCGAGCTTCCAGGCAGCGAAGCAGGTGCGGGAGCAGAGGGTGTGACGCTTTGGCGCCTGCTCGAAGTAGCGACGGCCACAGCGCTCGCACGCGACGTTGGGCGGAGCGTTCTGGCGGCGCCACGCCTTGTAGCAAGCACCGCAGCGACCACGCTGCAGGCTTCGCATCTCCCGCTGGCAGTCCTGGCAGCGCATCAGTGGAGCCTCCAGTTGACGCCCAGCTCCGAGAGGCCGAGCTCAAGATGGTCGATCACCTCGGGCGGGACGGGCTCGATGAGATCGATGAAGTGGGTGTGGGCGGGCTTGAGGTAGTCGACGAGGAAGCGGATGCGCCGCCGCTCGGGGTCGCTGAGCGCCCGGCCGACGGTCACGTCGAAGGCGTAGAGGTCGAAGCGCTGGTCGGGCCCGAGCTCCCAATCGACGCCCAGCGCCGACTCGCCGAGGATGAGCGTCGTGCCATGGAAGGAGTCGATAGAGTCGACCTCGATGCCGAGGAAGAATCGGATGGCGTCGCGGATGCCCTGGGCAGTCCCCTTCTCCCGGTAGAGCGAGACGAGCACCGAGAGGAGCCGCCGCTGGTCGAGGTCTTCGAGGTCGAACGGGAACGGGTTCCCGACGTCGTCGAGCATCCGCGAGAGGAAGGGCTGCGGCGCGAGATCCAGGTCGAGGATGTCCGGGAAGCGGTCGACGTCGGCGAGCAGGAGGTCCGTCACGTCCTGCAGCGCGGCCGTGAGCTTCTTCAGGTCGCCCGTGTCCTCGTCGCGGTTCATCTGGGGCAGGAGGCGATAGAGATCGAACCGCCGGCCCGCGGGGATGGCGGGCGAGAACCCGGTGAAGGACGCCGCGTCTCCCGCGACCTCCTGTCCGGCGAGGTTCGTGAGGCCAGTGGCCGAGACCTCGTAGGTCGCGCCCGCGCTCAGCTCGGTGTCGAGGTGGAGCAGGACCGACGAGGGCGAGACGGCCTCGACGCTCACGACCTCGACCGGCATGGCCGGCGCACTCACCGCGGCGATGGCGTAGTTGCCCGGCGTCAGCGCGTCGCTTGGGAACCCGTCGCCGTTCTGCCGGACCGAATCGTCGAAGGAGACCTGGACCGTCTTCGGCGCCCTCGCCTGCGCTCCGGCGAGGTGCGGCCGGGCGTAGTCCTCGACCATGAAAGCGTAGTCGAAGCTGCCCGCGAGGCCCGAGCGCGTGGCCGCGTCGACGTGGACCGCGACCGCCGCACGGCTCGGGAAGTCGGCCGCCGGTACGAGCGCGACCGAGAGCGCGTCGCCGCTGACCATGAAGCCCGCTCCCGGGCCGTCGAAGCCCGGCTGCGCCACGCCGGCCACCATCGCGGCCACGCCGTTGACCAGAACGCGGACCGACGCCGGGGCGATGCCGTCGTGGCCCACGTCGATGAGGTCGAGGGTAATCGGCCCGCCGCGCGGCGCCGCGAGGTCGCCCGGCTCCGGTACGCGGTCGGCGAGGACCGGCCGCGCCAAGCTCACGTCGCCGAGGATGCGGTCCAGGTAGGCGGCAGGCAGCTCGCTCTCGGTGGGCTCCGTACCGCTGTCTGTCAGCTCCAGCCGGAACGATAGATCTACCGTGCCCGAGCGGCCGGAGACGTCGATCACGCGGTCGAAGCGTGTCCGGAGCGCACCGATCGGCAGCAGCTCGCCGTACTGCTCGACGCCATCGAGCAGCACCGCGAAGCGCCAGGCGCCATGCGCAGGCGCGACGCTCGGCCCCCGCAGCGCCGCAGCGAACCGGACGAAGCTCATCCCGGTGAGATCGACGGTCTGCGCGACCTCGGCGAAGTCGCCCGGCATGAACCGGCCGAAGACGCCGGGCGCGTCGCTCCCCAGCACGAAGGCGTACGTCCCCTCGACCGGCGCGAAGCCCGCCGGCTCTATCCGCCCCTGAGTCCGCCCCAGATCGCGCTGGAAGAGGGTCGTCGCCATCAGAGCTGCCGGTAGACCTCGAGCTGGTCGAAGAAGGCGCGCCGGGTCACGTCGCTCACCGCGAAGCCGAAGCCCGCGTAGCCGGAGGTGAAGGGCTGCGTCCCCGAGTTGATGGCCAGCGCGTCGTCGGTCAAGTCGTCCATCCCGGCGATGGGCTGCCAGTCGGGCGCGGTCACCGGGTTCTTGGTGAGGTTGCTTGCGAAGGACTGGAGGATGACGTCGCCGTTGTCGTTGACCACCATGTCGAGGCGCAGGTGCAGCCAGGTCCCGACCGCGAAGGTGTCGGTCGAGCGGCGCAGCGCCGCGCCCGGCGTGGACGGCAGCCCCTGCACCAGTGCGCCCTTGCGCAGGACGATGTGATGCGGGTCGTCGTCCTCCAGGCCGAGCAGGTAGCCCGAGTCGTTGACCGACTTGCCCTGGAGCCCGAGGAACAGGAGCGGCGAGAAGCCGATGGGGCCGCCGCTCGGACCGCGCTGGACCGCGGCGCGGATGGACCCGCCCTTCGCGAGCGGCGCGAAAGACACCTGGTTGGTGAAGAGGCCCACCGCGCCCGCGTCGGCCGCGAGCGAGTTGAAGCCGAAGAGGAAGGAGCCGCCGCCATTCGGTGTGGCGATGCCGCTCGTGACGCCGCGGTCCACCGTCGCCGCGTCGAGGCCGTCGTTCAGGTAGGTCCAGTCGGTCTGCGCCATGGGTCGTCTCACAGGGTCGCGGCGGCGGCCCAGGTCCCGGAGAAGTCCTCGGTGATGCCGGTAGCCAGGTCGGCGGCGGCGAAGGCGGTCAGATAGGAGCCGTTCTTCCAGCCGGTCTCGAACGAGTCCGGCACCGCCGCGGCGAAAGCCGGCGCCGGATGAGGTACGCCCGGCCAGCCGTCCTCGAAATCCTCGACCGGCTTCGCCGGACCGAAGTCCGCTGCCTCGATGTCGCCGAGCGCGTCGAGGTAGGTCTCGTTATGGTCCCAGCCGGTCTCGAAGCCTTCGGCGAGGAGCGCGAGGGCACCGTAGGTCGCCGGCTGCGCCTCGCCCGGTGCGAAGGCCGCGTGGAAGTGGTCGTTCGCCCAGCCGGTCTCGAAGCCCTCGTCCGGCGCCTGCGGATAGGTGGCGATCTCCTCCGCGGTCGAGCGGACGCGCAGCGTCCAGCCGTCGGCAAGGCCGGGTGCGGCGCCCGCCAGCTCGAAGCCGCCGTTGTAGACCTCGCCCATCGGGGCTACGGAGCCCGCCGGCATCAGAGCGCCCTCCCGCTGTCGAGGTCGAAGAGCGAGACCTTCCCCAGCACCGGGAACTCCCGCACGTCGAGCTTCA
>DAIDIT010000160.1 GCA_027451705.1 Pseudomonadota bacterium
GTGATAGCTCCAGCTTCGCGCGCTCGACCCGATAGTTATCCAGGCGTGTCTCCTCAACCTGTCGCTCATCTAAGCATTCGCCAATAATTTCCCCGAGCATTTCCGTCCGGTCGGGCATCCCCAAACCCTCCTATTGCAACCGCATTACATTTTGCTACAATCCGCCCGACGCGTCGAATTATGCCAGATCGCCTCGTCGGAATGTTCGTCAGAGGACCGCCAATCGCATGAACCGTCAACTGAATCGGTTCTTTGCCATCGCGCTCGTCCTCGCTTCCATTCTCATTGGCTCACCCGGTCACTCGGCAGCAGCCCCAGCGTCGGCACTTCACGCGGCCAAATCATACGAGCCCGGAGCTTTGCTGGTCAAGCTACGATCGTCCGCTTCACTGCTTGCCGTCGCCCAATCAGTCGGCAGCCCGCGCTACCACGCTCTAGCCGTCAATGGTCTCTACAAGCTGCGCGTCGCGGTCGGCCAAGAGCGAGCTGAGCTTGCCCTCCTTCAGAATGATCCAAACGTTGTTTACGCTCAGCTCAATTATCGCCGCCAGGTCGCCGATTTGCCTAGCGAAGGTCGCGGGGGTCGCCGCGTCCCGGCGGCCGCCGGACCCGGACGCGCTCGCCGCCGCCTACCGCGACGGCGCGACGCTGCGCGAGCTCGCGATGCGGACGTCGTTCAGCACGACCTGGATCAGCAATGCGTTGAAGGCGGCGGGCGTGTCCCTGCGGCGGTCGGGTCCGGGACCCCGGCGCTGAGGCGGGTCCGGCCCAGGCTCGGCGCCGATCCCGACGAGGTGTTCCCCTCCTGCCGGGACGGGGCAGATGTGCCAGCCGGTCCGCTGGCGAGACCGGGGGGAATGAAGAACTCACCGGCCGGTATGTCGGACATGCCGACCGGTATGAAGAATTGACCGGCCGGTATGTCGTTCATACCGGGCGGTATGAAGGATTTACCGGCCGGTCTGTCGCTCATACCGGCCGGTATGTCGCTCATACCGGACGGTATGAAGGATTCACCGGCCGGTATGTCGCTCAAACCGGGCGGTATGAAGGATTCACCGACCGGTGTGCCGCTCAGACCGGGCGGTATGAAGGATTCACCGACCGGTATGTCGCTCATACCGGGCGGTATGAAGGATTCACCGGCCGGTATGTCGTTCATACCGGGCGGTATGAAGAATTCACCGGCCGGTATGTCGCTCAGACCGCCCGTTTTGCCGTCCATCCCTTTGAATTTCGGCCTCCGAGCGCGCCGCCCGTGGCTCCGACCGGCGCGGCGAACGCTCCGACCCCGCGGTCGTCGCGCCTGACCGGGTGCGGCAAACGTCATCCCGGGAGGGTCGGCGGGGATCCCGTCCTCGGACGTCGTGATCATCCTCGGGCTTCCCGGCATTCGGCACGGGTGTCTCGGCCGACGTCACGAGATCGCGAGATGGACGACCACGGAGCACGGCAACCCGGACCGACCCCGGCACCGCCGATCGATCCGCCGGACTTGGTGCCGGCGCGGATGCTGAACGAACTGGCCTTTTGCCCGCGCCTTTTCGCGCTCGAATGGATCGACGGGCAGTGGCGGGACAACGAACACACGGTCGCGGGGAAGGTCCGCCACGCGCGCACGGATTCCCACCCGGCGCCGCGCTCGGGCGCGAGCGGAATCCCGGGCGCCGACGGGGAGACGACGGCGATCTCGCTCTCGTCCGAGGCGCTCGGGCTCACCGCCAAGCTCGACCGCGTGCGTATCCGCGGCAGGGAGGCGACGCCGATCGAGGTCAAGAAGGGGAAGGCGCCGGCGTACCCGGTGGCGATCCCCGCGGACCTGCTCGCGGTCGAGGCGGGCGGGGCGGAGGCGGAGGAGGACGCGGATGAAACGAGTTCAACCCCCACCCTGCCCTCCCCCGCGGACCGGGGAGGGTCTGTCGTCTCGCCCGCGGACGGGGGAGGGTCTGTCGTCTCGCCCGCGGGCGGGGGAAGGTTTGGCGACGCGGGCGGCGACGGGTTTGGAGTCCAGGGGGCGATGGCGTGGTGGCCGGACCAGGTGCAGGTCGCGGCGCAGGCGATGCTCCTCGAAGAGCGCGGCTTCGAGGTCCCGATCGGCGTCCTCTACTACGCCGCCGAGAAGCGCACGGTGGAGCTTCCGATCGGCGACGGACTGCGCCAGGCGGTCCGCGCGCTGCTCGCGCGGGCGAAGGCCGTCGGCGCCTCGGGCGAGCTGCCGCCGCCACTCGTGGACAGCCCGAAGTGCCTCGGCTGCTCGCTGCAACCGATCTGCCTGCCGGACGAGGTCGCGGCGCTGCGGCGTGGCGCCCCGCCGGCCGGGCCGCCGGACGACGGGGAGGCGATCCGCCGGATCCTCGCGCCGCGCGACGACGAGGTGCCGGTCTACGTGCTCACGCAGGGCGCCTACGTCCGAAAGCGCGGGGAGACGCTTCGGGTCGAGGCGCAGGGCGAACTGCTCGAGGACGTCCCCATCGCGCAGGTGCGCCAGGTCTGCCTCTTCGGCAACGTGCAGATCTCGACGCAGGCCGTCGCGGCGCTCGCCGACGCGCAGATCCCGATCGTCTACCTCTCGCGCGGCGGCCACTTCCGGGCGATGACCACGGGGCTGCCGCTGCACAACGTGCTCCTGCGCAAGGCGCAGTACGAGCGAATTGGAGATCCCGAGGTCGTGCTGGAGCTGGCGCGGGGGATCGTCGAGGCCAAGATCCACAACCAGCGGGTGATGCTCATGCGCAACTCGCGCGCGCCGGAGGCGACCGCGCTCGCCCGGATGCAGGCCGCGGAAGAAGCGGCGCGCGCCGCCCCGACGCCGGCCGCCGCGCGCGGCTTCGAGGGCGAGGCGGCGGCCGAGTACTTCCGCCACTTCGCCTCGATGTTCCGGCAGGACGAGGGCGAGGACCCCCTCGCGCGCTTCGACTTCGAAGGGCGCAACCGCCGGCCGCCGCGCGATCCGATCAACGCGATGCTCTCCTTCGGCTACGCCCTGCTCGGAAAGGACCTGACGGCAATCTGCCTCGCGGTCGGCCTCGACCCCGCGCTCGGCGCCTTCCACGCGCCGGGATTCCGGCGGCCGGCGCTCGCGCTCGACCTGATGGAGGAGTTCCGGCCGCTGGTCGTCGACTCGACCGTGCTCACGCTCGTCAACAACCGCATGGTCTCGCTGCGCGACTTCGTCCGGGTGGGCGACGCCTGCGAGCTGCGCGACGGGGCGCGGCGCCGCTTCCTCGAAGCCTACGAGCGGCGGCTCCAAGCGCTCGTGACCCACCCCCTGTTCGGCTACCGGATCTCCTACCGGCGGGCGATGGACGTGCAGTGCCGCCTCTTCGGCCGCCGCCTCGCCGGCGAGCTGCCCGCCTACGCGGGCTTCCGGACGAGGTAGCGCGTGCGCGAGACCTACGTCGTCGCCTACGACATCGCGGATCCCGGGAGGCTCGCCCGGGTCGCGCGAGTCTGCGAGGACCACGGCGATCGGATCCAGAAGAGCGTCTTCGAATGCTTCCTCTCGCCCTCCGACCTGATCCGGCTGCGCGCCCGGCTGGGCGACGAGATCGACCGGGCCGCCGACCAGGTGCTCATCGTCCGCCTCGGGGACGTGGCCGGACGCGTCGAGGCGATCGGCAAGCCCTACGAGTCCGTCGAGCGCGTCGCCGTCGTCCTCTGACGGCCCCGGCGAGGTGCGCGGGGGCGCAGGGTGCTCATGAAGGGAGAGGCGCCGCCGTGGACTTGCTTGCGGACATCACCCGCACGATCGTCGAGCGATTCGGGCCGCGACGGATCGTGCTCTTCGGCAGCCGGGCGACCGGGCGGGCGGACCAGGAGAGCGACGTCGATCTCCTCGTCGAGATGGAGACGGACCTGCGACCGCCAGAGCGAACGGTGCAGGTCAGTTCCGTCTTCGGACTGCGCCGTTGGACACTGGAGGTCATCGCCGTGACGCCGGGGGAAGCATCGCGACTGCGCGCGAATCCGACGAGCTTCCTCTCGCAGATCGAGGCCGAGGGCCGCGTGCTCCACGAGCGGCCCTGAACCACCGCACGGCGCCTGGGTCGCCAAGGCCGAATCGGACCTGCTGAACATCGACAACAACCTCGCGGCACGCGAGGTTCCGTGGGACACGGTCTGCTTCCACGCCCAACAGGCGGCCGAGAAGTACCTGAAGGCGTTCCTCGTTTACCCCGGTTGCCTCGGTGACGGCGTCCGCCGGCGAGGTGAGGGGCGGGCGCTTGCGGGGCTCGGGCGGTTGTCGTAGCGTCCCCGGGCATGGACGCAGCGGGAGGGGACGCGCCGCGCGGGTTTCCAGTCGTCGGGCCGGTGCCGCGGGAGTTGACCGAGGCGCAGGGGCTCGAGCTGTTGCGGCGGTTCGTCGCGGGCGACGGAACCGTCGAGCCGGAGCTGGTGATCCAGCTCAACCGGCTCATGTACCGGGTCTTCCAGCAGCGCTGGGCGGGCAGCGGGCTCGCGTTCGTCGAGGTCCGCGGCGACTGCTTCGACGTCCTCGCCCGCTGGCGCAGGGTGGGGAAGCTCCGGGTGGAGCCGCTGCCGCACCTCGCGCAGCGGCTGGTCAAGCAGTGCGCGCGGCAGCAGGTCCGGCAGCGCGTCAAGGACAAGAAGCTCCGCTTGCTCGACGAGAGCGGGAAGCGGCCGAAGCTGGCGCGGCAGGCGGCGCTCTGGAACCCGATCGCGAACCCGGAGCAGGCGCTGCTCGGGCGCGAGCTTTACGGCTGGCTCGTGAAGGCGCGGGAGCGGCTGTCCCCGGCGGAGCGCGAGGCGTACGATGCGCTCGTGAAAGTCGCGGAAGGCGAGGCGAAGAGCGTGCAACAGGCGCTCGGGATCGAGGACGCCGCGGCGTGGCAGCGGGTCCGGCGCGTGCGGATCGCGATCGTCGAACTGGCGAAGCAGGACGGCATGGACCAGGTGGTTGCGCGCTGGAAGAAAGGGCGCTCGCCGCGCGTCCGGAAGGCGGAAGGCGAATGAGCGAGAACGCGCACCCCTTCACGACCGAGGACGCGGTCGACTACCACGACGGTCAGCTTCCGGCCGAGCGGCGGGCGGCGTTCGAGGCGCACCTGCCGTCCTGCGAAGACTGCCGGCGGACGCTGGACGCGGCGGAGGTCGCGCTCGGGGCCCTCGACGCGCGCCTGACGGAGCCGCCGCCGATCGACGTCGACGCCGCGATCGCGATCATGCGCCGGGCGGAGCGGGAGGTCGACGAGGAGCGGGCGAGGCGAAGGCGCGTCTTCGCGATCGCGGGCCTGGTCGGCGCCGCGGCGGCGGCCGCCTTTGCCGCGGCGGCGCTGCTCGAGCGCAAGCGGCCCGCGGCCCCGCGCCAGGAGATCGCGGAGCCGCCGCAGAAGCTCCCCCTCGAGCGCGAGGACGCGCCGGTCGCCCCGAAGGGGCGTGAGGGTGGGAGCGGATCGCACGCTCCGCCCGCCCCCAAGCGCCGGGAGGGACCGACACCGTGAGATCGCGGGGCACGCTGGCGGCGGCGCTGCTCGTCGCGTCCGCGTGCTCGTCGTTCCTCGTCCGGCGCGACGAGTGGCACAGGAGCGGGCGGGTGGCGATTGCCGCCTTCGACGCGCCCGGGTCATCGATCCAGTACGACGCCGTCTACGACGCCTACAGCCACAACCGGCGCTTCACCCTTCCGCCGGTGACCCGGGCGATGGTCGAGGCGTCGCTCGCGCCGCCGTTCCGCCAGCTCGCGACCTTTCTCTCGAAACGCGGCCTCGAGGTCGTGCCGCCCTCCGAAGTCGCGGCGGCCGAGGCGCGGCTGCTGCAACTGGTCCCGGCGGACGCCGCGCATGCGCCTTCGTTCGGGGGCTGCATCACCTGGGGCGGCCGGGACTGCGCCATCTGGTCGATCGTGGGACCCCGCGCCCTCGAACTCGACGGAGAGATGGCCCGATACGTCGCGGAGGCGACGAGGGCGGACCTCGTCGTCGAGGTCCACGTCGGCGGCGACCTCACCGACGACAGGATGACGGTCTACGTCGAGGCCCGTGACCGGGACGGGCGGCTCGTCTGGAGGGACGACACCTGGCTCGGCCAGACCGTCATCGTCCCCTTCGAGATTCCTCCGCCCTTCCCGGTCGACGTGTCCACCAGCCTGGATCGGATGTTCGCTCGGCTCGAGCGGGCGCTCTCGCGCTGAGGTCCGGCGCCTCTCCAGCGCTGGCGCGAACCACGGAACGAAGCCGTAGCGCTGCCTCGCTCGCTACTGCGAGATCTCGAAGACCTGGAGGACGCGGTTGAGCATCCGGCTATCGTTGAAGCCCTGATCGAACGTCCCGGTGCCCGCCTCGTTGCGCCAGTCGAGGTAGACGGTATGGCTGCCGGCGTTGACGGACATGATCCAGGTGATCGCGAGCGAATCGTGGTAGCAAGTGGCACTGGCGTTCGCCGGATTGACGTATTCGCCCGTCTCTGGTGTTCCGTCGACGTTGATGCGAAGGTCCCCGACTCCTCCGTTGCAGACGCGGTACATGCCGCTTCCGACGATGAGCAGCTCCGAGTTCCCCGTCGTCAGCGTGATCGTCATCCCCGGAACCTCTGCGAAGGACCCGTTCGTCGGCGCGGTCGCGTAGGGTGTCATCGTCGCCGCCTGCTGCATCTGCTTGATGATGCCGGGCGACGCGACTGCGGCTGCGGTGATCGTGCCGCCGACGCCGAGGTCGCCGCCGACCTGGACCTTCGCCCCGCCCGAGTTGAGGACGATCGGGTTGCCGTCGAGGTGGAACGGCTGCAAGCCGTTCGGCGGCGAGGCGGCCCAGCCGTAGGCGTTCATCTCGCCGTAGCCGCCCGTGTCCCAGTAGGCGGTGATGCCGAGCTGCGAGGTCGGGTCGTTCTCGAGGGTCCAACCCTGCCCGTTGGACCCGCCGCTGCCGACGATGTTCAGGAGCCCGAACTGGGGGGTGTTCGTGCCGATGCCGACCGGGGCGCCGTTCGTGTTGTACAGGTTGCCGCCGCTGAGCGCCCAGCCGGCGCCGGCGCCGGTGGGGCCCACGGGTCCGGTCGGTCCCATCGGCCCCATCGGGCCGGTGGGTCCCGCGGGTCCGTCGAGCCCGTTCGCGCCGTTCTGCCCGGGAACGCCCTGCGGACCGGCGGGCCCGGCGACGCCCGTCGGCCCCGCCGGCCCTTGCATGCCCGAGGGGCCGGGCGCACCGGTGGCACCGGTGGCGCCGCTCGGTCCCGTCGCGCCGACGCCCGTGGGTCCCGCCGAGCCGCTCGGCCCCGCCGGACCGGCCGAGCCCGTGGGGCCGGTCGGTCCCGAAGGCCCCTCCGGCCCGGTCGCGCCAGAACAGCCCATCGCGAAGAGAGAAAGAGAAACCACCCAGAACGACGCGCGCATGTGCACTCCTCCCGGGGCACCTGCCAGGCGTTCCCCCGATGTGCTCAGCCTATCACACCCGGAGCGAGTCGATTCCCTCCCGCGCTTTGCGCGGAAGGGCCAGGCGGGGTCGAGCGCGCGGTCCTCGGGTCCACCCCCCTCCCGGCCTCCCCCGCTTCGCGGGGGAGGAGAGGTTCACGGTTCGCCCGATCGCGTGACGCGCGCCGCGGGAGAGGTTCCGCGATCGCGCGAGGCGCCACGCGATTTGCGGCACGCGCACGGACGCAACGGGTTGCGGCGGCGTCAGCCCGCGTCGGTGCCGGCGTTAGCCCGCGTCGGTGCCGGCGTCGGGAGCGCCTGCGTCCGCGGTCCCCGCGTCGCGCTCTCCCGCGTCGACTCCTCCGTCCGCCGCCCCCGCGTCCAGCTCGCCGGCGTCGACTCCGGCATCCGCCTCGCCGGCATCCGCCTCGCCCGCGTCCGCCGCTCCGGCGTCCGTGCCCGCGTCGACTCCGGCATCCGGCGCGCCCGCGTCCGACCCTCCCGCATCCAGCTCCCCGGCGTCGGTCGAACCGGCGTCGGCCTCTCCCGCGTCCAACGCGCCGCCGGCCTCGACCACGCCGCCGTCGTCGATCGTGCCGCCGTCCTCTCCGGGGACGCTGCCGCCGAAGGCGCAGTCCAGCGAGAGGCAGGTGCACGTCTGGTTCACGCAGTTCTCGAGCGGGGGACAGTCGGTGTCCTTCTGGCAGCTACAGTCGGGCGCGTTCTGGACGTTGACGGGCAGCGCCGGCAGGCTGCGGAGGTAGGTGACGATCGCCTCGGCGTCGGACTGGCTGAGCCCGACGCTCGCGAAGTGGGGCATCGGGCCGCAGAGCGGCTGGCCCTGGTTGTCGACGCCCGTCAGGATCGCCGTGACGATCTGGCCGTCGGTCCAGCAGCCGAGGCCGGTCGCGGGGTCCGGGGTCAGGTTGGGCGGGTACTGCTGGATCTGGGTGCCCGCGACCTGCACGCCGTCGGGGTTCCCGTCCATCAGGGTCCCGTGGCACTGCTGGCACTGGTTCTGCTGGATGAGGTCGAACCCGCGCTGGATCTCCCCCGGATCGAGCGGTCCCGCGTCCACGGCGCAGGAGCTTCCCGCGTCGGCGCCCGCGTCCGGGGATTTCTTGGGACCCGGACCGCAGGCCGAGAGGGCGAACCCGAGCGCCACCGCGAGGCCCCCCGCGGTCGACCGAAGTGTCATGCGCGCGCTCCGTCGACCGTCAGCAGCCGCCGCCGTCGCAGGTGCCGCCGCCACCGGGGCCGCCGTAGCCGCCGTCGCCGTGGTGTCCACCGCCAGGCCCGTGGCCGCCGAAGTTCGAGCTGCCCTCCTGCGGGACCGGGGTCAGCGACCGGAGGTAGCAGATCACGCCCTGGAGGCCCTGATCGGTCATCGACCACTGGTGGATGTCGTGCCAGCGGCTGTACGGAAGGATGCTCGGGTCGAAGTAGCCCGCGTCGGGCCCGGGGTAGCAGATCGGCTCGCCGTAGCCGGTGGTGCCGCCGTCGCAGAGCCAGCCCGGAACGCTTCCCTGCCGGATGATGCTCTCGAGGTCGGAGTCGGAGAAGCCGCCGGTCTGCTGCGGCGTGTGGGCGACGTCCTTGACGGGGGCGTTGGGGCTCGAGGTCGGGCCGTGGCAGTAGGTGCAGGCGATGTTGTTGCACTCGCCGCCGTCGCAGCCGAACAGGCCGCCGAATCGGCCGCCGTCCGGGAAGATGCTGTCGTTGTAGCGCTCGTTGCCGGCCTCCCAGTCGTCGGGCGTGTCGTTGTCGATGGTGAGGGTCGCGCTGCCGCAGACGCTGCTGCCGGTCACCTGGGCGATGATGTTGACCGTACCGGCTTTCTGGACGGTGATCATGATGCCGTTCACGGCGGGATCGGGGGTGAGCGAGACCATGGACGGATCCGACGCCGTCCAACCGACCCCGCTCGGGTCGACGCCGGTGACCTCGGCCGGAATCTGGAAGAGGTGCGTCCCGTCGTAGGCCGAGTACATCGGGTTGAAGTAGATCTGGAGGACGTTCTGGGCGCAGCCCAGGCCGCCGTCGCCGTTGCCGCCCCCTCCTCCACCACCGCCGCAGGCTCCCGCCAGTGCGGCGACGGCGGCGAGGATCGGGACCATTCGGATCGACCTGGGGGCGCTCATCTCGTCAACTCCTCCGAAGCGTGCGTTGTGGTGTCGCGGTGGGGCGGCGTCGGTGCATGTCGGACACAGACCGGCCCGCCTGCGCGGAAGCAATACAAAGGCCAGATCGGCAGGCCGCTGCCCTCATACCACAACGTGCTTGGATTTCAACCGGTTGGGATGCTGCCAATCTGGGCGGAAAGCCGCGTGCGGCGCCTACACCGACCGTCCAGTGGCTGACCACCCGACGGCCGGAACGCTTGCAGCCGCCTGCAATCACTGGAAGATTCTGGTGCCGTCCACCGCCGTCACGGCCGCCGACAGGCCGTCCGATCTCAGGACAGGTCAGCCCGCCGCGAGACCGGCCGCCGCGATGTCGGGAAGCTGCTCGCGGGCGCGCGCGAGGTCGCTCTCGTACTTCAACAGCAGGTTGAGCGTGTCGCGGACGAGCGCGGTGTCGAGCCGCTCGGCGCCCAGCAGCAGCAGCGCCTTCGCCCAGTCGATGCTCTCGGCAATCGACGGCGGCTTCTTGAGGTCGAGCGTCCGGATCTTCTGGATGGCCGCGACGACCGCCTGCCCGAGCGCGTCGGAGAGGCCGGGCACGCGGACCTTCAGGATCGCCAGCTCGCGGGCGGCGTCCGGGAAGTCGATGAACAGGTGCAGGCAGCGGCGCTTGAGCGCGTCGGACAGCTCGCGGGCGTTGTTCGAGGTCAAGAGGACGTGGGGCGGGTGCACGGCGCGGAAGGTACCGAGCTCCGGGACGGTGACCGAGAAGTCCGCGAGGACCTCCAGCAGGAACGCCTCGAACTCGGGGTCGGCCTTGTCGATCTCGTCGACGAGCAGCAGGACGGGCCGCTCGCTCGTCACGGCCTTCAGGATGGGCCGCGGCAGGAGGAAGCGCTCGCTGAAGAAGACCGCGTCGCTGCGGGCGATCCGATCGGCGGCCTCGGCGAGCGTCGCGGCGCCCGCGAGCGTCTCGCCGATCTTGTCGCGCAGGAGCTGGGTGTAGAGGAGCTGCTTCGCGTACTCCCACTCGTAGAGCGCCTTGGCCTCGTCCAGCCCCTCGTAGCACTGCAAGCGCAAGAGCGGCAGGCCGGCCGCCTCGGAGATCGCCCGGGCGAGATCGGTCTTGCCCACGCCGGCCGGCCCCTCGACGAGGATCGGCTTCTGGAGCCGGTCGGCCAGGAAGGTCGCGGCCGCGATCTCCTTCGACGGCAGGTAGCCCGCCGCGGAGAGCCGCGCCGACGTCTCGTCGATGCTCGCGAACGTGGCGGCGCCGGAGGACTTGCCTCGTTCCGGCGGGACGGCTGTGGAATCCGCGGTCACGGTTCGGAGAGTACCACGCGCCCCGTTCAGCGGGCGCGGCGGAGGCGCGTCTCCTCGGCGCGGGGCGAGGCCTGCGGGTGGTCGAGCGTGTAGTGGAGCCCGCGCGACTCGCCCCTCCGGGCGGCGCCCTCGACGACGAGGGCCGCGACGTCGGCGATGTTGCGCAGCTCGACGAGGTCCGCGGTGAGCCGGTGGTCCCAGTAGTAGGCGCGGATCTCGTCGCGCAGCAGCTCGAGGCGGCGCCGGGCGCGGGCGAGCCGCTTGTCGGTCCGGACGATGCCGACGTAGTTCCACATGAGCCGCCGGATCTCGTCCCAGTTGTGGGAGACGACGACGCGCTCGTCGCTGTCGACGGCCTTTCCCGGGTCCCAGTCCGGCACCGCCGCGGGCGAGGCGCCCAGCATCTCGCGCGCGGCCGCGGCGGCCTCGTGCGCGAAGACGAGCCCCTCGAGGAGCGAGTTCGAGGCGAGCCGGTTCGCGCCGTGCAAGCCGGTGCAGGCGACCTCGCCGATGGCCAGCAGGCCCGGCAGGTCCGTCCGCCCGGCGAGGTCGGTGTCGACGCCGCCGCTCTGGTAGTGGGCCGCCGGGACGACCGGGATGGGCTGCACCGCCATGTCGATGCCGTGCTCGCGGCAGGTCGCGTAGATGTTCGGGAAGCGCTCCATCAGGAACGCCCGCGGCAGGTGCGTCATGTCGAGGGTGACGTAGTCGTCGCCCGTGCGCTTCATCTCCGCGTCGATGGCGCGGGCGACGATGTCGCGGGGCGCCAGCTCGCGCAGCGGGTGGTAGCGCTCCATGAAGGTGGCACCGGAGCGCAGCTTGAGCACGCCGCCCTCCCCCCGCAGCGCCTCGCTGATGAGGAAGTTGCGCGCCTGCGGGTGGAAGAGGCAGGTCGGGTGGAACTGCATGAACTCCATGTTCGCGACGGTCGCGCCCGCCCGCCAGGCCATCGCGACGCCGTCCCCGGTCGCGACGTCCGGGTTCGTCGTGTAGAGGTAGACCTTGCCGGAGCCGCCGGTCGCGAGCACCGTCACCGGCGCGAGGAACGTCCGGACCTCGCCGCTGCGCCCGTCGAGGACGTAGGCGCCGACGCAGTGCCCCCCGCCCCTGCGATCGCTCAGGATCAGGTCCACCGCGACGTGGTGCTCGAAGAAGCGGATCCGTTCGCCCTGGTCGTCGCACGCGGCGAGCAGCGCGCGCTCGACCTCGCGCCCGGTGAGGTCCTGCGCGTGGACGATGCGGCGGCGGGTGTGTCCGCCCTCGCGGCCGAGGTCGAACTCGTCGCCGCGCTCGCCGGGCGAGAAGCGCGCGCCGAGCTGGACCAGCTCGCGAATGCGGGCCGGTCCCTGGCGGACGCAGAGCTCGACGGCGTCGCGGCGGCAGAGGCCGGCGCCGGCGGTGAGGGTGTCCTCGACGTGCGACTCGAAGCTGTCGTCCTCGGCGAGCACCGAGGCGATGCCGCCCTGCGCGTAGTTCGTGGAGCCCTCGGCGCGGTTGCGCTTGGTGAGGACCGCGACCCGCCCGTGGGGCGCGAACTTGAGCGCGAACGAGAGACCGGCAATCCCCCCCCCGAGGACGAGCGCGTCGAAGTTCTCGGACATGGCGCGGGAATACGCCGGGACCCGGGCCCGCGTCAACGCGGCCGACCCGGCTCCAGGATGGCCGCGGGGGCGTGTAGAATTTCCCGCACCCGACGGCCGTCCGTGGGCTAGCATCGCGAAATCGGAGACGCGAGGCGGCGGGTCGTGGCCCGCCGCGGAGGCAGCGAGGATGGCGCGCAGGCCTTTCAAGAGCTGGTTCTGGTTCGTGGCCGCGGCCGCCGTCGGAGGCTGCGTCACCACCACCACCGCCGCCGATACGGCGCGGAGCGAGCGGGCCGGCTACACCGCCTGCGTCGCGAGCTGCCGCAACGCCGCCGCCGTCCGAGCCCGGCAGGCGGCGGCCGACCCGGACGCGGTGGACCTGCCGGACGGGGGCACCGACACCGAGGAGGTCTGGTGCCGGTCCGACTGCGTCGCCGAGTACCGGCCGAACGACCCCGCCGAGGGGATGCAGGACGCCGAGACCGGCGGCGTGGACACGACGCAGATGACGATTGACATGCCGCCGGCGCCGCCCCCGGGCCCGGCCCCCGCCGTCGGAAACGAGTGAGGCGCCCCGTGAACACGCAAACGTCGTCCAAGGCAGCCCTGGCGCTGGCGGCGCTCCTGGCCGCGGTCGCCCTGCCCGCCCGCGCCGCCGCGGGCGAACTCTCCGCCGACCTGCGACTCGAGCCGCCCGACTTCGGCTCGGACGGTGGCGGCGCGCTCGCGGCGGACACCCTCGCGCCCGAGCTGCTCGCGGGCGAAGGGGAAGGTCGCCTGCTCCACGGCGGGCGCGGCGGCTACCACGTCGGCGGCGGCCCTAGGGAGGGGCTGCTCGTCGGGATCGACCTCGGCGCCGCGCTCCCCATCTTCGTGGGCAACAACGAGGCCGCGGCCAGCTTCGCCGCGGGCGGCCTCGTCGGCTGGCAGTTTCCGAACGGCGTCGCCGTCCTGTTCCGCTACCAGGACCTCGGCCTCCGCCCCGACGTCGTCGCGAACACGCAGTGGCAGCTCGCGACGTTCGGCATGCGCTACACCTTCCCCTACATCATCCCGCAGCCCTTCCTAGAAGCGCTCGTCGGCCTCTCGCTCGTGAACTCCAACGCCCCGCTCGCCCCCGGCGGCGGCAACCTGCAGATCAGCCCGGGCGGCGCCGTGGGCGTCGGGCTCGCGCTGCCGCTCGCCCGCCACGTCGCAGTCGAGGTCGCGGCCCGCGACTGGCTCTCGCCGATCGGCGGCGACCTGTTCCAGATTCTCGGCCTCGAGGCGGGAGTGACCGTCGACTTCGGCGCCCCACCCAGACCCCACTAAAGCGCCCGCCAACCCAAGGAGGAAATACCGATGCGTGTCCGCAAACTCGCCCGCCACCTTCCGCTCGCGCTCTTGCTCGCCGCGGGGTGCAACTACCTCGACGTGCCCCCGGGCCACGTCGCCGTCGACTGGACGACCGACGGCATGAACTCGAAGGTCTACCGGGCCGGGGAATACAACCTCGGCTACTACGACAAGCCGACCATCTTCGACGCCCGCTCGCAGGAGCGCGAGGAGCGGCTCTACGTCCTCACCTCCGACGGCGAGCGCATCGTCCTCGACGCCTCGATCCGTTACCACATCCTCCCGGAGGAGGCCGTCCAGCTCGACCAGGAGCTCGGCACCCACTACTACTCGATCCTGATCGGGCCCACGCTCCGCTCGCAGGCGCGGCGCGTCATCGGCCGCTACAAGCCCGACGAGATCTACTCCAAGCAGCGCGAGGCCATCGAGCGGCAGATCCGCGAGGGCATCGAGACTGCGATCAAGGGCCGGCACATCGTCCTCGAGGCCGTGCTCATCCGCGACGTGACGCTGCCCGAGCAGGTCCAGCAGGCCATCAACGAGAAGCTCCAGAAGGAGCAGCTCATGCAGCAGCAGCAGTACGAGAACGAGATCGAGAAGCAGCGGGCGGAACGGGCGCGGATCGTGGCGACCTCCGACGCCCAGCAGGCGCGCATCCGGGCGCAGGGCGAAGCGGACGCCAAGCGCATCGCCGCGCAGGCCACCGCCGACTACGAGCGGCTCGTCAACTCGAACATCACGCCCGAGATTCTCAAGTGGCAGCAGATCCAGGCGATGGACCACCTGGCCCAGTCGTCGAACGCCAAGGTCATCATGATGGGCGAGGGAAAGTCGGCGACGCCGCTGCTCGAGGTGAAGTGAGCCGGCGGGTTTCGCTGGCCTCCCGCGCGCAAACGGTGCTATCCCTCGGGAGCGGGCGGCCGGGTGGCCGCTCGCTCCCGGGAGAGAGAGCCATGGCACCGAACCTCGACGACGTCCCCCGCAGCCGCTCGATCCGTGCGCGCCGGCCCTCCGCGAGGCTGGCGCGCACGTTTGGCCGCGCCCTGCCGCTCGCCGGCCTCGCGCTCGCGGCCTGTGGCCACGCCCAGCTCGTCCCGATCGGCCGCACGGCCAGTGCGGGAGCCGCCCTCGCCCGCGGCGGCGGCATCGTCCTGCTGGCCGCGCCCGGCTGGCCCCACTCGGACGAGGTCGCCGCCGGAACGACCCCCATCTTCGTCACGGTGATGAACGAAGGGCCCGGCGCCGTCGACCTCGGCTACCGCGACTTCACCCTCGTCGACGACGCGGGCAAGGTGCTCCAGGCCATCCCGCCGCTCGACCTGCTCCAGGAGATCTACGGCACCCACCCCGGCCCGCCGGCGGCGGGCGGCGGCGACGGCTTCTTCGAGCCGCTGCGAGGGCTCGCCCTCGGCGACGTCGAGGAGGGCTGGGGCCGCGAGCTGCCGGAGGGCGAGGCCTCCCCGGAGGCGGAACCCTACTGGCCGCGCGACTACCGGCGGATCCTCGACCACGGCCTGCACGCGGGGCGGATCGAGGTCGGGAAGCGGCGCGACGGCTACGTCTTCTTCCAGCCCGCCTGGACCGCGCACGAGGTCACGCTGCACCTGCGCACCTCGCGCGGGACCGGCCCGACCCAGGACCTCTCGGTCAGCTTCCGCGTCGAGCAGTAGGAGCTAGTGCACGAGCGTGTCCAGGCCCGCCCCGGCCTGGCCGCGGGAGTACTGGTGCAGGAGCGTGTCGATCCGGTCGGTCAGCCGGACGGAGTCGCCGTCGATCGACGCGATCTCCTCGAGGCTCGCCGCGAACGGCCGCCGCCGCGCCCGACCGACGAGGATCGACAGCTCGTCGAAGCCGACGACGCGGCCCAGCCTCCGGCCGCCCGGGCCGCGCACCTCCATTCCGACGTGCAGCCGTTCCATGTGAGTGACGATGCGCACTGGCCTTCCCCGCGCAAGGAGTGCTATCTCCGGACGGCCGGGCGGTCTTCCCCCCGCCCGCTCCCGGAGCGACCGACATGGCCCTGAAGCTCTACTACGTCCCCCGCACCCGCTCGGCCCGCGCGCGCTGGCTGCTCGAGGAGATGGGGCTCCCCCACGAGCTCGTCCGCCTCGACCCGAAGTCGAAGCCCGACGGCTACGACAAGCTCCACCCGCTCCAGCACGTCCCGGTCCTCGTCGACGGCGACATGGCGATCTTCGAGTCGGCGGCCATCTGCCTGCACCTCGCCGACAAGGATCCCGAGCACCGCTTTGCCCCCGCGCCCGGGAGCATCGAGCGCGCCCACTACTACCAGTGGCTCTTCTACGCGGTCACCGAGATCGAGCCGCACCTCGTCGCCTACGCGGCCGAGGCGCGCCGGCCCGAGGCCGAGCGGCTCCACCTCGCGGTCGACGCGGCCCGGGGCAAGCTCGAGAAGGCGCTGCGGCCGCTCGAGGAGCTGCTCGCCTCGCGCCCGTTCGTCCTCGGCGACCGCTTCACGGCCGCCGACGTGGTCCTCGGCTCGCTGCTCGACTGGGCGCGGAGCCTGAAGCTCGCCGACGGCTTCCCGAATGCACTCGCCTACGCCACCCGCCTCCACGCGCGTCCGGCCGCCGCACGCGCCCGCGCCGACTGACATGCGGCGCCGCAACCGCCTCGCCTGGCTCGCCGCCTCCGCGGCCGCCGCGATCCCGGGCTGCCGCCCGGCGGGCCCGTGGCACGTCGAGGAGGCGGATCCCCGAGCCGTCCGCACGATCGCGCAGGGGCAGGTCATCGGCGGCGAGGGGCGCTACGGCAGCCAGGCGTGGCTCGGGATACCGTTCGCCGCGCCGCCCGTCGGAGCGCTGCGCTGGCGGGCGCCCCGGCCCCCGGCGCCCTGGACGGGGCTCCGCAAGGCGCTCGACTTCGCCCCCGCCTGCCCGCAGCTCCCGAACCCGCTCGGCGGCCCCAGCGGGGGGAAAGAGGTCGCGGGCAACGAGGACTGCCTCTACCTGAACGTCTGGACGCCGCCGTTCGACCCGGACGCGGTCCCGCGCGGCGCAGACCGGCTGCCGGTCATGCTCTGGATCCACGGCGGCGGCAACAGCATCGGCAGCGCCGCGTTCTACGATCCCGGCCGCCTCGCCGCCTCGCGCGGTGTCGTCGTCGTCTCGACCCAGTACCGGCTCGGGCCGCTCGGCTGGTTCCGCCACCCCGCGCTGCGCGCGGGCGCGGACGCCGTGGACGCCTCCGGCAACTACGGCACCCTCGACCTGATCCAGGCGCTCCGCTGGGTGCGCGAGAACGTCGCCGCGTTCGGCGGCGACCCGGGCAACGTCACGATCTTCGGCGAGTCCGCGGGCGGGCTGAACGTCTACACGATGCTCCTCTCCCCGCTCGCGCGCGGCCTCTTCCAGCGCGCCATCGTCGAGAGCGGCGGCCTCGCCCACGCGACCGTCGAGGAGGCCGAGCGCTTCGACGACCAGCAGACCGGTTCCGAGCGCAACGGCTCGAGCGAGATCCTCGCGCGGCTCCTCGTCGCCGGCGGCCGCGCCCGGGATCGCGACGCCGCCAAGGGCGCGATCGCGCGGATGCCGGACTCCGAGATCGCCGCCTACCTGCGCGGAAAGAGCCCCGCCGAGCTGATCCACGCCTACGGCAAGTCGCTCCTCGGGATGCTCCAGATGCCGCTCGTCTTCGGCGACGGCACCGTGCTGCCCGAGGGCGACTGGCTCGAGAAGCTGTCGACGTCCGGCGGCTGGAACGAGGTGCCCGTGATCCTCGGTACGAACGAGGACGAGGCCAAGCTCTTCTTCTTCTTCGACCCGCGCCGCATCCGCAAGATCCTCGGCGTGCTCCCGCGTTTCGTGGACGAGCGGACCTACGAGGCCGCCGCCGCCTACCTCTCCCGCGCCTGGAAGGCCGCGGGTGCCGACGCCCCGGCCGCCGCGATGCGCCAGTCGGGCGCCGGAGCCGTCTACGTCTACCGCTTCGACTGGCGCGGCGAACCGACCGTCTACGGGGCGGACATCGCGCGGATGCTCGGCGCGGCCCACGGCTTGGAGATCCCGTTCGTCTTCGGCCGCTTCGACCTCGGGCCGTTCAGCGAGTACCTCTTCCCGAAGTCGACCGCGCCGAGTCGCGAGGACCTCTCCGGGGCGATGATGGGCTACTGGACCACGTTCGCGCGCACCGGCGCGCCCGGCCGCGGCGGCGCCAACTACGCGGAGTGGCAGAGCTGGGATCCCGGGCAGGAGGCGCTCAAGACCCTCCACCTCGACGCCCCTCCGGACCGAATCAAGATGACGGTCGGCCGCGAGACCGTCGGCGACGTCGCCGCCGAGGTGGTCGCCGACACGGTCCTCGCGCTGCGCGACAAGTGCCGCGTCCTCTACGCGATGCAGACCGGCATCCACGCCGCGAGCCCCGAGGTGACCGCCGCGGAGGTGAGGCTCGGCTGCGGGCAGTTCCGCCTCGGCAACCGCCCCTGGGCCGACCTCGCCCCGTGAAGGAGCGCCCTCGATCCCCGCTGGGAACTGCTGCTCGACCTCCCGCGCGCCCGGGTGGACGCATGGCTGGAAGAACGTGAGCCAACCGTCCTCCGGGGACCGAGCTGGGAAGATCTCAAGGCCGACCTGCGCAGGCGGGTGAAGGTGTTCGCGGCGTAGCAGCGCCCGTCCGCGCGGCGCCACGAGCCTCACGCCTTCGCGTGCGCGGGGGCGGGCTTGTGGGGGTGCGGGCGGGACGGCGCGCGGCGCGGCTTGCGGGCGGGGGTGCGGTGCGTCTCTTCCTTCGCGCGGCCGGCGACGCTTTTCTTCAGCGCCTCCACCAGATCGACGATCTGGCCGCCGGGCGCCTCGGTGGGCGGGATCTCGATCTCCTCGCCCGCGACCTTCCTCTCGACGGCGGCGCGGACGCGATCGCGGACGTCGTCGTGGTAGGCCTCGGGGTGGAAGGCCTCGGCGGTCCCCTGCTCGATCAGCTTCTCGGCGAGTTCCAGCTCGCCCGGGCGGATCTGCGCGGGGTCGATCGGCACCTCGTCCAGCGGCCGCACCTCGTCCGCGTAGAAGAGCTGCTGGAGGATCAGCCGGTCGCCGGCCGGGCGCACGAGCGTGAGGTACTGCTTGCCGCGGGCGGCGAAGCGGGCGACGGCGGCCCGGCCGGTCTCGCGCAGGGCGTCGTGGAGGAGCCGGTAGGCCTTCGCGCCGCCCTTGTCGGGGCCGAGGTAATAGGCTTTCTCGAAGTAGACCGGGTCGATCTGCGCGAGCGGTAGGAACTCGGTGATGTCGATGGCGCGCGACGGCGGCTCCTCGACCGCCTCGATCTCCTCGTCCGTGAAGACCACGTAGCGGTCCTTCGCGAACTCGTAACCCTTGGCCGCCTGGTCGCGGGGGACGATCTCCCCGTCGGCCGGGCAGACGTACTGTTGCCTCAAGCGGCTCCCGCACTTCCGGTGGAGGAGGTTGAAGCCGACGCCGGCCGAGGGCCGGGTCGCCGCGTAGAGGCGGACGGGGATCGAGACGAGCCCGAACGAGATGGTCGCCGAGCCGATGGAACGCGCCGCCACGACGTTAACGGTAGTGACCGACCTGCGCGCCGCCGAGATCCGTCCGATGCTGGCCACGCCCGGCGATCGGCCGTCCTCGCGCGCAGGCTGGCTCTACGAGCTGAAGATCGACGGCTACCGGCTGATCGCCGAGCGGCGGGGCGGCCGCGCGCGCCTCTTCTCGCGCCGGGGCCTCGACCTGACGGACGCCTACCCCGAGGTCGCGGCCGCGGTCGCCGCCCTTCCCGCCCGCGAGGCGATCCTCGACGGGGAGGTCACGGTCCTCGACGCGCGCGGGCAGCCGAGCTTCCAGCGGCTCCAGCGGCGCGCCGGCCTGTCGCGGCCGCGGGACGTGGCGCGGGCCGTGGCCGAGCTGCCCGCGACCTACTTCGCCTTCGACCTCCTCGGCCTCGAAGGCCGGGACCTGCGCGCGCTTCCGCTCTCGCGCCGCAAGGCGCTGCTCCGCCGCGCGCTCGCGCACGCGGCTCCGGCGGTCCGCTACCTCGACCACGTCGAGACCCACGGCGCGGAGCTGTACAGGGAAGTCACGGGCCGCGGCCTCGAGGGGGTGGTCGGCAAACGCGCGGACTCGCCCTACCAGGCCGGGGTTCGCTCGCGCGACTGGATCAAGTGGCGCGCGGTCCGGAGCGGCGACTTCGTCGTGGTCGGCTACAGCGATCCCCGAGGCGGCCGGCAGGGGCTGGGCGCGCTCCAGCTCGCCGAGTACGAGGGGCCGCGGCTCGTCTATCGCGGCGCCGTGGGCACGGGCTTCTCCGAAGCGCTGCTGGAGCGGCTGCGGGCCGCGCTCGAGCCCGAGGCGCTGCCGCGCCCCCCGTGCGAGGGGCCCGTTCCGCGCGTCCGCGGGCTCCACTGGGTCCGGCCCACGCGCGTCGCCGAGGTGCGCTACCAGGAGCGGACGTCCGAGGGCCTGCTGCGCCAGCCGGTCTTCCTGCGGCTGCGCGACGACAAGGCGCCGGAGGAGTGCCGAACCTTCCCTCCCACGCAAGCGGGGGAGGAGAACAGCACGCAGGCGGAGGAGGAGAGAAGCATGCCAGCGGAGCCACCGCGCGTTCGGCTCACCAACCTGGACAAGCCTTTCTGGCCCGAGGACGGCCACACGTAGGGCGACCTCGTCGCGTACTACCGGGCGATCGCGCCGTGGCTGCTCCCGTACCTGCGCGACCGGCCGCTGATGCTCACGCGCTACCCGGACGGAATCCGGGGCAAGTCGTTCTTCCAGAAGGACGCGCCCGCGGAGACCCCGGCGTGGGTACGGACCGCGCGGATCCGGAGCGAGCCCGGCGGGCGCGAGATCGCGACGTTCGTCTGCGACGACCTGGAGACGCTGCTCTACCTCGCGAACCTCGGCACCATCCCCCTCCACGTCTGGTCGAGCCGCATCGCCTCGATCGACCGGCCCGACTGGGCGAGCATCGACCTCGATCCGAAGGGCGCGCCCTTCCCTTCGGTCGTGCGGGTGGCGAGGGCGGTCCACGCCCTCTGCCGGCGCATCGGCCTCCCCGATTTCGTCAAGACGAGCGGCGCGACGGGGCTGCACGTCCTGCTCCCGCTCGGCGCGCAGGTCGACCACGGGGGCGCGCGGACGATCGCGGAAGCGATCGCGCGAATCGTCGAGCGCGCCGAGCCCGGGATCGCGACGACGGTCCGCACCGTCGCGGATCGGGGCGGCAAGGTCTACGTCGACTACCTCCAGAACGGGCGCGGCAAGACGCTGGCCGCCCCGTTCTGCGCTCGGCCTCTGCCGGGCGCGCCCGTCTCGATGCCGCTGCGCTGGTCGGAGGTCGGCGCGCGCCTCTCGCCCTCGTCCCACACGATCGCGACGGCGCCGGGCCGGATGCGAAGGCTCGGGCGCGACCCGATGCGACCCCTGCTGGACGCCGAGGTCGACCTGCCCGCGGTGCTCGCCCGCCTGGACGCGGCGGCGCGCGATGTCCATCGTTGAAAGGTCAGGAGGGCAGTCATGAGAATGCGATGGCTCCTGGGCCTCGCGGCGGCCGCGCCGCTGGTCCTGTACGGAGCGGGCCCCGCACTGGGGCAGGAGGGAATCGGCGGCGGCATCGGCGCGTACGGCGAACACTCCGAGACGGGCACCGTCCACGGGGTCGTCCAGCGCCTGTCGTTCCCGAGAGGGCTGCTCGAGGTCTCGACGGCCCGCGGGACGATCGCCGTCCACGGCACGCCGGATCAGCTCTCGGACTACCGGATCGGCGATCGGGTCGACGTCGACTACGACGACTACGCGGGCATCCGGTGGATTTCCGGCGGCGGCGGGGGAATGGGGATCGGCGGGTACGGCGAAGGCAGCTACGCCGTCCAGGGCCGGGCGGCGGGGGTCGTCTCGCACGTGAACGCCGCGCGCGGCACGATGACCATCGGCGGCGCCGAGGGCCCGCGGATCTTCCACGCTCACCCCGACGACCTGCAGGACGTCATACCGGGCCAGTTCGTCAGCCTGGACTACGCGAAGGTCGGCGGCGCGCGCTGGGTGGAGGACGTCTCGCCGGGCGGGCCGTAGCCGTCTCGCCCGTCCGCGGGGCAGGCACGGCGGGATTGACGGAAGAGGCGTTTGCGGCGCATACCTGACCCGTGAGCGTCGCACTCCAGACGGTGAAGAACACCCTCGCCTACGACCGCTTCTGGCGCTGGCTCGAGGATCACCCGAACTGCATCCTCGAGGCGGGCACCGAGGACTGCTTCCTCTACGACGACGACGACCTCCACTGGCAGCTCGGCGCCGACGAGGACGGCAACCGCTTCGTGCAGCTCGTCCACGGCAAGCAGCTCGTGGGCGAGCTGCTCATCGATCCCCCGGTGCTCTTCGTGCAGGCCCGGCCCGATGCGACGGCGGACGAGCCGGACCGCTTCCTCTTCGAGCTGATCGGCGGCACCTCCGAGGAGCCCTACCCGCTCTGCCACTTCCTCGTCGCGCACGGCATCGAGGAAGACGGCGCCCACCCGGGCCTCTCGCTCAAGCACTAGCTGCGGACGCCTGCTCGGCTTCCAGGCCGTTCTGCGGCGCCTCGGACCAGAACCGCTCCCAGTCGGCCCGGCGCGCCGCGGCGTCGCGCCGGCCGAGTTCGACGAGCTGCGCGGCGAACGCGCCGTCGAAAAGGAGGTACGACGCGAGGTCGGCCTCGTAGCGCGATTCCCGGTCGGCGAGCTGGCGGATGAGCCTCCCCGCGAGTCCGGGGTTGCGGCGCTGGAAGTCCTGCGACCGCGCGTACTCGGCCGCGAGCGCGCCGATGTCGCGCGACGGCGCGATCTCGAGCTCGCGCACGTAGCGCATGGGCGGCGTGCCGGGAGGCAGGACTCGGTTGAGCTGCGCCGCGAAGGCCGGCCCGTACGCACCGGTGCCCGCCTCGAGGAGGGCGTTCACCTGCCGCAGCCGGCTCAGGTCCTGCTCGGTCGGGTCGAGGAAGAGGGCGTTGAGGGTCTTGCCGATCAGGAAGGGCGCCGTGGCGTAGGTCCGCTCCTCGTCGGCCGGCAGC
>DAIDIT010000161.1 GCA_027451705.1 Pseudomonadota bacterium
CGTCGCTCGTCATCTGCGCCGGCCTCGAGGCCGAGATCGCGAGGCTGCCCCGCGAGGAACGTGCCGCATTCCTGACCGAGAGCGGCCTCTCCGAGCCGGGCATCGACCGGCTCGTTCGCGCGGGCTACCAGCTCCTCGGCCTGATCACGTTCTTCACGGCCGGCCCGGACGAGTGCCGCGCATGGACCCTTCGCGCGGGCGCACGGGCACCGCAGGCGGCGGGGGTCATCCACACCGATTTCGAGCGCGGCTTCATCAAGGCGGAAATCTGCTCGGTCGACGAGCTGCTCGCGCAGGGCTCGGAGGCCGCGGTGCGGGAGCGCGGCCTGCTGCGCGTCGAGGGCAAGGACTACGTCGTGCGCGACGGCGACGTCGCGCATTTCCGTTTCAACGTCTAGGAGAAGCGGGGGCGCTTTGCGCTCGCGCCGCCGCCGACGGTAGACTGTCGTCGATGAGCGAGAGCAGCGCCTCCCGACTCTTCCGCGACCTCGTCGAGCGGCCTGACGCCGAGATCGACCTCGCGCAGGCCGCCCTGGCGGTCGCCGCCGACGAGTATCCGGGCCTCGACGCGGACGGCTACCAGCGGCGGCTCGACCAGCTCGCCCGCGCCGTCGAACGCGTCGCGGAAGGGTCCGATCCGCTCGCCCGCCTCGGCGCCCTCATCGACCGCCTCGGCCGCGTCGAGCGATTTCGCGGCAACCGCGACCATTACAACGACCCGCGCAACAGCTTCCTCTCCGACGTCCTCGACCGCCGTACCGGCATTCCGCTCAGCCTCTCGCTCGTCTACGTCATCGTCGGCCGTCGCGCCGGCCTCTCGATGGAGGGCGTCGCGTTCCCGGGTCACTTCCTCGCCCGCTGCGACCTGGACGACGGCTTCGTGATCCTCGACGCCTTCGATGGCGGCCGCCAGCTCGCCCTCGACGACTGCGAAAGGCTGCTGCACGCCATCCGGCGGGACGCGTCCTTCGACCGCGAACTGCTCGAGCCGGCGAGCCACCGCGCGATCCTCTTTCGCATGCTGGCCAACCTGAAGGGCGCCTGGCTCGCCGCCGACGAGGCGCCGCGCGCGCTTCGTACGATCGAGCGGATGCTCGTGATCGCCCCGGACCACCCCGGCCTCCTGCGCGACCGCGGCCAGGTCTTCTTCCAACTCGGCCGCTTTCCCGAGGCCCTCGCCGACCTCGAGCGC
This sequence comes from Pseudomonadota bacterium, assembly GCA_027451705.1. GTDB lineage: Bacteria > Myxococcota > Myxococcia > Myxococcales > JAKAPL01 > JAKAPL01. The sequence goes on from DAIDIT010000161.1 coordinate 1,193, forward strand.
TACCAGGAACTCGCCCCCGTCCGGGCGGCCGAGGACCGCGCCGCGGCCGCATGGGCGGCCCTCGCGCGGCGGCGCCGACTCTCGCTCAACTGACCGTCAGGGGTGGTGGGTCACAGCGCCGGGTCCCTCGACGAGGTCGCGGCCGATGTTGCGCCGATCCGGCCCGCCGGCCCCCGGGCCGCCGAGCAGCCGCCGTGCCGCCTCGGCGAAATCCCGCTCCACCTCTTCACGGCTTCCGTACCGCTCCCGGGGCAGACACTTGAGGAAGTTGATCACGTCCGCCGGCGCGTCGCCGTCCGCCGCCGAGGCGATCAATTCCTCCCGCTCCGCCGGGTAGTCGACCGACTGGATGTGCGTCTCGACGCTCTCTTCGAGTGGTTCACCGATTCCGTGGGCCATGCACGCCTCCTCTTCAAGATGGGGTCGCGGGGGCGAGACGGCGATTGAGATCTCGCCGGTCGTCCGATACCGTCGCGCGTCATGGCGAACGAACTCGAAATCCTCGCGCAGGTCGACCGGCTTTTCGACGAACTCATCGCACAACAGAGAGGCAAGGTCCTCGAGCTGGGCCGGCGGCTCGTGCCGGCGCTCAGCTCCGAGGACGTCCTGAATCCGGACGGCTACCCCGAGCTGGCCGACAGCGGGCCCTTCAACTACGAGGACGGCTGTCTCGCCGGACTGGTCGCAGGGCAGATGGCCGTGCGCGCGCGCGTCCTCGCCCCGCTGCGCGGGGACGATCGTTGAACGCACTGCCGCTCATGCTCGCCGCCGTCGCGGTCCTCGCGATCGGCTACCGCTACTACAGCGCGTTCCTCGCCGCGCGGGTCCTCGCGCTCGACGACGGCCGCGCGACGCCCGCGCAGCTCCGCCCGGACGGACAGGACTACGTCGCCACCCCGCGCTGGATCCTCTTCGGCCACCATTTCGCCGCCATCACCGGCGCGGGGCCCCTGATCGGACCGGTGCTCGCCTGCCAGTACGGCTACGCGCCGGGTTTTCTCTGGCTCGTCGCCGGGGTCGTGCTCGCCGGAGGCGTCCACGACTTCGTCATCCTCGCGGCCAGTGTCCGGCACGGCGGTCGCTCGCTCGCGGAGATCGCGCGCGACGAGCTGTCGCCCTTCGCCGGAGCGCTCGCGTCGGGCGCGATCCTCGTCGTCCTCGTGCTGGCGGTCGCCGCGATGGCCTTCGCGGTCGTCAACTCGATGAAGCAGGACGCCTGGGGCGCATTCACCCTCGCCGCCACCATTCCGCTCGCGATGATCATGGGCGTCTGGATCCGCCGCGGTGGCGAGCGCGCCATCGCGCCCGCCTCGGCGTTCGGGGTCCTCACCCTCCTCGCCGCGGTGGGCTTCGGCGGCTGGGCCGAAGCGCTGCCCGCGGGCGCCGCGCCGCGCCTCTTTCTCGAGCACTGGTTCTCCCTCGGCCCGCTGGGCATCGCCGCGGCCGTCGCGGCCTACGGGTTCCTCGCGAGCGTGCTGCCGGTCTGGCTGCTGCTGACGCCGCGCGACTACCTCAGCTCCTACCTCAAGCTCGGCACCATCGCCTTGCTCGTCGTCGGCGTCATCTGGGTCCACCCGCACCTCGAGGCGCCGGCGTTCTCGCCCTACATCCACGGCGGCGGGCCGATCATCGCCGGCAAGCTCTTTCCGTTCTGCTTCATCACCATCGCCTGCGGGGCCATCAGCGGCTTCCACTCGCTCATCGCGAGCGGCACGACGCCGAAGATGCTCGCGAAGGAGAGCGACGCCCGCCCAATCGGCTACGGCGCGATGCTCTGCGAGGGTCTCGTGGGTGTGACCTGCCTGGTGGCGGCGGCGGCGCTCCACCCTGCCGATTACTACGCGATCAACGCGACGACGGAGGTCTTCGCCAAGCTCGGCCTGACGCCGATCGACCTGCACACCCTCGAACGCGAGGTGGGGACCGCCCTGCTCGGAAAGACCGGCGGCGCCGTCAGCCTCGCGGTCGGGGTCGCCAAGATCTTCGCCGGGCTGCCAATCGTCCGGGACGTCCCCCGGGTGCTCGCCTACTGGTACCACTTCGCGATCATGTTCGAGGGCATGTTCATCCTGACCACCGTCGACGCCGGCACGCGCGTCGCCCGCTTCATGCTGCAGGAGGCCGGCGGTCGGCTCCACCCGCGCCTCGGTGGAGGCCGGATCTCCGTTGCCGCGATCGCCACCGGCGCGGTCGTCGCCGCGTGGGGCTGGCTCGTCATCGCCGCTCTGCGCGATCCGCGCGGCATGGGCGTCCTCTGGACGCTGCTCGGCGTCGCGAACCAGCTCCTCGCGGTCATTGCCCTGACCGTCGCGTCGTGCTGGCTCGTCAACGAGGGCAAGGCGCGCTACCTGCCGGTCACGCTCGTCCCGCTCGCCTGGGTCGCCGCGGTCACTTTCTCGGGCGGCGCCCTCTCGATTGCCGGCCGCTACTGGCAGATGGTGCTCGTACCCTCGACCCGCGCGATGGGCCTCGTCTGCACGCTCGGGATCGGAACGGTGATGGTCTGCACCGCGGCCATCGTCGCCGCCGCCGCGCGCCGCGGCCTCAAGTCGCGCGCTACCCCGGCAGCCACGGCAACCGCACCGTGAATCGGCTCCCGTGTCCGGCGCGGCTCTCGACGGCGATGGTGCCGCCGTGGGCGTCGACGTGGGCGCGGACCAGCGCGAGGCCCAGGCCCGCGCCCGAGTGGATCCGGACGGCGGTGCGGTCCACCTGGTAGAACGGGTCGAAGATCCGCTCCAACTCCTCCGGCGGAATCCCGATGCCGCCGTCGACGACGGAGAGCTCGAGCCAGTCGCCGTCGCCCTGCGCTCGCCGCACCTCCACGGCGGCGAGCCCTCCCGCGCGGTTGAACTTGACCGCATTCGCGAGGAGCTGCACCAGGCAGTCGCGCAGCCGCTTGCGGTCGACCGCGAGCCGCGGAAGCGCCGGGTCGACCTCCGCGCGCAGCGTCACGCCCTTGCGGCGCGCCTGCGCCGCGACCGCCTCCATCGCCTCGACGACCAGCTCCGAGATGTGCGTCGGTGCGCGCGCGAGCGGCGTGGGTCGCGCCGCCGCCGAAGCGAGGTCCAGCAGCGCGTTCAGCGTGAACAGGAGCGATTCGCTCTGCTCGAGCATCGTCGCGACGGCCTCGCGCTGCTCGCCCGCGAGAGGCCCGAGGACCCCTTCGAGGAGCATGTCCGCATAACCGAGGATCGTGGTGAGCGGGCTTCGCAGCTCGTGGGAGAGTGGGCCGAGCGACTCGGCCGCGCGCAGGAGAAGCCCGCTGGAGACCGGCGCGCGCGATGCAAGCGTCGTGACCGTTGCGGCGAGCAGGTCGACGAGGGGCGTCGCTTGCGCCTCGTCGAGGCGCTTCACGCGCGCGAGCAGCGCCTCCGCCGTCGCCGCATCCAACGCGGGCGCGGCGGCGGTGAGCTCGGGTGGCAGGCCGCTCGTCCCCGCGGGAACGTACGGCCCGAGGATCACACGGCCGATCGACCGCGGACCGATTGCGATGGGCCGGACGAGGTAGCGCAGCCCGGTGAAGCAATCGACTCGCGCGATGCCCGCTTCGAGCGGCGCCGTCCGGATCGCCTCGTGCGTCTCCGCCAGCCCCTCGGCCCCGCGCGGGAATGCCGCGGCCAACGCGTCGATGGGACTCGCGCCGACCCGCCGCTCCACGAGCGCGAAGCCGCCCGCGTCGAGCACCGCGAGGCCGACCCCGTGCGCGCGGACGAACGCATCGGCGATCTCGCCGAGCGCCGCAGCGTCGACGAGGCCGCCGAGCGCGAGCGTCCCCTCGATGTCCGAAATGCGAACCGCCATGCCGAGGCCGATCGTACCGCATCCGCGGCGCCCGGGGCAGCTGCCCCGAAGGGTTTTACGCGCCCGTGCCTCAGCTCCCGAGGTAGGTCAGCACGACGTCGCGGACATGCGGGTCTCGGCGGTGCTCGTAGACGTAGAGCCCCTGCCAGCGGCCGAACGCCGGCGCTCCGCCTTCGACGGGTACCGCGAGGCTCGTCTGCGTCAACGCGGCGCGGACGTGGGCAGGCATGTCGTCCGGACCCTCGGCGGCGTGGACGAAGAGGGAATCGCCGTCGGGTACCAGCCGCGCGAAGAAGCGCTCGAGATCGGCCCGAACGTCGGGGTCGGCGTTCTCCTGGACGAGAAGCGACGCCGACGTGTGCCGGATGAAGACCGCCAGGAGGCCATCGCCGGCTCCGATACGGCGCAGCCACGTGGCGACGTCGCGAGTCACCTCGTGCAGCCCGCGCCCGCGGGTCCGGACGGCCAGGGTCTCGGAGAGAACGCGCACCGCACCCGACCCTACACCGGTCGCGGGCCGTTTGCGTCAGCCGGAGTAGGGGGTCCGTTGCGCGAGGAGGCGGCTCCGCGCTAGGATCTGCCCACCCATGGCCGACGCTTCCGACGCTCCCGCGCAGGAGGGGGGAATCGAAAAGAGACGGCACCCCCGGGCGCCGCTGCAGTTGCTCGTGCAGTACCGCTTCCAGAGCGTGGGCGAATTCCTCGCCGAGTACTCGAGCAACATCTCGCTGGGCGGCATGTACATCGTGACCGACCAGCCACGCGACGAGGGGGAGATGATCTACCTCCAGTTCACGCTGCGCGACGGTTCCCACCTCATCGAAGGCCTGGGGAGGGTCGTCCGGACCAACCGGCCCGGCAACCTTCCACCCGGCGTCGAGCCCGGCATGGGCGTCGAGTTCGTCAACTTCGACGAAGAGTCGATGGGCCTGATCGAGCAGATCGTGACCCGCCGCCTCGATCACGCCAAGAGCTAGCCCTGGGCTGGCCTACCCGTACTTGTAGAAGCCCTCGCCGGTCTTTCGGCCGAGCTTGCCCGCCCGAACGAGGCGGCGAAGGAGCTGGGGCGGGTGGAAGCGATGGCCGCCGAGCTCGCGGTCGAGGTACTCGGCGATTGCGAGGCGGACGTCGAGCCCCACCAGATCGGTCAGCTTCAACGGACCCATTGGGTGGGCGTAGCCGAGCTCCATCGCCCGGTCGATGTCGGCGGGGGACGCGACCCCCTCCTCGACCATGCGGATCGCCTCCATCGCGAGGGCGATCCCGAGGCGGCTGGACGCGAAGCCGGGCGAGTCGCGAACCTCGACGATCTCCTTACCCATGCGGGTCGCCGCGGCACGCGCGGCCGCGAGCGTCGCCGGCGACGTCTGCTCGGCGCGGACGATCTCGACGAGCTTCATCGCCGGGGGCGGGTTGAAGAAATGCATCCCGACGACCTGTGCCGGCCGCGGCGTCGCGGCGGCCAGCTCGGTGACGGAGAGCGACGAGGTGTTGGTCGCGAGGACCGCCTGCTCGGGGGCGACGCGGCACAGCTCCCGAAAGATCTCGATCTTGAGTGCGAGCTGTTCCGGGCCGGCCTCCACGACAAGGTCGGCGCCCGCGCTCGCGGCGGCGATGTCGGTGGCGGCGGAGATGCGCGTCTCGCCCTCCCGCGCCGTCTCCTCGGAGATCTTCCCCTTCGCCGCGGCGATCTTCAGCCCCGCGCGCGCCTTCGCGATGCCGCCTTCGAGCGCCGCCGGCACGGGGTCGTAGACGCGCGTGACGAAGCCGGACTGGGCGAGGAGCTGGGCGATGCCGTGCCCCATGGTCCCCGCGCCGAGCACCGCCGCCTTCGGGGTCGCGTCCACGTCAACCGCCTTTCTTCCGCTCCAGGAAGGCGCGCATGCGCTCGGCCTTCTCGGGCGATTCGAAGAGCAGCGCCTGGCCCGCCTGCTCGATGGCGTCGCTGTCCTCCCCGTGGGCGGCCGCGAGGAGGGAGAGCTTCGCGACGCGCAGCGCCAGATCGGAGTTCTTGCCGATGGCCTCGGCGAGCTTGCGGGCCTCGGCGAGCAGCTCGCCGGCCGGCACGACGCGGTTCACGAGGCCGATGCGCAGCGCCTCCTCGGCGCCGAGGATCCGGCCGGTGAAGACCAGTTCGCGGGCGAGGCCGTCGCCGACGAGGCGCGGCAGCCGGCGCGTGCCGCCGGCTGCGGGGAAGATGCCGAGCGAGACCTCCGGCAGCCCGAGCTTCGCGTCGTCCGAACAGAGGCGCATGTCGCAGGCGAGGGCGAGTTCGAGGCCTCCGCCGAGGGCGTAGCCACGGATGGCGGCGATGGTCGGCAGCGGGAATCGCTCGACCGCGGCGAACAGCCTAGCGTTGATCGCGAGCATCGCCTCGCGCGCCCGGCGCGCCGCCAGGTCTCCGATGTCCGCCCCGGCGGCGAACGCCTTCTCGCCCGCGCCGTACAGCACGAGCGCGCGGATGTCCGAGCGGGCGGTGAGGTCGTCGAGCGCCGCGTGGAGCGCGTCCACGGTGGCTCGGTCGATCGCGTTGCGCGCCTCCGGGCGGTCGATCACCACCTCGGCGACGCCCGCAGAGACGGAGGTTCGGACGCGGGGGCGGCTCTCGCCTGCGTTCACGGGCACGGCGCAGCGAGGCAGACGTCGGCCTGCGTCCGGGGTCGCAGCAGCCAGTGCTGGAACTGGTAGTGGAGCACGCCGGTGAGGCTCGCGATCGCCTCGCCCTGCTGGGCCGGGATGACGACCGCGCTGGTGAGCGGGCTCAGCCAGAGCTGCCCCTGCTCGAGCACCATGTCGCCATAGCCGGCGTTGGGATTCGAGACGGTGACGTTCTGCACCTGCACGAGCTCGCCGGCATACTGGATCGCGGTCGCCGACTCGTCGGAGATGGCCGAGGGGTCGACGACGAGGGGAGCGGGAGCGGTGGCCTGCCCGGTGACGGTCGTGCCGTAGATCGTCTGGATCGACGGATCGACCTGGAACTCGGGGAACGGGTCCGCCGCACACTGGCCCGCGGACGTGTCGTAGTAGTCGCAGTAGGGCGCGAGCTGTCCGTACGCCACGAGCTGATCGCCCACCTGGATGTTGTCGGGAATGCCGCCGCCGACGCCAGGCGTGTAGCTCTGCGGGTCGGGGCAGCTCGTCCGGCCCGCGCCCCCGAGGTTGGGGTCACTGTTGATTGCCTGCATGTTGCCCTTCGAGACGAGCAGCAGACCGTTGTTCGGCTGCCCCGCCGCGGCGGGATCCGCCACGAACACGCCGTACCAGCAGATGGGCGAGTTGCCGGAACTCTTGCGCAGGTAGAACTTCGGGCTCGTCGCGACGGGCGCGGGGGCGATCTGGAGCGGGATGCCCGGGGCGGCCAGGATGCCGTTGAGCTCGAGGACCGAGGCCGTCGGGATACCGGCGTCGACGTCGTTCGCGACGGGAGGGCGCACGAGGGCGACACCGCATCGACCCGACAGGCAAACCATGTCGGCGCCTTCGCCGGCGCAGTCGTAGTCCGTGGTGCAAACCTTCCCTGCCCCCTGGCAGGCGGCGACGGCGAGGGCTCCGAGAACCAGCAGGGCGACCGGCTTCATGGGACGGGGATGTACTCCGGGAGCAGCCGGGCGGTCAACGGCCCGGCGGTGGGGGGCCGCGGCGCGCGTTGACGCCGGGACTCCTGTCCTGCTAGGAAGGCTCCCGCCGTGGGCACGGAAACCCAGCCCCAGACAGCGCAGGAACCCCGAGCCGAATCGGGCGGACCGGCCTCCATCGACGGAGCCGCGCTCCAGGCCGGCGAACGGGTGGTCTACCCGAACCAGGGCGTCTGCCTCATCTCCGGCATCGAGGTGAAGGAGATCGGCGGGGTCAAGGGTGAGTTCCTGACCATGAAGCGCGAGGAGGACGGCGCCACCGTCATGATCCCGCGCGCCAAGGTCGCCTCCATCGGTCTCCGCCACGTCGCCGCGCGTTCCGAGGTCGAGGCGGTGCTGCGCTTCCTCGCATCCGAGGGCGACGACCCCGAGCTCGACTGGAAGATTCGCCACCGCACCCATGCGGACAAGATGGTCGGCGGCAGCCTCCTCGGGACCGCGGAGGTGCTCAAGGGCCTCCACGCGCTCGCGCTCCTCCGGCCCCTTCCGCAGCGCGAGCGCGAGCTCTACGACGCCGCCCGCCACCTGCTGGTCCACGAGGTCGCGGTCTCGCTCGGCATGTCCGCCTGCACGGCGGAGGACGCGATCGACGTCGGGCTCTCACCGGCCGTGGGGACCCCGCGCGCGGCCGCCCAGGCGCAGCGAATCGCCGCGGCACACGACGCGGCGCTCGGGCTCGAAGGGATGGAGGGCGAAGCCGAGGTCGAGGCAGGCGAGACACCCGAGGTCGCCGAGCCGCCCCCGGCCGAAGACGCCGAGGCGATGGTGGACGAAGCTCCGGTGGCACGGCCTCCGCGCACCGCCTCGGCCCGGGGCACGGCGAAGGCGAAACCCGCCGCGACGCCCAAGACCGCGCCCAAGGCCAAAGTCGCCGCCCGGCCGCCGGCCAAGAAGGCGAAGCCCGCCGCGAAGGCCGTCAAGCCCAAGACCAAGGCCGGCAAGAAGGCCAAGCCGGCGAAGCGGGGGCGCCGGTGATCCACGTCGTCACGCTCGAGCCGTTCGAGGCGGACGAGGTCCAGGCCGTCTGCAAGGCGCTCTTCGCCGCCTACGGCGTCGGGAGCGAGCACGCCGGCGAGCTCGAAGTTCCGGAGGACGCCCAGGAGGGCGACCGCCTCGACGCGTCGAAGGTCCTGGGCGAGGCGGGGCCGGTCAAGACGTTCGCCGACGACAAGATCCTCTTCCTCGTTCAGACCGCGCTGGCCGAGCGCCCGAGCTCGGTGGGGCCGCTGCCGACTCAGGGCTACGCCCGCTACGGCGGCGACAAGGCCATCGCGTCGGCGGCCGGGCTTCCCCCCGATCCCGACAGTCGGATTCCCGCGCTCGCCAAGCTCGCGGTGCACCAGGTCGGCCACCTCTGGGACCTCCACCA
>DAIDIT010000162.1 GCA_027451705.1 Pseudomonadota bacterium
TCCTGACGACGATCGTGCTGAGCTCGCTCGCCCTCTGGCAGGCGCGCCCTCGAGCGGCGGTCGAGCGGCACGGCCGCGACCGCACCGAGCGCGGGGCCGACGGGTCGGACGACCGCGGCGAGCGGGCGCAGTAGGGCCGCGACGATGGCGGTGGGCCGTGGCGGAGCAGGACGTCCATGGTACCCTCGCTCCTCGGGAGAGAAGACCGTGACGACTCGGTGGAAGACCTGCTCTCGCGGGCACGCGTACCGCGGACCCGGTGGCTGCCCGATCTGATGGAAAGGCAATCGGCCCGGTGGGTCGAAGCGCAGGGCGGCCGAAGGGACGGGTGCGATGAAGAGGTTCGAGTTCACGGCGACGGTGAGCAGCGAGCGGCCGGAGGCGATCGAGCGCGTGCTCCGGGAGTTCGTCGGCGCCGCGGGCACCATCGAGCGGACGGATGCTGGCTTCGAGGTCAACGCCAGTCTGGAGGGCGCGAGCGCCCGCGACCTGAACCGGCAGCTCCTCACCGGGCTGCGCCGCGTGGAGAGGAAGACCCGGCTCCGGTCGGAGTGGAGCTCCGGGGGCGTGACCGAGAAGTTCTTCGACTCCGTTCCGAAAGGGACGAAGGAGAAAGGCGGGTGAGGAGCGTTGACGACCGCGACCCGTGGTAATGACGGATTGGGGCCGTCGCGGCCACAGGGGCCCTCGGCCCCCCGGGGTCCAACGGAGGTTCGCGGCGTGAAGAAGCTGATCAACGGAAACACGCTGCGGTTCGTGTCCGAGACCTTCGGGCCGCTGCTCGTGTTCTACGGCTTCGAGCACACGCTCGGCCTGCGCGCGGCGATCGTCGCCGGGCTGGTCACGGGCGCGGTGAGCCTCGCGCTCGAGATCCGGCGCACCCGGCGCTTCTCGGCGATGACCGCCTACGTGACGGTCGCGCTCGTCGTCTTCGGCTGGCTCGACCTCCACTACGCGACGAACGGGACGTTCCTGAAGCTCGAGCCGGTCTTCGGCGGGACGGCGATCGCCCTCTTCTTCCTGGGGTCGTCGGTGATCGGCAGGCCGGTGATCGTCGAGCTCGCCGAGAAGCAGCTCGGCCACGCGTTGCCCCCGAAGGCCCGGCCCTATGTCGCGCGCCTGAACGTGGTCTGGGGCCTTTTCTTCCTCGCGCGGGCGGGCCTCTACCTCTGGCTCAGTTTCCGGCTGACGCTCGACCAGTTCATGGGCTGGCGGGTCGTCATCGGAAACAGTTGGCTCGCGCTGATCGGCCTGGAGATTCTCTACCGCCGCCGGCGGTTCGGCGCCGCCGCCCGTGCGTCCGAGGTGGGGGCGCCCGCCGCCTGACGGGCGCCGTCGCTTGACCGCGGGCGTCGCCGGGCGCGATCGTGGGTCGCATGCGTGGGATGGCGTGGAGGGCGGGACTTGCCGGCATCGCCGGGGCGGCGCTGGTCGCCTGCGCGCACCCGCCTCCCGTGGCCGCGCCCGACGCGGGGCCGGACCTCGCCGCCCTGCGCGCCGGCTGCGCGTTCGGCCGCGGTGACCTGCCGGAGAAGACGCTCGCGGACTTCCCCGTGGGTTCGGACATCCCGATCGATCACATCGTCCTGCTGATGCAGGAGAACCGGCCGTTCGACCACTACTTCTCCGCGCTCACGGTTCCCGGCCAGACCGTCGACGGCGCCGCGCCCGGCGCGACGAACCCGGACCCCGCCCACCCGGGGCAGACGGTCGCGCGGTTCCACCAGACGGCGGCCTGCTTCGACGGGGTCAGCAACGCCTGGGACGTGGTCCACCGCGAGGTCGACGACGGCGGCATGGACGGCTTCGCGCGGGAGGCGGGGAACGAGGATCCCTCGGGCGACCCGACCGGCGCGCGGGCGATGGGCTACTACGACGGGAGCGACCTGCCCTTCTACTACGCGCTCGCCCGCGCCTTCGCGATCTCGGACCGCCACTTCGAGTCGGTCCTCGGGCCGACCTACCCGAACCGCCTCTTCTACATGGCGGGGACGGCGTTCGGCGTGACGGCCGACGTCTTCCCGCCGCAGACGGACTCGCAGGGCAACCTCCTGCCGAGCGTCTTCACGCGCCTCGACGACGCGGGGGTGAGCTGGAACGACTACGCGGTCGACCTGCCGACCGGGGCGCTCCTCGCGGACACCTACTCCGCGGACATGACGCACTTCCTCCCGTTCTCGCGCTTCCTCTCCGACGCGCAGGCGGGGACGCTGCCGAGCGTCTCGTTCGTGGACGCCTCCGCGCTGCAGGGCGTCGTCAACAGCGACGAGGAGCCGCCGTCCGACTTCCAGATCGGACAGGCCTGGGTCGAGCGCGTGGTCCAGGCGCTCCTCGCCTCCCCCGACTGGCCGAGCTCAGCGCTCTTCCTCACCTGGGACGAGACGGGCGGCCTCTACGACCACGTCCCGCCGCAGCCCGCGTGCATTCCAGACGGCTTCGCTCCGCAGATCCCCGACGGCGGCTTCGCCGCGCAGTTCGACCAGACCGGCTTCCGCACGCCGTTGCTCGTCGTCTCGCCGTACGCGAAGCGCGGCTTCGTCTCGCACCAGGTCACCGATCACACGAGCATCCTCCGCTTCGTCGAGGCCCGCTTCGGGCTGCCCGCGCTCACGCGGCGCGACGCGAACGCGGTGCCGCCGTTCGACATGTTCGACTTCGGCCACCCGGATCTCGACGTGCCGGCGCTCCCCGACGCCGGGGTCGACCCGGACGCGGAGGCGGCCTGTCGGTCGAAGTACCCGGGGCATTGACGCGCATTGGACCCGTCGAACCCCCGCGCGTGCTAGACTGCGCCCTTCGACGTCCATGGCCGACGAGATCTCCGCCGCTTCGCGCCCGCCGTTCGGCGCGCTCGTCCGGCTCGCGCTCTGGCTGGGGATCGCGGGCTTCGGCGGCGGCTTCTCGGTGCTCGCGCAGATGCGGCGCGCGCTGGTCGAGCGGCGCCGCTGGATCGATCCCGAGCCGTTCTTCGAGATGCTCGAGGTCGCGAAGGTCCTGCCGGGGACGAGCGCGACGAACCTCTTCACGCTGGTCGCGCAGCGGGAATTTGGCACGGCGGGCGGGGTCGTCGTCGGCGCGGCGTTCCTGCTGCCGAGCGCGGCGGTCATGGTGGTGCTCGCCGCCATCTACCCGCTCTTGCGCGGCGTGCCGGACATGGGGGCCTTCCTCGACGGGCTCGGGGTGGCGATGGTGCCGATCGTCGGCGCGGTGGTCTACGACATCGGAAGGGACGCGCTCCGCAGCGTCGCGGACGTCGTGCTGGCCTTGCTCGCCTGCCTGGCGATGGCCTGGGCGAAAATCGGCCTGTTCGAGCTGGCCATCGCGGCGGCGGCGCTCGGGGCGGGCGGGGCGCTGTGGCGGCAGCAGGGCCGCGGGGAGCCCGCCGCGCCTCCCGTCGGTCGGGAAGGGAGGGGCCCCCCCGCGGCCGGTCTCCTGCTCCTCCCAATGGCGAAGGTCGCCCTGGTCGGGGCGGGACTCGCGACGCTCCCGGGGCTCGTCCACGTCTTCGCCCGCATCGGCTCCGCCACGTTCGGCGGGGGCCTGGTCATGATCCCGGCGATCGAGCAGCACGTCGTCCGCTCGCACCACTGGCTGTCGAGCGCGGAGTTCTCGGACGCGATCGCCTTCGGCCAGATCACGCCGGGGCCGGTCGCGATCTCGGGGACGTTCATCGGCTACCGGGTCGCGGGCCTCGCGGGCGCGGTGGCGTCGACGCTCGCGATGTTCGGGCCGCCAATGGCGATGACGCTGCTCGCGGGCCGCGGGCTCGACCAGTTCCGCCAGAGCCCGATCCTGCGCGGCGCGATCCGGACGCTCGGCCCGGCGGTCATCGGCATGCTTCTCGCGGCGATGGTGAGCCTCGCGGACATCTCGGTCGCCTCCCCGATCAGCCTCGCCGTCGTCGCCGCCGGCCTCGTGGCGCTCTTGATCTTCCGGGCGAACCCGCTGTTGGTGCTCGTGGGCGGCGGGCTCGCGACCCTGGGCGCGGCCCGACTGGGGACGCTCTGGGGGTGAGCACGCGCCCTCGCAGCGAGGCCGCGGCCGCGCGCGCCCGCCTCTACGCGATCGTCCGATCGGAGCTGTCCGCGCGGGGCTACCAGGAGGTCGAGACGCCCTGCCTCCTCCCGGCGCCCGGCATGGAGCCGCACATCACCGCCTTCGAGTCGGAGTACCGGCCCGAGTTCCCCGGGCCGGCCGCGCGGAGGCTCTACCTCCAGACCTCGCCCGAGTACGCGATGAAGCGGCTGCTCGCCGAGGGCTTCGGCCACGTCTTCCAGATCTGCAAGGCGTTTCGCAACGGGGAGGTCGCCGCGCACCACAACCCCGAGTTCGCGATGCTCGAATTCTACCGATCGCCGGGCGGGGCCGAGGAGATTCGGCGCGACCTCGAGGCGCTGATCCACGCCGCCGCGGCCGAATTCCGCCCGGCGGGCGGCTGCGACCTCGCGGCGCCGTTCCAGACGCTCTCGGTGCGCGACGCCTTCCTCTCCCGCCTCGGCCTCGACCCGCTGCTGTTGCGCGACGGCGGGGCGCTGCGCGCCGCCGCGGAGGCGCGCGGCCACCGATTCCAGCCGGGCTGCCGGAGCTTCGAGGAGGTCTTCTTCCAGCTCTTCGTCGAGGGCGTCGAGCCGACGCTCGGGACGTCGCGGCCGCTCTTCCTCTGCGACTACCCGGCCTCGATGGCGGCGCTGGCGCGGCTGCTCCCGGGCGACCCCCCGGTCGCGGACCGCTTCGAGCTCTACGCGGGCGGCCTCGAGCTGGCCAACGGCTTCGGCGAGCTGAACGACGCGGAGGAACAGCGGCGCCGCCTCGTCGCGGAGCAGGCGGAGCGGCGCGCGGCGGGCCGGCCGGTCTACCCGCTCGACGAGCGCTTCCTTTCGGCGGTCGGGAAGATGCCGCCGTCCGGCGGCGTCGCCGTCGGCCTCGACCGGCTCCTCATGCTGCTCGTGGGCGCCGAGCGGATCGCCGACGTGCTGCTCTTCCCGGCCGCGACGGAGTGGACTTAGTCCAGGCGGCGGTGGTCGAGGGCGGGGAGGGCGCGGCGGATGCGGGCGAGCGCCGCGCGGTCGATCTCGGCGACGGCGACGCCCGTGCCGTCGGGGCATTGGCAGAGGACCGTTCCCCACGGGTCGACGATCATCGAGCGGCCGTAGGTGACGCGCCGGCCGGGGTGCTCGCCCCACTGCGCCGCGGCCACGACGTAGCACTGGTTCTCGACGGCGCGGGCGCGCAGCAGGACCTCCCAGTGGTCGCGGCCCGTGGCGAGCGTGAAGGCCGCCGGGACGGCGAGGATCTCGGCGCCCTGGCGGACCAGCCGGCGGTACAGCTCCGGGAAGCGCAGGTCGTAGCAGATGGAGAGGCCGAGCCTCCCGAGGGCGGTGTCGGAGGCGACCGGGTCGTCGCCGGGGGCGACCAGCTCGCTCTCGCGGTAGGTCGCCCCGTCGCCAATCTCCACGTCGAAGAGGTGGATCTTGCGGTAGGTCGCGAGGATCGCGCCGTCGGGGCCGACGAGCACGCTCGTGTTGTGGATCTTGCCCTCCGAGGCGGAGCGCTCGGCGAACGAGCCGCAGAGCAGGGTGACGCCGAGCGCGCGGGCGAGGTCGCGCAGCCCCGCGATCGTGGGGCCGCCGAGCGGCTCGGCCTGGGCGCGCTTCTCCTGCGCCGAGGCCATCAGCTCGAAGTTCTCCGGGAGGCAGACGAGGCTGGCCCCGAGCGAGGCCGCCTTCGCGATCAGCTCGCGCGCCGAGTCCAGGTTCTTCCTCCGGTCCGGGCCGGAGTTCATCTGGCAGACGGCGGCGAGCGGCACGGCGGAGAATCAGTTGGACCGGATCAGGGTGCCGACGGCGCTGGCGGTGCAGGTGCCGTCCAGGCTGTCGCCGTATTGATCGGTTCCGCTGAGCATACTTCGCCCGCTTCCGTTCCCGGAGAGGTGGTTCGCGTCGACGACTGTCAAGCTGATCGTGCTGCTCGAATCGATCTGGACCTGTGCGCTGCCGCCGCTCACCGTAATCGTGCACGACTGGCCGGGTTCCATCGAGGCCGTCTGACCCTGGACCGACCAGAGGAGCTGACAGCCGGCAGAATCGATCGAGACGAGGTCGGCCGAAGTGCCGGCCGCAAAGGCGATGTTGTACGCCGACGAGGACGGCGAGCCGCTCTCGGTTCCCGTGCCGATCGAGGTGGCGTTGCAGTTGTAGGTCGCGTTGCCGGAGACCGTCCAGGTCCCGAGGAATGCGTGGACACCGGAGGGGCCGCCGCTCGTTCCGCTGCCCGAGCTCCCGGTGCCCGAGCTCCCGGTGCCCGACGAGCCGCTCCCGCTGCCCGACGAGCTTCCGCTCCCGGTGCCCGCGGTGGGTGTTCCCCCGCCGCCCGCGCAGGAGAGAGCGGCCAAGAGCGCTGCGGCGATTCCCAGGTTGCGTCCCATCATGTTCCGCTCCGTTGAAGGCGACCGCGCGTGCGGTCGAACGGCGTGTCGGTAGCAGGCGGAAGCTGGACCGGTCAAGCGCCCGCGAGGGCATCGCGCCACCCGAGCGCGTCGACCAGCTCCGCGAGGTCGTCGGGCAGCGGCGCTTCGACTTGGAACGGCCGGCCGTCCTCGGGGTGGGGCAGGGCGATCCGGGCGGCGTGCAGGAGCGGGCGCCGCGCCACGAAGGAGCCGCCGCGGGGCAGGGGGAGGGCGGGCGCGCCGCGGTAGCGCCGATCGCCGAGGATGGGCGCGCCCGCGTGCGCGAGGTGGACGCGGATCTGGTGGGTCCGTCCGGTCCGCGGCCGCGCCGCGACGAGCAGCGCCCCCGCGCCCTCGGCGAGGCGCCGCCAGTCGGTGCGCGCCGGCAGGCCGCCGGCGGAGGCGACCTGCCAGCGGCCCGGGGTCGGGCTGCGGCGCAGGGGGGCGTCGATCGTCCCTTCGACCCCCGGCAACCGGCCGGTCGCGGCGGCGAGGTAGAGCTTCTCGACCTCTCCCGACCGGAAACTCGCGGCGAGGCGGCTCGCGGCCTCCGCCCCCTTGGCCGCGATCAGCACGCCGCTCGTGCCGGCGTCGAGCCGGTGGACCGAGTGGATCTCGACGCCGCAGCGGCGCCCGGCCCACGCGAGGGCGTTCGCGGCGGCGCTCGCCGGCGTCCCCTGGGTCGGCAGGCCCGCGGGCTTGTCGAGCGCGACGAGCCAGCGGTCCTCGTACAGCAGCCGCGGCTCGGCCGGGGCTTCGGCGGGGCGGGTCTCGAGGGCGAGGGCGTAGCTCTCCCCGGCGGCGACGGGGCGGGAGAGGCGGAGCACGCGCCGGCCGTCGAGCCAGACGCCCCCCTCCGCGATGGCCTTGCGGCAGGCGCCGCGCGAGAGGCCCGAACGCGCGGCGAGGAACTTGTCGAGGCGCAGCCCGGCGTCGCCGGACGCGACGCGGAGGGACAGCTTCCTCAGGCGGCCGCCGAGGTCGTGGT
>DAIDIT010000163.1 GCA_027451705.1 Pseudomonadota bacterium
CCTCCGTCGCGTCGCTGATGCTGACGACCGAGGCGATGATCGCCGACAAGCCGAAGGACGAGGACAAGACCACGGGCGGCGGCGCCCACGGCATGCCCCCGATGTAAGAAGGGCGCATTCGTCCGAAGCAGCACCCGAGGCTCCGCGGAGCGAAAGCTCCCCGGGGCCTCTTCTTTTATCGCCAGGAGACGTGCGCGCGTCAGAGAGGGGCCGACGGCGCTTCTCCGATCGGCGGCGGTGGCCGCACCTCGGGCGCGCGCGGAGCGAGGAAGCCCTTCACGAACCGCTCGACCGAGTTCCAGTCCGTGTAGACGTGGTCGGCGCGCGTGTCGACCGACCCCTGCTCCCGCCGCGCGATCGCCCGCATCACGAGCCGCGTGAGGAAGCCGTACCTCGAGAACATGAGCGCGCCCGCGAAGACCTCGATCGCATTGGGCCGCCAGCCCAGCTTGGCGGGGAACTCCGCGGCGAGGCGGCGGGCGGCGCGCCGGTCGGCTTCGTTCTTGGAGGCGATGGCCATGCCGACGGAGAAGAAGGCGCTCCGCGTCTCGGCCAGCATCTCCAGGTGGGAGAGGACGAAGCGCCGGACCGCGCGCTGGTACTGGCCGATGTGGACGGAGCCCCCGACGAGCACCGCATCGAACGGCCCGGGCGGCAGCTCCCGCTCCGCGTCCTCCACCTTCGAGACCGTCGCGTTCCAGCCGAGCGAGTCCGCGACCTCCCCCATGCGCTGCGCAATCCGAGCGGTCATCCCCTCGGTCGTGCCATAGACGATCAAGACGTTCATCGCGAACCTCCGAGCCCTCGACCCCTTCGCCGAAAGCGAGAGGCCAGCCCCTCGCAATCAAGTTAGCGACGGTCGCGAAGCGTGACAGACGCGCTCGACGCCCCGCCTCGACGTGCGCGTGCCACCCGCGCACCGCCAGCGGGTCGCGAGTCCGCGCAGGCAGTTCACTGGCGCCGCAAAGCGCACCGAGCGGGCGTTCGACGCAGCGGCGTTCGCGGACGAGGTCGTCCCTCTCCGCGAAGAGCTGCGGCCAGGCCCCCCCGCCGACCTTACACGATCGAGCATGGAGGCACGAGGAATGACAGAGCGAGATTTCCGTCTCGTCCTGCCTGGACACGGGTGTATCCTATCGGTCGGACAGGCGTGTGAAATGGAGGTGGGTGTGTCACCGAGGACGGCTATTGCAGTCACGGCGCTGGTCGCAGTCGCCGTAGCGTGCGGCTCGCCGGGACCAAAGGGTCCCCTGGGGGCCACGGGGCCTACCGGTGGCATCGGACCTACGGGCGCCACGGGGAGTACGGGCGCGAGCGGACCCGAGGCAGCGACAGGGGCTACCGGGGCGACGGGCTCCGGCGGCGCAACGGGCGCCATGGGCGCGACGGGTTCGGGCTGTCCAGCAAGTTGGACGACCTGCAGCGGCGGCTGCACGGACCTCGAGGTCGATCCCGAGAATTGCGGCGCCTGTGGGAATGCTTGCCCATCCGGCCTCTTCTGCGCCGCAGGCGCGTGCACGTGCCCCTATCCGTACGTCACTTGCTCCGCAGCGGGCGCCGCAGTTTGCCTGACCTCCGCCGACCTCCAATCGGATCAGAACAACTGCGGCGCCTGCGGGAAGGTCTGCCCTAGCGTTCAGCACTGCGCGAGCGGAACCTGCACCTGCCCAGCCGCGACACCCAACGCCTGCGGCAGCGGCGCGAGCGCGATCTGCACGTACTTCCAGACGGACGACCAGAACTGCGGAAGCTGCGGGCACGTTTGCCCTGGCGGCCAGCACTGCACGAGCGGAACTTGCGCCTGTCCGGCCATGACGCCCAACGCCTGCGGCAGTGGCGCGAGCGCAATCTGCACGTATTTCCAGACCGACGACCAGAACTGCGGGAGCTGCGGGCAGGTCTGTCCTGGCGGCCAGCACTGCACGGGCGGAACCTGCGCCTGCCCGGCCGTGAAGCCCAATGCCTGCGGCAGTGGCGCGAGCGCAATCTGCACGAACTTCCAGTCCGACGGCCAGAACTGCGGAAGTTGCGGGAAGGCCTGCTCCACGGGCGGCTGCACGACGATGACACTCTGCGAAAGTGGACAACAGTGCGTTGCGGCCGCCTGTCTGGCTTCGGCGCCAGCGCCAATGTCAACGGCCCGAGGCTACCCTGCGGCGGTGGCCGGCCCCGACGGTAGAATCTATGCCTTGGGAGGCCAGAACTCTGGAGGGTTCCTGTCCTCCATGGAAGCCTACGACCCGGCGAGCGGTACCTGGTCGAGCGTTGCGGCGATGACGACGGCCAGGAACGCCTTTGGTGCCGCAACTGGCTCGGACGGCAAGATCTACGCAGTCGGCGGGTACGACGGGACAAAGGCAATCGGTACCGTCGAAGTCTACGATGTCGCGGGGAACACTTGGAGCCCCGCCCCATCGCTGCTTGTTGCCAGGAAGGGTCTCGCAGTTGTCGAAGGCTCCGACGGCAAAATCTATGCGATCGGCGGCAATACGGGCTCCGGGCCAGTCGATACGGTCGAAGTCTTCACGCCCGGCGGCGGGAGTTGGGTCGCGGGTCCAGCACTCAATCACCCGCGCGAAGCCCTCGCGGCAGTGACTGGCTCCGACGGTAACATCTACGCCATCGGCGGGCACGACGCGACGGGCGCGCTCGGTTACGTGGAGATGCTGACACCAGGCGGGAGCAGTTGGAGCACCGCGCCGGCCTTGGGTGTGCCTGCCTGGTATCCGGGCGCAGCCGAAGGCCCTGATGGGCGCATTTACGTCCTCGGTGGTCAGGATTCCGGCGGTTCGAGCTTCGCGACCGTGGAGGTTTTCTCTCCCGGCGGGAGCACTTGGAGCACGACCACGTCCCTCGTCACTGCCGAGGAGGGCCTGGCAGCGGCTGCCAGCACGGGGTCTAACGGCCTCGTCTTCGCCATAGGCGGTGTGACATCGAGCTACCTGAAAACGGTCGAAGCCTTCGCCCCGTGCGCTCCCTGTGCAACGGGGCAGTGTGTCTCAGGAGTTTGTCACTGACCACGGCTTGTTGCCTGGCGGGTCGTCGACTCGACCCGACGCAGCCTCGCGACGTTTCGTCGCTCATCATGCCGTCGTCCGCGCCACGTTTTCCCGGTCGGCCCTGCCATTGGAGCGGGGGTGGCTGGAGCGTGGCCATGTCGGGTACCACACACGAAGCGCTGCGTCCTCTCGACTGCGCCGTTTCGCGCGTGGGTGTCGAGCGCGGGGGTGATGTCGACGCTGCGTCGAGGGGTGTCGGCGCTCGTGGCGGCGTTGGAGGTTCGCTTGGCGGTGGCGGGGAGTGCATGACGAGAGCGTTCGGCTCGCGTGGCGGCGTTTTCGATTCGGAAAGCTGCGAAGATGGCGACGGTGGCGGCGCTCGGCGACCCAGAGCTGACGCCGGGGCCGGGCGTGGCGGCGATTTTCGCTCGCGGGCCGTGGGGTTCTCCATCGACGCTGCCAAAGGGAGCCAGGCTGGCGGCGTGTTCGGCCGAGACACCGCCGATGGAGGCGAGGGCGGCGGTGATTTGGACGCCGGTGTCGGCGATGTCGAGAACGGCGCCGACAGGTGTGATGCAGTCGGCGGTGTTTTCGCGGCAGGTGGCGGCGTGCTCTCGACAAGTGAAGATGCGACGAGAGCCGTTGGCGGCGATGACGTCATCGACGCCGCCATCGGCTTCGCGGGTGGCGGCATCTGGCTCGACAACGCCGCCACCCTGTGCGAGCGTGGCGGCGAAAGCGCACCGATCGATGGGCGAGGGCTCGATCTCGCCGCCGCGCACGCGATGAAGGAACCGCCGATGGCCGACAGCTACGAAGAGCTCTTCTGGGAAGCGCGACGGGTGACGGGCACCTGGACGAACGGGGCCCTCGCCGCGCTGGTCGGGACGTCCAAGCGCACGATTGAGCGGCACGGCGGCGTCGGCGACGGCGAGCAGATGAAGAAGCTCATCCTCGCGACGCATGCGAAGGACCCCGACCTGGCGCGGCGCCTCGCGAAGGTCGCGGGCCACGACGTCCACGCGCTCGGGATTGCCCCTCCGCCGCCGGCAGCGGCGGTGCCCGCGGCCGTTGCCGGCCTGCCGCCCGCGGAGGTCCTGCGCGGGCAGGCCGATTCGGTGCTCCTCGCCGCCGCGCACGCCGCCAACCAGCCGCCCGAGGCGGTCCGGGCCGTGGTCGCGGCCGCATTCGCCCGCGCGAGGGACATGAAGGCGGACCCGGCGAAGATCGCGGCCCTGCTCGCAAAGCCGCTGACCGTGCAGCGCTAGCCAGGTGGGTTTTGGTGTCGCGGGTCGCCTCCGTCTGTTATCTATGGCGCGCCCGGCATGGCCCTGCAGGTCGAAATCTATTCGAAGAAGGACTGCCCGCTCTGCGACGAGGCCAAGGCCGTGCTCGATCGGGTGCGGGAGCGGGTGCCGTTCGACCTGATCGAGGTCGACATCGAGGGGGACCCGAAGCTCTTCGAGCAGTTCAAGCACGACGTGCCGGTCGTCTACGTGGACGGCCGCAAGGCGTTCAAGCACCACGTCGACGAGAAGGCACTCGAGCGGCGGATCGAGCGCGGCAAGTCGTTCGCGATGGGAACGCTCGACCCGCGCTCCACGCTGACGCGCGGCCGCCCGGTCGGCCACGCGACCAAGGTCGTCTTCGCGATCGCCGCGGCCGTCGGCATCGGCGGGGTCTTCGCGAACAAGTACTACCAGAAGACCGTCGTCGACCCCGACCTGGAGATCCGGTCGCTCGACGTCGAGCGGCTCCACTTCCCGGCCCCGCCCTTCACCCTGACGGACGCCGACGGGCACGCCCGTTCGCTCGCCGACTACCGGGGCAAGGTCGTCTTCCTCAACTTCTGGGCGACCTGGTGCCCGCCGTGCCGAGAGGAGATGCCGTCCATGGGGCAGCTCGCGCAGAAGCTCGGCGATCGGCACGACTTCGCGATGGTCGCCCTCTCCGTCGACGACGACTGGGGCGCGGTCCAGGGCTTCTTCCGTGGAAAGAAGCCGGCCTTCGACGTGCTGCTCGACAAGGGCGCGCGCGTGAGCGAGGCCTACGGGACGTCGAAGTACCCCGAGAGCTACGTCATCGACCGGCGGGGCAACGTCGTCGCGAAGATCGTCGGGCCGCGCGACTGGACCGACCCCGCGGCCCTCGACTACCTCCGCAGCCTGCTCGACTAGCCGGCGCTGCCGAGCTCCACCATCAGCGCCCAGATGGACCCGATGCCGAGCGCGATGCTCGCGGCGGCGCAGACGACCACCCCCAGCTCCGGGCTCGAGGTGTGCAGGTGCGTCACCCCGAGCATGCTCTTGTACGGGTGGTTGTCGATCGCCTGATCGAAGTACCAGACGCAGAAGCCGAGCGACAGCGCGGCCGAGAGGATCTGCGCCCCCGCGAGCTGATCGGGGCGCAGGCCGCGGAGGTCGTCGCTCGTGCGCAGCCAGAGCGCGGCACCCGCGACGGCGATGAAGAGAAGGACCGGCCAGCCGCCCCCGAACATGCCGATCATCTCGCCGTCCAACTGGGTGGTGCGCCACGGCAGGAGCAGCGCGAGCCCCATCCCCGCCGCCGAGAGGACGGCGAGCCGGTCGAAGGGCAGCAGCGACTGGACGGCATCCCAGGTGTCGCCGAGGACGCGGTCCGGCGAGTAGTCGACGTCGACCGTCTTCCGCCGCCGGCGCCGGATGCCGGCGCTGACGTTCGGGGCCGCGGCGGGCGCGGCCGCCGGCTTCGCCGCCTTGCGCGGATCGGGGACCCGGGCCGGCGCCGCCGGCTTCGAGGCGGGCTTCGGCTTGGGCGCGGGTTCGGCGGCCGGCGCGTCGTCGAACGCCGCCGCGTCGATCACCGCGTCGCAGCTCGGGCAGATCGCCGTTCCGTCCGCGACGGATTCACCACACGAGGGGCAGGTCACGGGCCCCATCTTCGGCGGGATGACCGCCGGAGATCAAGGGGCGGGAGGGATCGGCTGGAGGAAGACGCCGGGCGCGCCGAGGGCGTCGCTGCCCGCGTAGACGACCGCCGTCCCGTCCGGCGTGAAGAGCGCCACGGTGGCGCTGCCCTCGAGCGGGGTGTCGGCGGGGCCCCCGTCGGGGAAGGTCACGACGTGGAGCGACTGGTCCGTGGCGACGACCAGCATCGACGCCCCGTCGGCGCTGAAGGAGACGCTCGCCGGCGTCTCTTCGAGCGCGTCGAGGCGGAAGCCCGCGACCTCCAGGACCGCCGGCGTCCCGGGGAAGGCGACGCGGCCGCCGCCCGGGGCGAGGACCGGCTGCGTCCAGCCGTCGTCGAACGGAACCGACGCCCCGTCGGGCCAGTGCGTCAGCGTGCCGGGTGCGTAGAGCAGCAGCGAGCCGTCCGCGAGGACAAAGGCCTGGCTCGCCGTGAGCGGCGTGCCCCCGTCGGCGTCCTCCAGGACGGCCGCGCCGCCGTCGAACAGCTCGACCGCGCTGTCCCGCGAGACCGGCACGAGGCCCGTGAGCCCGGCGAGCTGGGAATCGGGTTGACCCGGGAGCACGCCCGCGTCCCGCCCCGAGAAGAGCGCGACCGAGCTGTGCTGGGGATCGTAACGCGTCTCCCCGGTCTCGTACGCGACGGTCGCCCCGTCCGGCGAGACGCCGATCGCCGCCGGCGCGGCCTGAACCGCCGAGAAGGGCAGCAGGCTCTGGCCGTCGGGGCCGACGCCGGTCGGCAGGTAGTCGACGCGGTTCGGGAGCGCGTCGTCGAAGTAGCCGAACCAGCCGTCCCGGCCGGCCACCGGCGCGGGGTCCATGACGAACTGGTCGCCGAAGTCGACCGGGTTCTTGCCGGGCGCGACGTACGACCAGCTTCCCCAGAAGCCGCCGTCCGGGTTGGGGGTCACGCCGCTCTGGAAGAACACGGTGTCGCCGACGAGGGCGGGCGCCTGGGCGACGTACTGGATCGGCACGGTCGCGGCCCCGCTGCCGCGCCCGAACACGAGCGTGCAGTCCGCGCCCCGGTGCGCGTTGATCGCCGTGTAGCGGCACTGGTCCAAGAAGATCGGGTCGCCCGTGGTCGAGAAGCCCAGCGGGACGATGTCGTCCACGCCAGTCGCGAGGGCTTGCGGCGCGCCGCCGTCCAGCGGCAGCCGCCAGAACGAGACGTCGTCGGTCGCATAGAGCGGGCCGCCGTCGGGGGCGAAGGCCATCCAGTCGGGGACGCCCGCGTCGGCCGACGACAGGATCGGCCGGGAGGTCTCGAGGGCGATCGCGACGGCCGCCTGGCAGACCCCCGCGTCGGTCGAGAGGTCGACCGCGACGGACTGCGGCGGGAAGCCCTGGGCGGTGACGGTGAGGGTCGCGGTCGCCGGCCAGAGGGCGGCGATCGTGAAGGCGCCGTTCTCGTCGGTGAGCGCGTTCGCGACCGAACCGAGCTGGACGATCGCCCCCGGCACGTAGGCGCCGGTCGCCGCGACCGTGACCGTGCCGGAGAGGAAGCAGGGGCCGCCCGCGTCCGCGGGCACGGGGGCGTCCGCCGCGCCCGCGTCGACGCCGACGACGAAGCCGCCGCCCGCCGAGTCGACGGTCGCGGCATCGGGGGGCGCCGAGGGAGCCCCGTTGCCACAGGCCCAGAGTCCGAAGAGAACCAGCGAGAGAGCGACGATCCGTGTCCGCATGTGCCATCACCTCCGGTCGCCCGAAATGGGCGCCGCGAAGGGGAAGAGCACGCGTCAGGCCAAGCCCAACATCTTGAAATCCCTCGCAGGTTCAGGGACGGCGAGGGTTCGTTTCCGGCCTACTGTCCGGGTTTCGGACCGGAGGCTCCCGACGGCGCCGGAGCTGCGACCGCGGCCCGCGCCGGGCGGGTGAAGAGGACGTCCGCCTCGGCCCGCAGCGCCCGGGCCTTCCGGCGCGCCAGCTCGTTCTCCGGCCAGAGCTCCGGCGCCCGATCGCAGGGCGCCCGGTCGACGGCGTCCAGCTCGCGCAGGAACGTCCGGTAGTCCTGCGCCTTGACCGCCCAGCGCTCCGCCCAGACGACGTGCGTCGAGAGGTCCTCCGGCCCGAGCTTCTCGGCCTCTGCGAGCTCCCGGGCGGGCACCGCGAGGTCCGCCGGCGCGAAGCCGATCGGCAGGGCGATGTCCAGCTCGGCGAGGTGCCGGAGCGCCCCCCCGTACCAGGCCCCGGGGTCGAGCGCGACGACGCGCTGGAAGAGCCGCCGCAGCTCGGGCTCTTCGAGCAGCAGCCAAGCGAGGCCGTGCACCGCCGCGAGCCGGTGCTGGTCCGCGGCCACCCAGTAGAGCGCGATCGCGCCGGACGGCTCGACGTCGGAGAGCGCCTCGAGCAGCCCCACCCCCTGCTCCGCGCGCCGGCCGTACCGGGGCGAGAGGAGCGCGAGCGCCTCCCCCGCGGCCTGGATGCCGGCCTGGAGGTGCGCGCCCGCGTCGTCCGGCGAGGCGTCGGGGTGCAGGTCGGACCAGAACGCCTCCGCCTGCGCGAGCTTCAGCCGCGGGCCCGGGTCCGCGGGGGAGAGGACGGCCGCGTCGGAGAGCGCCGCGATGGCGCGGTCGAGCGAGGCCGGGTCGAGCCGGTCCTCGAACAGCCAGTCGGCGGGCACGGCGGCACCGGCGAGCAGCAGCGCAACCGCGCAAAAGCCGGCCGCATGCCCCGCCAGAGGACTTCGGTTCACCGCCTGGACTTGCCGGACGCCTTGCGGGCCGCTGCGCGCTTCGCGGCGCCGGCGTCCGGCCTGGGCTTCGAGGGCGCGGGGGCCTTCCGCTCGGGTGCGGCCGCCGGCGTCGCGGGCGGGGGCGGCGGCTCGTCGACGATGAGCGGCGGGCCGCCCGCCATCCGCTGCGCCTCGTCCTGCGCGCTGTAGAAGAGGACGGCCGTCCCGCTGCCGCGGACCACCATCTCCCCGTCGGTGTTCTCGATCCAGAGGTCGAGGTCCACGAGGTAGTCGGAGCCCTCCCGGCGCCTTCCGACGACGCGGCCCCGGCAGACGAGGGGATCGCCCGGCCAGATGATCTTGAGGAACTTGAGGTGGAGCCGCCGCAGGCACGGCGCCTTGAGCCAGTACTGGACCATCTGCGAGAGCGGGCCCATGGCGAGCGTCCCGGGCACGAGGACCGATCGGAAGCCGGCCGCGCGCGCGAACGGCTCGTCGAAGTAGAGCGGGTTGAAGTCGCCCGAGGCGCCGGCGTAACGGGCGGCCTGGATGCGCTCGAACGGCGGGCACTGCCACGAGGGCAGCTCGTCGCCGACCTGGAGCGCCTGGAAGTAGATCCTGCGTGCGATCGGCATGGCTTCAGGCTCCCCCGGCCGGCTGCTCCCGGCCGCTGCGGATGATCAGGGTGCGACGGGTCCGGAAGACGAGCTGCCCTTCCGGGTTGCGCCCCTCGTCCTCGACGACGACGAACTCGAGCGGGCCGACGTTGCCGGGCCGCTGGCTGATCTCGGCGACGCGCGAGACCACGCTGATGCGGTCGCCCGCGCAGATCGGCAGGAGCGACTCGATCTGCTGGTCGCTCGAGAGCACCGTCCGGTTGGGCTGCGCCGTGTCTTGCAGCTCGAAGCTCGAGCGGAGGGCGAAGGGGAACGGCAGCGGCGCGACGACGTCCCGGTAACCCTGCGCCCGGGCCGCCTCGGGGTCGAAGTAGATCGGGTTCGTCTCGCCGAGCGCCTCGGCGAAGCGGCGGATGGCGCCGCGCTCGATCTCGTTGACGGCCGGCCGGCTCCAGTTCCCCGCCGCGGTCGGGTCGAGGACCGGCGCGTCGGCGGCGAGGCCCGTCACGGGCAGGCCGGCGAACGGCGACCGGTCGGTGATCGGCGGCCGCACGACGGGCGGTGCGCCTCTGGCGGGCGGGGCGGGCGGTGGGGGGCGGTTCATGCGGGCTCCTCGATCGTTAGCGTCCGGCGGGCGTTAGCGTCCGGCGGGCAGGTCCAGCACGGTGAGCAGGCCGGGCTCGGCGGTCGCGACG
>DAIDIT010000164.1 GCA_027451705.1 Pseudomonadota bacterium
TCGGCCGACCTGGGCTTCCGAAAGGCCGAGTGCAGCTTCCGATCGGCCGACCGGGGCTTCCGAAAGGCCGAGTGCAGCTTCCGATCGGCCGACCGGAGCTTCCGAAAGGCCGAGTGCAGCTTCCGATCGGCCGACCGGAGCTTCCGAAAGGCCGAGTGCAGCTTCCGATCGACCGACCGGAGCTTCCGAAAACGAGCGACGACCCGCGGTTCAGCTCACCGTCCAGGTCTCGCCCGCGTTCAGGAGCTTGCCGAGGTCGCCCTTGCCCTTGGCCTTCACCACGTCGGCCTCCTGGGCGTTCATCAGCGCGTCGTAGGTCGGGTGGCTGACCGCGCGGAAGACGCCGACGGGGGTCGGGAAGTGCGGCGGGCGGAGGTGGGAGATGAGCCACGCCTTCGTCTCGTTCTCCTCGTCGTGGACGAGGGCCTGCTCGATCGGGCCGTCCTTGCCGATCTGGAAGACCTCGGGCTCGAGCTTGGCGTTGAGCCGGATGCCCTTGTCCTTGGCCTTGCCGAAGACGAGCGGCTTGCCGTTCTCGAGGACCACCTGCGCGTCGGCGCGGACCGCCTTCTCGGTCATGTACGTGTAGGCGCCGTCGTTGAACACGTTGCAGTTCTGGTAGATCTCGACGAACGCGGTGCCCTTGTGGTGCGCGGCGCGCCGCACCGTCTCGGTGAGGTGGGCGGGGTCGACGTCGACCGACCGCGCCACGAACGTCGCGCCGGCGCCGAGCGCGAGCTGGATCGGCCCGAACGGCGCGTCGACCGAGCCGAACGGCGTGCTCTTCGTCTTCTTGCCGAGCTCGGAGGTGGGCGAGTACTGCCCCTTCGTGAGCCCGTAGATCCGGTTGTTGAAGAGCAGGATCTTCAGGTCCACGTTGCGGCGCAGCGCGTGGATCATGTGGTTGCCGCCGATCGAGAGGCCGTCGCCGTCGCCGGTGACGACCCAGACCGACAGCTCGGGCCGCGAGACCTTGAGCCCGGTCGCGAACGCCGGGGCGCGGCCGTGGATCGAGTGCATCCCGTAGGTGTTCATGTAGTACGGGAAGCGGCTGCTGCAGCCGATGCCGCTGATGAAGACGATGTCGTGCCGGGGGATGCCCAGCTCCGGCATGATCTTCTGCACCTGGGCGAGGATGGCGTAGTCGCCGCAGCCCGGGCACCAGCGGACCTCCTGGTCCGACTGGAAGTCCTTCTTGGTGAGCACCGGCTTCTGGGGGGTGGGATCTGCGCTCATGGTCGAATCTCCTGTGGCCTCGCGCTTTACGCGCGGGCTCCGTTGGACGTCTCGAGGATCTCCCGGCAGCGGGCCACGACCTCGGCGATCTTGAAGGGCTTGCTCTGGATCTTGTTGAGGCCCTTGCAGTCGACGAGGTACGTCGACCGTAGGATCTTCACGAGCTGGCCGAGGTTCAGCTCGGCGACCAGCACGTGCTTGAACCGTTTCAGGACGTCCCCGAGGTCCTTCGGCAGCGGGTTCAGGTGGCGGAGGTGGACCTGCGAGACGCGCTTGCCTTCGGCCTGGAGGTTCTCGACCGCGGCGTGCAGCGCCCCATACGTCCCGCCCCAGACGACGACGAGCAGGTCGCCGCTCGGCGCGCCGAAGATCTTCGTCGGCGGCAGCTCGTCGGCGATCCGCGCCACCTTCTCGGCGCGGGTGCGGACCATGCGCTCGTGGTTCATCGGGTCGTAGGAGACGTTGCCGGTCGTGAAGTCCTTCTCGAGGCCGCCGATCCGGTGCTCGAGGCCCGGCGTGCCGGGGACGGCCCACGGCCGCGCGAGCGTCTTCGGATCGCGCAGGTAGGGGTAGAAGCCCTCGGGATCGGTGCGGTACTTCACCTCGATCTTCGGCAGCTTCTCGACGTCCGGGATCGGCCACGGCTCCGAGCCGTTCGCGAGGTAGCCGTCGGTCAGCATCACCACCGGGGTCATGTACTTCACGGCGATCCGGAACGCCTCGTAGGCGGTCTCGAAGCAGTCGCCCGGGGTCGAGGAGGCGATCACCGGCAGCGGGCTCTCGCTGTTGCGGCCGTACACCGCCTGGAGCAGGTCGGCCTGCTCGGTCTTCGTCGGCAGGCCGGTCGAGGGGCCGCCGCGCTGCACGTCGCAGATGACGAGCGGCAGCTCGAGCATGATCGCGAGCCCCATCGCCTCGGTCTTGAGCGCGACGCCCGGGCCCGACGAGGTCGTCAGCGCCAGCGCCCCGCCGTACGAGGCGCCGATGGCGCTGGCGATGCCGGCGATCTCGTCCTCGGCCTGGAACGTCATCACGCCGTGGTTCTTGTAGGCCGACAGCTCGTGCAGGATGTCCGAGGCCGGGGTGATCGGATAGCTGCCGAGGAAGAGCCTGACGCCCGACCGCTGCGCCGCGGCCACGAAACCGAGCGCCGCCGCCTGGTTGCCCGTGATGTTGCGGTAGCGGCCCGGCGCGAGCTTCGCCGCCTTGACCTCGTACTTGTGGGTGAAGATCTCGGTCGTCTCGCCGTAGTTGAAGCCGGCCTTGATCGCCTTGACGTTCGCCTCGGCGACGGCGGGGTTCTTCGCGAACTTCTGCCGGATGCCGGCGATGGTGTTGTCCATCGGTCGCCCGTACATCCAGAACATCATGCCCAGGGCGAACATGTTCTTGCAGCGGCCGACCTCCTTGGCGTTGAGGCCGCTGCCCTCGAGCGCCCGCTCGGTCAGCTTGTTGATGTCGACCTTGAAGAGTTGGTACTTCGACGCGAGCGTGCCGTCCTCGAGCGGGTTCGTCTTGTAGCCCGCCTTGATGAGGTTGGTCTCGTTGAAGGCGTCGAGGTTGACGACGAGGATCCCGCCCTGGACGAGGTCCGGCAGGTTGGTCTTGAGGGCGGCCGGGTTCATCGCGACGAGCACGTCGGGCGCGTCGCCGGGGGTGTAGATCTCGTGGCTCGAGAACTGGAGCTGGAAGCCCGAGACGCCGGGCAGCGTGCCGGCGGGCGCGCGGATCTCGGCGGGGTAGTCGGGGAAGGTCGCGAGGTCGTTGCCCGCGAGCGCCGTGCTCTTGGTGAACTCGGTGCCGGTGAGCTGCATGCCGTCGCCCGAGTCGCCGCAGAAGCGGACCGTCACCGCATCGAGCTCCGCGACGGGCCTGGGGACGACCTTGAGGTGGGTGGGCTGCGAATCCGATTGCTGCGGTGCCGTGCCGTTCATTCGGTCCTCTCGATGCCCCCGGGATTACCCGACGTGAGCCTCGTCAATGACATCTCCACGGGCGCGGGATACGGCCGACGACGCACCGCGCCGCGTCGGGGGTGCATATAAGGGATCTGCGACATTTTTTCCAGTCCCCGCGGAGGCCGCCGACAAGGGCGCATCTGCTGCGTTGCTCGGTCGCTGCGGTCCTCACCGTACAACCTCGTACCCGGCAGATCTCGTCGCTTGCCTTCGGCAAGCTCCTCGACCTGCCACCGGTCCTCGCTCGGTCGCGCCTTGCATCTGCACCCTTCTCGACGGCCTCCGCACCGCGTCAGTGAATCTCTACGGGCGCGATGGGTGGCGTCAGGGACCGATGGTGACCGTGGGGCAGGACGTCGTGCCCGAGGCGCCGCTGCTGTCGGTCGCGGTGAGCGTGGCCGTGAAGCTGCCCGCGTCCGGGTAGACGTGCGAGGTGATCTCGCCGCCGCCGTCGGTCCCGTCGCCGAACGACCAGGCCCAGGCGATGACCTCGGTGCCGGGCGAACCGCTGGATTCCGTCGCGTCGAACGTCACCTGCGTCCCCGGCGGGCCCGACTGGGGGTTGGCGTGGCAGACCGCCTCGACCAGGCTCCCGGTCACGCCGCCGTCGGGAAGCAGGTAGCCCGTGCCGCCGTCCGGGAGCGTGACCGACTGGGTGGGCCCGCCGTCGGCGCCCGCTGCCGGGGCGCCGATGACGAAGACGAAGCAGCCGGGCAGGATGGCGAGGAGAGCGGCGGCGAACAGTCGCGGCATCAGACGAGATTCGTAACAGGAATACCGGGAGGGTGGCAACCGCTCGCAGGCCGCCGCTTGACCGCTCTGCCGGAGTCCGACTAGACCCATTTCCGCCCGGCAGGGCCGCCCGACCCGTCCTCGCGGGAGGCGAACGATGAACGCAGGCAGGAGATCGGACGATGAACACTTCGAAGGCCATCGGGTGGATGGGGCTTTTCCTGGCGGGCTTGCTCGCCTGCGGGCCGGCGCCGACGGGCGGGAGCGACGGCGGCGGCGGTGGTAGCGGCGGCTCGGGCGGGACGAACTGCACCCTGCCGGGTACGATCGGTGCAGACATGGAGCTTACAACGGCTTGCCCCGTCTGGCACATTGCCTCCGCCGGGACGACGGTCGAGGGCAGCGGCAATCCGGTGCTCACGATTGACAAGGGCGTGAACATCGCGATCGACAAGGGCGGATTCTTGTCGATCGGTACGGGTACGGCCAGCGGCACGGCCCACCCGGGCGGCATCCAGGCGGTCGGCACTGCCGCTGCCCCCATCACCTTCACGTCCAGCGCCGCGATCCCGGCGGCCGGCGACTGGTCGGCCATCGTGCTCGCGGACGACGTGCTCGCCGGCTCGACGATCGCGTTCGCGAAGTTTGAATTCGGCGGCGGCGGCAGCCCCGCTGACGGGTACAGCTATGACGAGCCTCCGGCTGAGCTCATCGTCTACGGCGGCACCAACTCCGTGCCGGTCCTGCTCCACGACCTGGAGTTCTCGCACACCGGCGGCAACGGCCTCGTCTACGACAACTTCAACGCGGGCTTCGCCACGGGTTCCGGGAACCTCAAGGTGGACGACGTCGCGACGGGCGACGAGCCGTTCGTCGTCGCGGCGAACCAGGCCTCGACCATCCCCACCTCGATATCGGGACCGGCGGGCACGGCGGTCGACCTCATCCTCGGGCAGGGTTACACGCAGGGCGGCACGGGGGGCACGGCGGTGGTGGCCGTCACTCAGACGTGGCGCGCGCTCCCGCTACCCTACCTCGCCGACGGAAACGTGCAGGGCAGCGGCTCGGGCCTCCAGATCGAGGGCGCGAACAACAGCATCGCCACGTTGACGATCGAGGCCCCGAACACGATCCAGTTCATGTCGGGAGGATCGCTCGATCTCGACCCCAATGGTTCGGGCCGGGCGGTCCTCCTCGCGACCGGCACGCCGACGGCCCCGATCCTCTTCACGAGCAACCTGCCCTCGCCTGCGCCGGGCGCCTGGGACGACATCATCCTGAACGCACCGAGCGGCGGAGGCAGTCAACTCGGGGCCACGAAGCTCCAGGGCGTCACGATCCAGTACGGGGGCAGCGGCGGACAGACCATCAACCTCCTGGCGGACACCGCGGGCTCGGCCGGACCGGTCATCTCCGGCTGCACGATCGAGGACTACCCGGCGGCTGCGTGCGGCATCCAGGTCAGCCACTTCATCGCACCGCCGGCCGGCGGCTACGACACGCCGGTCAACACGTTCATCGGTGCGAGCACGGTCTGCCCCGGGGCATAAGACGGGGTTTATGGCTCGTGACGGGGGGCGACGACCGGGCGCGGCGCGGTTGCTTCCGGGGCCGTGACGGTGACCACGCGGGTCACCTGGTCCCGCCGGCCGCGCATGTCCTCGGCCGTCAGCGTGACGGCGTAGCTGCCGGGGCGCGCGAAGGTGTGCTCGAAGCGCGTGCCGCTGCCCGTGCCGCCGTCGCTCGCGCGCCAGCGGTAGGAGAAGATCCAGTCGTTGGGGTCCGCGGTCGTCGACTTGCCGCCGTCGAGCTGGACCCAGAAAGGCGCCGGTCCTTCGAAGCCCGGGTCGGCGGACATGGAGAGGCGCAGGCCGTTGCCCGCCGTCGCGGCGCCGGACGGCAGCGTGGCGGTCACCTCCAGCGTCTTCTCGGCGCGGACGCCGTCCGAGTCCGTCGCCTCGATCGTGACGGTGTAGCGGCCGGGCTCGGTGAAGGTGTCGCGCAGGACGCCCGTGTCGGTCTCGGTCCCGTCGCTCGCGCGGATGTGCATCGATCGGATCCAGTTCGTCGGGTCGACCGTCCGCGTCCGCGAGGCGTCGATCTCGACCCAGAAGGGCGCGGGGCCGACGAGCCCCGGCGTCACCGACAGCTCGAGGTCGATCGGCGGGGCCGCGCCGGCCGCCGGCGCCGCCGCCACGAGAGCCGCCGCCGCGATGACCCATGCTCGCCCCCCGCAACCCATCCTGCCGAGCAAGGATAGGCACGGGCGGCGTCAGCGGACGGTCCCGAGTACGGCAACCGGCTGGGCCCCCGGCAGGTCGATCGAGACCAACGCGTCGGGCGGCGGCCCGAGCGCGGGCAGGACGAACCAGGGCGCGCCCGGCGGGATGCGGGTCAGCGACATCGCCGGGTCGAGAAATCCGTTCTCGTCCCCGTGGCGGGTGTGGAAGCGCACGGCCAGGCGCTGTGGCGCTCCCCCGGCGTGGACGAAGAAGGCGTAGCGCCCGCGCCGGCCGTCGCCGGGCGCCGCGGCGTAGCCGAGGACCGTCATGTCGCCCTCGCGCACCCGCAGCGGCGTGAGGTCGGGCGGCAGTGCCGCGGGGACGGCCGGGGCGTCGAGGTCGTAGGCGCGCAGCCAGCTCGCCGCCGGCACGCCGGGCACCTCGGCGAGGTTCTGCGCGACCGGGGTGACGAGGTAGGAGTGCCAGCCCGCCCGCCGCGCCGTCGAAAGGTCGGGCGCCCGCCGGTAGACCGCGCGGCCGCTCCAGAAGATGAGCTCCTGCACGCCGAACGACGACGGCGGATCGCGGTCGACCCCGAGGAAGATCACGCTCTTCTCCGGGCTCGCGCGGCCGATGGCGAGGCCGGCCTCGCGGCCGTAGCCCGAGAGCGACTGGGTCTCCATCTCGTCGCGCGCGGCCGCCTGCGCGCGCGGGACCTGGACGAAGAGCGCCCAGGCCGCGAGCCCGGCCGCCCCGACCGCGAGCAGCCCGCCGAGCGCGCGTCCGAGCAGAGGCAGGACGCGCCGGAGCGCGAGGATCACGAGTCCGAGCGCGAGCGCCGCCGCGGCCACGGCGAGCCCCTCGACGAGGCCGGGCCGGTCGCGCGTCTCGACGAAGAAGCGCGGCAGGCCCAGCCTGAGCCGCGCGAGGGAGGGCCAGTGCGCCGCGAGGGACGGCCCGAGGAAAGCGCCCGCGAGCGCGGCGGCGAGCGCCGGCCGGCCGAAGGCGTCGGCGACCGCGACCCCGAGCGCGAAGAAGACCGCGGGGACGGCCGTCCAGGCGACCGCGGGGACCTTCACGCGCGCGGCCGTCAGCA
This sequence comes from Pseudomonadota bacterium, assembly GCA_027451705.1. Classification (GTDB taxonomy): domain Bacteria; phylum Myxococcota; class Myxococcia; order Myxococcales; family JAKAPL01; genus JAKAPL01. The sequence continues at coordinate 7,245 of DAIDIT010000164.1, forward strand.
CGATCCACTCCGCCCAGAGCCAGAGCGCGGCGATCAGGACCACGCTCTCGCGCCGCCGCAGCGCGCGGAGGATCAGCCAGAGGCCCGCGACGAGCGGCAGCGCCAGCGGCAGCGGCGAGAGCTCGGCCTGGTCGATCTCGTTGAAGATCCCGTCCCACGGCCGGACCCAGTTCTCGACCGTGTGCCCGGTGAGGTGGCCGAAGGTGTGCACGACCTCCCGATGGTTCAGCTCCGGCCAGCGGATCGCGCAGGCGATCTCCCAGGGGACGGCGATCACGACGAACGCCGCGAGCAGGGCGGCAAGCGAGCGGGTCCGCGGCCCCTTGCAGAAGCCGGCCGCGCCGAGGATCCAGAGCGCGGCGGCGACCCCCATCGGGGTGAGGGCGAGCGCGCTCTTGCAGAGGAAGGCGAGGCCGCACGCCGCGCCCGCGCCCGCGGCGAGCGGGGTCGAGTCGCGCTCGACGGCGAGCAGCAGCAGGAGGGTCGAGAGCAGCGTGAAGCCCGTCACGGTGCAGTCGGTCACGTCGCCGAACTGGTAGCCCTGGACCATCTTCCAGCCGAAGGGCAGGGCGAGGAACGCGGCGGCGACGAGGGCTGCCCACGGGCGCGCGGTCGCGGACCGCAGGAGCAGGAAGAGGCAGATCGACGCGCCGATCATCCCGGCGGCCGACACGAGCCGCAGCGCGAGCGGGGTCACGCCGATGGCGTGCATGACGATCGCCCCGAGCCAGAACGGAAGGGGCGGCTTGTGCAGCCAGACGCCGCCGTTCACCCAGTAATCCCAGCCGGTCGGCTCGGGGTAGAGGTGGTTCGGATAGACGTGGGGGGTGAAGAAGCTGTCGTAGACGCCGCGCGCGACCGCCTGGTGGATCGATTCGTCCCAGTTCCACAGGCTCGGGTGCGCGAGGCCGGGCAGCAGCAGCCACGCGCCCCAGGCGGCGAGGAGGGCAATCCAGGGGAGGTCGGCGCGCCGCATCGACCGCCTTCGTCTAGCAGACGGCGCCGCGGCGTCAAAGCGCCGTCAGCGGAGCAGGGCGCGGGCCTCGCCGGCGTCGGGGCCGCGCGGGAACCGGGCGAGGTAGTCCGCGAGGTCCTGACGGCCGCCCGCGCGCCGCCCGGTCGCGAGGCGGCAGCGGCCGCGGTCGAACAGCAGGCGTCCGGCATCCGCGCCGGTCGCCGGCAGCGCCGTCGCGCCCAGCAGCCCGAGCGCGTCGCGGCAGTTTCCCGCGTCGGCGAGCCGCGCGAAGGCCGAGAGCACGTCTTCCGGCGGAATCGCGCGCCCCGCCGTCGCCCTCGCGGGCGCGGGCTGCTCCGCGAGCAGGGCCTCGGGCGCGTCCATGCGCCGCATCGCCTTCTCGGCGGCGGGTCGCTCCAGGCGCAGCGCCTGTGGCGCGGCGACGCTTCGCTCTGCCGGGGCGGCGGCGTGCCGCGTCGCGCGCGGCGCCGCCGAGGGCATGGCGATCCGCTGGCGCTCGAGCCCCGCGGCGGTCGAGGGAAGCGGGCCCTCGGGTGCGCCCAGGCCGGCGGCTTCGGCCGCGGTCCGCGACCCGCCGAGGAGGCGCGGCGCCGCGGGCGGCGCGACGGCGAAGCGGTCGTCGGGCGCGATCGCGCGCGTCGCGGCGGCGGGCGGCGGCAGCGGTTCCCGGTCGGTGCGCAGCACGAGGGCGACGGCGAACGCCGACGCGAGCCCCGCGGCCGCGAGCCCCCACCGCGGCCCGACGGGCGCGTGCCGTCGCGGTTGCCCGATCCGCCGCCCGACGCGCGCGAGCGCCTCGTCGGACAGGGTCTCCGCCGACCGCAGCGCGTCGAGCAGGGCGGCGGCCTCGGCCTCGGCCGCCGTCTTTCCTTCCGTCCGCGACCACGGGCGCAGCGGCACGTTCCGGCGGTCCGCGCTCATCGCGTCTCCTCCAGCCGCCGGAGCAGCGCCGCGCGTGCCCGGTGCAAGAGCACCCAGAGGTTGCCGACCGAGACGCCCATGCGCTCCGCCACCTCCTCGCCGGAAAGATCCTCCAATTCGAAGAGGACGATCGCCGTCCGCTGCCGTTCCGTCAGCCCTTCGAGCGCGCGGGCGATCCGTTCGCGCGCCTGCCGCTGCTCGGCGTTGCCCTCGGGCGAGAGGCCGGGGGCCGGCAGTTCGCGCGCCGCGTCTTCGGCCGGCCCGCGCAGGAAGGCGCGGAAGCGGTCGCGCCGTCGCTGCCGGAGCACGACGTTGCGGGTGATGCGGAACAGCCAGGTGGTGAGCTTGGCCTCGCCCCGAAAGCCGTCGAGATGGTCCTGCACCCGCGTGAAGACCTCCTGGACGGCGTCCTCGACCTCGAGCCTCGGCCCGCCGAGCCGCGCCGCCCAGCGCGCGACGTCGGCGGCGTGGCGCCGGTAGATCGACTCGACCGTCAGCCCCTCCCGATCCGCCGGGGCCGCAGACCTTTCGGCCGCCGTGGTCACGGATCCATTCTACACGGCCGCGCGCCTGGACGCGCCCCGCGCGGGGGCGGTACAGTTTCTCGCAGAACGGCCGCCCGGCATGACTCCCTTCCTCGGTCTCCTCGCCCTCTCCCTCGCGGCGCCGCTCGCTCCGGGGGCGCTCGACGTGGCGCTGCTCTCCGCGGGCGAGGCGGGTCCCGAGTGCCGGCTCCAGTCGACGGCGCCGCCCGCCGGGCCGGCGGCGTCCGAGTTGCCCGCCGCCGAGGTGCGGCTCGAGCAGCTCTTCCTGTGCGGAGAAGAGGTCGCCGTCGTCGACTTCCTCGACGAGGGCGGCCGCGTCGCCGAAGGCGCCCGGCAGCTCGAGAAGCTGCGCTGGGGCGGGCCGAAGCCGCCCGCCGCGCTGCACGACGGCCTGCTCCGCTACAAATCGGTGGTCGCCGACGTCTCGGGCGCGCGGTCGGCCGCGGTGCTGCTCGAAAACAAGCTCGAGGCGAAGGGCTTCGCGCCGCTGGGCGTCGTCCGCGTGGACGTCGCGGCGAAGGAGGCGGCGCTCGCGCGGGAATCGCGCCGCGGCGGCCGCGCCGGGCCGCCCGGCTTTACGCCGGACGCCGTGCGGTGGACCGGCTACGACGACGGATTGCGCGAGGCGGCCGCCACCCGCAAGCCGGTCTGCCTGGTCTTCTACACGACCTGGTGCCCCCACTGTCACAACTACCTGCGCGTCTTCGACGACCCGCGCGTCGTCCTGAAGTCGCAGTCGTTCGTGATGGTCAAGCTCGACGCCGACCAGAACTCCGACCTCTCGCGCCGCTACGCCCCCGACGGCGACTACATCCCGCGCACGTTCTTCCTCTCGCCGGACGGCGAGCTCCAGCCCGCGCTGGCCGGCCGCCCGCCGCCGGACCGCTACCTCTACGACGAGAGCGATCCCGCCTCGCTGCTCGCGGGGATGGATCGCGCGCTCGCGTCAATCGCGCGCTGAGGGTCTATCCCTCGGACGCGTCGGGCACCGCGTCGTCGGCGCCGGGCTCCGCCGCCGTCTCGACGAGCCGGTGGACGGTCCCCGAACCGCCGCCGCGGCCGTGGGCGAGCGTCTTGACGCCCGCGCGGAAGGCGACGTCGAGCTTCTCGCCGCGGACGGCCATTACGAGCCCGAGGCCGAACGTCGGGTGGTCGAGCACGTCGTCCTTCGCGTAGGTCTGGGCCGGCCCGTAGCGCAGCGGCTGGCTGATGTCGCGGCCGGAGAGCAGCGAGTCGAGGTCGGCGCCCCGCGTCGCGGCCGCCGCGAGCGTGCGCGGGGCGGCCGTGCGGGTCGCGCGCGCGGGGGTGGCACGTTCGCCCGTGGCGCGGTGGAAGTTGTGCTCGCCCTGGCAGGTGTTGCAGCGGACGCGGGCGATGCGCGGCCCCACCATCGCGAGCACGGTGTGGGCGAGCAGCATCTTGCAGCGGGTGCAGAGGGCGTCGACCTCGCCGCCGACGCGGGAACTCTCGGACATGGTGCAGCCTCTCGGGGTGGGTTCCCCAAGATAACACCCGCGCGCCGCCGTGGCCACGACGCCGGCGTCCGCACCGGCCGCGCGCGCTGCCGCGCAGGGCGCATTCGTCCGTAGGCACGTGCTTCTCGGGCCGGTTCCGCGTGCCTCCGCTCGGACGGCGCGAACCTCGGGCCGATCGAACGCTGCACTCGGACCCGTGCAAGCGGTAGGGGCCCCCGCTCGGGCCGTGTCCCGCCTCGCGGGGCCTGTACCGCGGCGCGTGCAAGCTGTATTCGGCCTCGCGCAGGCTGTATCGGGCACCGTGCAAGCTGTATCCGGCCTCGCGCAAGCTTTATCGGGCCCGTGCAAGCTGTATCCGGCCTCGCGCAGGCTGTATCGGGCCTCGCGCAGGCTGTATCGGGCCGCGTGCAAGCTGTATTCGACCTCGTGCAGGCTGTATCGGGTCGAGTACAAGCCGCTTTCGACCGAGTGCAAGCTGTATCGGGCCGAATACAAGCCGCTTTCGACCGAGTGCAGGCCGTATCGGGCCGATGCCAAGCCGCACGCGGCCGGATACAGCTTGCACGCGGCCGAGTACAAGCCTCTTTCGACCGAGTGCAGGCTGCATCGCGCCGAGTACAAGCCGCACGCGGCCGAGTACAACCTGCACGCGGCCGAGTACGAGCCGCAGGTGTCGACGTGAAGGGTGCGACGCGGCGTGAAGGTGCCGCACTGGCGCAAGTGGAGCAAACCCTTGTAGAGTTGAATTCCGGAGGATGCGCCCACGAACCTTGCCAATGCCCTCGCGCGCGTTTGCGTGGCCACCGCTCTCGTGGGATGCGGCCGGACGGTCTGGACCGCGCCGTTCGAACCGTCGCCGGCGGGCGCCATTGGAATGGCGGGCGCGGAGGGAGCGACCGGCCCCGCTGGTCCGACGGGTCCGACCGGCGCGCCCGGATCGCGAGGACCGACGGGTCCGACCGGCGCGTCGGGACCTGCCGGGCCGACCGGTCCCACCGGCGTGGCGGGTGTCACGGGCGCGACCGGCGCCA
>DAIDIT010000165.1 GCA_027451705.1 Pseudomonadota bacterium
CGACATCTTCTTCAGCCACGCCTACGACGTGATGGCGGACCTCGTCGCGGCCACGACCCACCAGGGCATCCAGCTCCTCGGCATGATGACCGAGGCGCTCCACACCCCGGTGCTCATGGACCGCTTCGTCGCGCTCGAGACCGCGGACTACATCCACCGCGCCGCGCGCCACTTCGGCACCGAGTTCACGCTTCGGAAGGGCAGCCTGACGGTCCGGAGGGCGCACGAGGTGCTCGGCCACGCCGAGAAGCTGCTCGAGGAGACCGCCGCGGACGGCCTCTGGACCGCGATCGGCAAGGCGCGCTTCGGCGACGTCTCGCGCCTGCCGGACGGCGGCAAGGGGCTCGACGGGGTCGCCGCGCGCGCGCCCGACTACTTCAATCCGTTCCTCGAGATCCTCGAGGGGACGGCGGCGTAGCCGGTACCTCGTCCCAGCTCTCCCACCGGTGCCAGCGCCCCTCGCGCCAGCGGCCGTACGGCCCGCTCGGCAACCGGGCGATCTCGGCGGGCAGCTCGTCGGGCGGCACCTTTCTCCAGACGTAGGCGTCGAGCGAGTGGAACCACTCGCCGCGGTAGCGCGTCCAGTACCAGCCGTCGACGCGGAAGACCTCGTCCGGCTCGCCGAGCACCGGGCCGACGTCCGGCTCGAGCATGTCGATGACCGGGTGGCCCGTCTCGTAGGCGACCGGCCCCACGTCCGGCTCCCAGCACGCCGCGAGTCCCGCGGCCAGAATCAGCAAGCCCCCCCGCCTCACGTCCTCAAGATGGGGCCGCCGCGCCCGAACGGGAAGCGGCAGAGGCATTGACCGCGGATCGGAAGTGACCTACACGACTTCCGCCATGCCCGAGACGCGCCCGAGACAGCTCTTGCGCCCCTACGGCGACCGGCGCGACGACGGGGACGTCCAGCTCTCCTTCGCCCTCCCCGTCCCCCCGTCCGAGAAGGCCAAGGAGGCGGCCGTCCAGTTCGTCCGCAAGCTCGGTTTCCAGCAGGTGCTCGTCGCGACGATGGAGGCCGCGGGCGACGGCTTCAGCTTCTTCGTCGTTTACGGCCGGACGAGCGCCGCCGTCGATTTCAACGCCATCGATGTGCCTGAGATCGTCGTCCGCAAGCTCGGCTTCGACGCGCTCAACGCCGAGATCCAGAAGCGGCTCGGGCGGCGCATCGTCGTCGTCGGCGCCTGCACCGGCTCGGACACCCACGCGGTCGGCATCGACGCGATCATGAACATGAAGGGCTACGCGGGCGACTACGGCCTCGAGCGCTACCCGGGCTTTGCGGCCCACAACCTCGGCAGCCAGGTCGAGAACGAGCGGCTCGTGCGCGAGGCCCGCGAGCGGCACGCCGACGCGATCCTGGTGTCGCAGGTCGTGACCCAGCGCGACCTGCACAAGGACAACGCCCGCCAGCTCGTCGACCTCTGCAAGGCACAGGGGATCTACGGCAAGGTGATCCTCGTCCTCGGCGGGCCGCGCATCGACCACAAGCTCGCCCTCGAGTTGGGCTACGACGCCGGCTTCGGCCCCGGCACCAAGCCCTCCGACGTCGCGAACTTCCTCTTCGCGCGGCTCACCCAGAAGGAGGCCGCATGAAAGCGACTTTGAGGGTCCGGATGTCGTCGCACGACGCCCACTACGGCGGGCAGCTCGTCGACGGCGCGCGCGTCCTCGGCCTCTTCGGCGACGTCGCGACCGAGCTGCTCGTCCGGCGGGACGGCGACGAGGGGCTCTTCCGCGCCTACGAGAGCGTCGAGTTCCTCGCGCCCGTGTACGCGGGCGACTACCTCGAGGTCGAGGGCGAGATCGTCTCGGAGGGGAAGACCTCGCGCAAGATGCGCTTCTCGGCGCGCAAGGTCATCCGCCCGCTCGGCCCGCCGCACCCGCCCTCGGCCTGCGAGCTGCTCGAGGCGCCGATCGAGGTCTGCCGCGCCGTGGGCACCTGCGTCGTCCCGCTGCCGCTCCAGCGAAAGGGAACGTGATGGCCGGCGAACCGCAGCCGCTGATCGTGACCGCGTGCCTCGTCGGCGCGGAGACCACGCGCGCGCAGACCCCGTACCTGCCGATCACCGCCGAGGAGATCGCCGAGGAGGCGCGCCTCTGCCGCGAGGCCGGCGCGGCGATGATCCACCTGCACGTGCGCGAGCCGGACGGCACCCCGTCGCAATCGGCCGAGCTGTTCGCCGCCGCGATCCGTGCGGTGCGCGCGCGGACCGACATCCTGGTGCAGGTCTCGACCGGCGGCGCCGTCGGCATGACCGCCGACGAGCGCTGCGGCCCGCTGACCCTGCGGGGCGCGCTGCGGCCGGACATGGCGACGCTCACGACCGGCACCGTCAACTTCGGCGACGAGGTCTTCATGAACCCCCGCCCCCTCGTCCGCGACATCGCCCGGCGCATCCGCGCCTGCGGGACGGTGCCCGAGATCGAGTGCTTCGACGCCGGCATGGTCGACGAGGCGCTCGCGCTCGCGAAGGAAGGGCTCGTCGATCTGCCCGCCCATTTCGATTTCGTGCTCGGCGTGCCGGGCGCGCTCGCCGCGACCCCCGAGGCGCTCCGCTTCCTCGCGGGCAAGCTGCCGGCCGGCTGCACCTGGACCGTCGCCGCCATGTCCCGCTTCGAGCTGCCGTTCGCGGAGCTGGCGATCGAGATGGGCGGCAACGCCCGCGTCGGCCTCGAGGACAACATCTACCTGTCGAAGGGCGTGCTCGCGAAGGGCAGCCACGAGCTGGTCGCCGAGGTCGGCAAAGCCGCCGCCCGCCGCGGCCGCCCGCTCGCCACCCCCGCGCAGGCCCGCGCCCTGCTCCGCCTCCCCCCGCCCGCGGCGGCGTGACCGCAGCCGCACGGAATCGGCGGAACGGGCTGCGAAGCGCGACGCGCCCAATGGTCTGGCCGTCCTGGAAGTCCTCGCTCAGGATCTCCGCGAGGCCGTAGTGCTCTGCGTAGGCCCACGGGTGCGCGTCGAACCAGGAGAATCCTTCGCCCGGCGCTGCTTTTCGGGAAAGCGCGGTTCGACCCGGTAGACGAGGACGTCCGTGTCACCGAACGCGGCCACGTCCGTGAGGCCCCTCCCGAGGCCAGCGGCGATCCGCCCAGCGCTGCAGTGGTCTGGCTCCCGCCTGCCGGTGCTGGTGCCGGCCTTCGGCGAAAAGGCGCTGCCTGGTCTCGACGTCCAGTCCGTACTCACGGCATTACCCCGAGTGAGGCCGTCCGAGAGCGTCGACGCGCTTCCCCGACCGCCCGCCGCAGCCGGGGCTCAGACCTCCAGGCGGTCGCCCGCGCGCGACCACCACTTGTAGAGGGCGGGGAGCAGAAAGACGGAGAGCGCCACCCGCGACAAGAGGCCGCCGACCACCACTTGCGCGAAGGGCCGCTGGCTGTCGGACCCGATGGCGTGAGAGAAGGCCGCGGGCATCAGCCCAACGCACGCGACCAGGGCCGTGATGAGGATGGGCCGCAGGCGGACGACGGCGCTCTGCCGGGTGGCCTCGTCGATGTCCATCCCCTCCTGGCGCAGCTTGTTCGCGTAGCTGATGTAGATGACGCCCGTCTGCATCGAGATCCCGAACAGAGCGAGAAAGCCCAGCCCCGAGCTGACGCTCAAGTTCGTGTGCAGCACCCAGAGCGCCAGGAGCCCGCCCACGGCATCGGTGAGCGTCGCGCCCAGCGCGACGAGTATGGGAAATTTCATGTTCCCATAGAGGGCAAACAGCAGGAAGAACATGATCAGGACCGTGAGGGGGACGATCACGCGGAGCTGCCGGCGCGCGTGTAGGTAGTCCTTGTACTCGCCGCCCCAGCTGATCTCGTAGCCCGTGGGCAGCCGCACGTCGCGCGCGACCGCCGCGCGCGCCGCCGCGACCGCGGAGCCCAGGTCGCGCCCGACCACCGAGAACTGCACTCCGATGTAGCGTGATCCGTTCTCGCGGTAGATGAACGCGGCGCCCTGCCCCACCGTCAGCGTCGCGAACGTCGAGAGCGGGAGGCGCTGCCCTCCCGGCGTGGTCACGAGGAGCTGTCCGATGGCCCCGGGGTTGTCGCGGTACTTCTTGTCCAACCGCACGACCAGATCGAACTCGCGCTCGCCCTGGATGACCTGGGTGGCGCTGACCCCGCCGATGGCCGCCCCGATGAGGTCGTCGATGGTCGCGACGTCGAGGCCGTAGCGGGCGAGCTTCCCGCGGTCGATCTTCACGTCCAGGCTGGGCTGGCCCAGCTCCTTGACGGTGGTCAGCTCGGTGATGCCGGACACCCCCGACATGCTCTTCTTGATCGACTGGGCGATCCGCTCGAGTACGTGCAGGTCCCGTCCGTAGACCTTCACGGCCAGAGAGCTCTTGAGGCCGGTCGACGCCTCGTCGACCGCGTCCTCGGCCGGCTGCGTGTAATTGAAAATGATGCCCGGAAAGGCGTGGAGCTTCTCGTCGATCGCCTCGATGAGCTGCGGCTTGGTCCTGATGGGCCCGGACCATTGATCGTAGGGCTTCAGGCCGACGTAGAACTCGACGTTGTAGAAGCCGGTGGGGTCGGTCCCGTCGTCGGGGCGGCCGTGCTCGTCGGCGACCGTGGTCACCTCGGGGAAGCCGAGCAGTATCCGGCGTACCTTCGGCGCGATCTTCTTCGATTCGTCGAAGCTGATCGTGTACGGCATGGTGGCGCGCACCCAGAGCGACCCCTCGTCGAGCTTGGGCATGAACTCGGACCCGATCCCCGCGAGCGTCAGGAGCGACACCGCGAAGATCGCCACGCAAGCCGCCGCGGTCTTCTTCACGTTTGCGAGGCACCAGTTCAGGACGCGCACGTAGCGGCGCTTGAAGGCCGCGTAGATGGGGCCCTCGGCATCCGTCACGCCGTGGCGCATGAAGATCACGCAGAGCACGGGCAGGAGCGTCAGCGAGAAGAGGAGCGTGCCCAGCAGGGCGAAGAGCACCGTATCGGCCATGGGCGCGAAGAGTCGCTCGGACGGCCCTTCGAGCGCGTAGATTGGGAGATAGGCGGCCATGATCACCGCGGTCGAGTAGAAGATCGGCCGGCCGACGTCCTTGGCGGCCTGAAGGACCGCGCCGGCGATCGTGCGGGGCGCGGCGAGATCCCGGTGCGCGCCCAGCTCGCGGAAGATGTTCTCGACCATGATGACGCCCGCGTCGACGAGGATGCCGAAGTCGATCGCGCCCAGCGAGAGCAGGTTCGCGGGCACGCGCCGGAGCTCGAGCAGCGCGAACGCCACCGCCAGCGCGAGCGGAATGGTGGTCGAGACGATCAAGCCCACGCGGAAGCTGTGCAGGAAAAGCACCAGGACGAGCGTCACCAGGATCACGCCGAGGACCAAGTTTCGTTCGACGGTCCGGGTGGTGAGGCGGACGAGATCGGTGCGGTCGTAGTACGGCACGATGCGCACGTCGCGCGGCAGGACGTGCTCGTTGAGGTAGCGGGTCATCGCCTCCACCTTCTCGAGCACGGTCTGCGTCGCGTCGCCGGTGCGCAGGAACAGGACGCCCTCCACCGCGTCGTCCTGCGTCTGGTAACCGAACTGCCCGAGCCGCGGGGCGTGGCCCATGGTCACCTTCCCGAGGTTCTTCACCCGGATGGGCACGCCCTTGTGCGTCGCCACGACGACGTTGCCGACGTCGGAGAGGTCGCGGATCCAGCCCAGCCCGCGCACGTAGTAGAATTGTCCTCCCTGCTGGTAGAAGCCGCCGCCGCCGTTCTGGTTGTTCTTGGACAGCGCGTCGACCACGTCGGCCACGCCGACCTGGTAGGTGTTGAGCAGGTTCGGATCGATCTGGACCTGGTACTGTCGGGTGGTGCCGCCCAGGCCGGAGTCGTCGGCGATGCCGGGGATGGACTTGTAGCGACGGTACAGCGTCCAGTCCTGGATGACCTTGAGCTCCTCGGTGCTGCGGTCTGGGCTCTGCAGCACGTAGCGGTAGATGAGCCCCGACGGGGAAAACAGCGGCGCCATCGCGGGCGTGACCCCGGCCGGCAGGGAGGCGTCGCCGATGCGCTGGAAGATCTGCTCGCGGTCGAAGTAGGGGTTGGACGGGTAGTCGAAGGTCAGGATGATGTCGGAGAGCCCGTAGAGCGAGATCGAGCGCTGCACCACCATTCGGGGTGCGCCGTTGAAGGCGATTTCCAGCGGGATCGTGATGAGCCGCTCCACCTCTTCGGCGGCGTGCCCCTGCCACTGGGTGATGACCTCGACGTAGGGGGGCGAGAGGTCGGGGTAGGCGTCGACGGGGAGCTTGCGGAACGACCAGATGCCCAGCGCCAGCACCGCGACGGCCGCGGCCACGATCACGAACTTCTGCCGGAGCGCGAAGCCGATGAGCCCGTGGATCATTGGGAGAGGTTCTCGGCGAACTGGATGAAGACCGCGCCGGCCGCGAGGACCTGCTCGCCGGGATGGAGGCCGCTCGCGATCACGTAGTCGTCCCCAACGACGTCGCCCAAGGCCACGTGGCGCCGGGCGAATTGACCCGGGCCCTTCTGGACGTAGAGGAAGGGCAGGTTGTCGTCGTCGCGCAGCACCGCCGCGGTCGGGACCACGATCTCGTTCTCGGGTGCGCCGGGCCGGATCTCCACGCTGACGTACATGCCAGACTTGAGCATCCCGCCAGGATTGGGCACGGCGATCCGGACCGGCACGGTGAGCGTGTCGGGGTCGATGGCGGCGCCGATGTAGGTGACGTGTCCGGCGAGCGGCGACGGCAGGATCGGCGAGTGGATCGTCGCGGCGTCGCTTACGCGCACCCGCGACAGGTCCTCCTGGTAGAGCTGGGCGATCACCCAGACCACGGTGGGGTCGGTGATCACGAAGCAGGGCGTGCTCCCCGCGGAGACGGCGTTGCCCGCGGAGACCTGCCGCGACACCACCAAGCCCCCGATGGGCGCGAGCAGGTCGGCGTGGGACACGCCGGTGCCGGTGATGCGCACGTGCGCTTCGTCGTCCTGGAGCTGGGCCTGCGCGGAGGTCGCGTCGAGCTCGGCCCCCTGGAGTTCTTCCAGCGAGATCGCCTGGTGCGCGTACAGATCCTTGTCCCGGGCGAGGACCGCCCTCTTGTTTTGGAGGGTCGCCCGGTCGCGGATGAGCGCGGCGGCGTTGTCCGAGGAGTCGGGGCTCGCGATGACGAGGAGCGGCTGGCCGGCGCGCACGCGGTCGCCTTCGTGGACCAGCACCCTCTCGACCTTGCCGGAGACGAGCGGAATGACCGTGCTGGTCTTGATGTCGTCGAACGCCACCGCCGCGGGGACCGAGAGGGTGCGCAGGACCGGCTTGGGCTCGACCGTGACGACGTCCAGGCTCGCGCGCTGGTCGGCGGGGACGGTGAAGAGCGAGGGATTGGCGGCCTCGGGCGACACGGGCGGCGGCGATTCCGCGCACGCGGCGAGCGCGACGGCGGCGAGCAGTATGGCGGACGGCTTCATGGCAACTCCTCCCCCGCGGCGAAGCGGAGGTTTCGGTCGGCGACGACCGTTCGGGCCAGCGCGGTGCGCCAGGCGCTCTCGACCTGGCGGTAGCTCGACTGGGCGTCGAGGTAGTCCAAGAGCGTGCCGGAGCCCACCTCGTAGGCGTGCTTGCTGATCTCCAGCGATCGCCCGGCGAGGTTCTTTCCGGCGGTGTAGGCGGCGAGCTGGGCGCGGCTGGCGTTCCACTCGGCCACCGCCTTCACCGCCGCGTCGTGAATTGAGAGCCGCAGGCTCTCGACCGCGAGCCGCGCCTGCTCGAAGGCGGCTGCGGCCTGGGCGATGTTGCCCTGGTTCTGGTCGAGCACCGGGATGGGGACGCTCAGGATGACGTCGTAGGCGTCGTAGTTGTACGGGGCGGGATTCGGGTTGTTCGGGAGGAAGTCGTGGTCGTAGTCGACCGACACGCCGAGGTCGGGGATGGGGGTCCGCCGGGCGAGTTTGAGCGAGGCATCGGCGCTGTCCTGTTGCGCCAGCGCCGCCCGGTAGTCCGCGCGGTGGATCAGGGCCTGGTCGGCGATCCCCTCGGCCGTCACCTCGCGGTCAGGAGGCGCGGTCAGCTCGCCGTCCAGCACGAAATCCGGCGCGAGGACGCCCTCGCCCACGAGTTGCTCCAGATCGGCGCGCGCGCCCTTCAACGCCTCCTGGGCCTGGCGCAGCGCGTCGTCCAAGCCCAGGGCCTGGACCTTCAGCTTGAGCACGTCGCCGTAGGCGATCTTGCCGTCCCGGTAGCGAAGCTCGTTGAGGTCGAGCTCCTGGTAGAACTGGTCCCGATCGGCCTGCGCGAACGCGAGGAGCGACTCGTCGAGAAGCGCGGTGACGAACGCCGTCTCCACCGAGAGCTCGAGCTGCCGGCGATTGTTCACGTAGCTGGCCTTGGCGGCGTCCAGGGTGGCCTTGGCCGCCGCGATGCCCGCCTCGCGCTTCCCACCGATCGGAACGTCCCAGGTCACCCCGATCGTGTTCGGCACGGGCCCCTGTACCGGCGCGACGGCTCGTCCCAGCGCTCCCACGAACACGCCTGGATTCGGCAGCAGGCGGCTCTGGACGAGGCCCCCCTCCGCGGCCTTCACCCCGTACCCGGCGGAGCGCGTGTCCGGGTTGTGCAGGATCGCCAGGCGGACCGCCTTCTGCTCGGACAGATGCGTCTCGGGCGAGTCGGCCCGAGCCGTGCTATCCAGGCCCAGGGCCGACGCCAGCGCGACGCCGGCGAGCGCCACGGCCGCTACTGCGGAAAGATGTCGGGCTGCGCGTGCGTCCATGCGTTGCGCCGGCGCGGAGTCGCCCGTGGGCGAGAGCTCCGCGAGAAGGAATGAGGGTAAGGCCGAACGTCGCGCTTGGAGCGCGCGCGGCGGCCCTGACGACGCGGTCGAAGGGCTGGGCTTACGCTTCGGGCGGAGCGCCGCCCGAGTGGTCCAGCTTCAACAGGAAGAGAAGGTCCGGGGCCTGCGGAGCCGCGACCTGGTGCAGCCGCCGCGAAAGTGGCGTCCGCTCGACCCGGGGGGGGGCGGGACTGGTGGCGATCGCCCCGGAGCAGAGGATGCAAGCCGCATCCGCGCAGCCGGACGGCCCTTCCTGGAGATGGTTGTGCCCTGCCGCGAGAAGCAGCGTGACGAAGAAGCAGCCAATCAGCAGGCCGCTGGCCAGTCGGCGGGCCATGTCGCACAATGTGCTCGCAGGCGAGAGGCTTGTCAATCATTCGCCTTTTTCTGTCCGCGGTCGACGTGACATACTCGGCGCGCTCGATGTCGCGGCCGGCCCTTCATCTCGTCTACGCACTGGGTGCGGTCGCCCTGGCGGCCGCGGCGCCCCCGCGGCGCGTCGCGCTGCGCGTCGACGTCGTCCAGGTCAGCGGCGAGCCGCGGCAGAGCGGGCAGGCCGCCCCGGTCGCGGCGCTCCGGGAGTTGCTGCGTCGCTCGCAGAAGACCACGCTTTCGACGCGAGGCTACGACCTCGCGGTCGGGGAGACGGCGCGCTTCGACCTACCCAACGGCGCCAAGGCGGCGATCACGCCGATGGCCCTCGAGCCCGACGGCGACGTGCGGCTCCGCATCGAGGTCGTGGGCGAGGGCGCCTACCAGGTCGAGTTGTCGGTGCCCTCGGGCACGAGCTTCCAGGTGGCCGCCGGCCGCTGCCCGGCGGGCCACCTCCTCCTCACCATCAGGCCCATGACCTCCTGAGGCGACGAGGTTTCTCCCTGCGGGGGATCGCCTGTCACGGGCGCGGCAGCGTGTAGACGAGCCGCTCGTCCTCGGCGCGATCGACCGCGGCAGCGAAGGCCGCGAAGTCTGGGTAGCGGCCGGGGCTGACGCGCTGTGGCGGTAGGAGCAACCGCTCGTGGAGCTTCACCACGTTCCCGCTCCGCCGCTCGGTCCGGCCGTAGCTGCCGAACGGCGTGTCGAGCGCGAGCGGCGCGGGAACGGGATCGGCGACCGCGGCCCCGGGCGGCAGCCGCACCTCCACCTCGAAGACGGGCCGCTGCCAGCCGGTCACCGCGAGCGGGAGGTTGCGGGCGGCGAGCTGCAGGTAGCGGTCGCCGAGGTGTAGGGCGAAGGTCCGCAACGGAATCGACCAGCGGCCCCCGCCTTCGGGCCGCGCGACGTCGTCCGCGCCGAAGCGGTAGTCCAGTTCGACCCGGGGCTCTCCCCCGGCGCCGCCGATCTCGAACCGGGCGTCGCGCAGGCTCGCGCCGCGGAAGTCCGAGGTCAGCGCCGACTCGACGGCCTGCCGGCGCTGCACGTCGTCGAGCTGGTCGAGGGTCGTGCGGGCGGCCGCGGCCTCGAAGCCGCCGAGCACCTCCTGCCCTTCCCCGTCGAGCCCGCCGTCCGGCCGAACCGACAGGACGAAGCGGAAGCGGTGGTCGTCCGGCCCCTCCGGCGTGTCCAGGCTCGCTCGGCATTTCGGCAATGCGACGGCGGGGTCCGCGGTGGCGTCCCCCCCCACCTCGGGGATTGCGAACGCCGGCCGGCCGCAGAGCCACGGTGGAAGTCGGCCGATCGGCGCGTAGCGCACCGAGGTGGCGAGCCAGAGGGCTGGCCCGTCGTCGGGCTCGATCCGCAAGAGCGCGTCGGTGTCGTCGGCGAGCCGCGGGAAGCGGCGCGGCTCCGAGCTGGCCGAAGGACCCGAGGCGAGCACGATGGTCGCGCGGATCCCCAGCGCCGCGAGGGCCGCCTTCATCGGCAGGAGCCGGTCGCCCTCCCCCCGCGCCTCGACGGCGCTCGCGTCCTCGGCGAGCGATCCCCCCGTTCCGCGGATGCGCCGGCAGACGAGCCCCCAGAGGGCCCGGGCGAGCGCGCTCTGCCCGGGCCTGGCGCCGTCCCGCGCGGCGGCGGCGCGGGCGTCCTCCGCGAGCGCGGACAGCCCCGCGTCGACGACCACGCGCGGCGCGAGCTGATCGGCGATCGAGCGCGCGAGGTCCGCGAGCGTCGCCCCCCGGCCCACCTGGATCCAGGGGAGATACTCGGCCTCGGGCGGCGCACCCGGCTCCCCGGGGAGGGCGGGCACGTCGCGCCGCTCGATCGCGGCCTGCCCCTTCCACGGCCGCCCCGGCACCTCGACCCGATGGCCGTCGAAGGTGGGCGCCGCTTCGCTGCGCACGACGTAGATCGAGTGCTGGAGCGTCGAATCGTTCGCCTGGAAGTAGAAGGGCTCGGCGGCGCCGCCGCGACCGCGCCGCTCCGCTGGCGTCGCGACGAGGTAGCCGATCTCGAGATCGTCGCCGACGGAGAGCGCCGCCGCGGAGAGGGTCCGCTTGTCGCCGCTGCCGGACACCTCCGCGTCCAGGACCGTGCCGTCGGGCTTGTGCGTCCGGAGCGCGAGGAGCTCGGCGCCCGGGGGCAGGCCGAACTCGCCCGCCTCGGTCAGGCCGCTCTGGTCGACGATGCGCTCGACCGTCCGCACCCGTTCGGTGACGCTGCCGTCGGGGTGCAGCCACGCCGCGCCCGCATCCAGGATCGTCGCGAGCGGCGCGCTCGCCGGCCCCGTCCACGCCTTACCGGACAGCGCAGGCCCGGGTGCCGGCAGGACCCCGTCGAGCACCTCGCGACCGCCGAGGAGCGCGAGGCCGCGCCGCAGCGGCAGATCCGAGGGGTCGAGATCGAGCGCCCGCCGCCAGGCGGCGCGCGCCCCGACCTCGTCGCCGGCCTCCGAGGCGATGGTCCCGAGCCGCCGCCACGCGTCCACGTCCTCCGGCCAGGCCTGCAGCCGCTCCCGCAGCGCGTCCTCGGCGGCCTCGGGGCGGCCGGCCGACACGAGCGCGTCGGCAAGACGCTGTGCCGCGCGGGGGTCCGCCGGAGACCGATCGAGCCGCCCGCGCCAGTAGCGGACGAGCACCCCTGGGCCGAGCCGGCGCGACCGCTGCTCCGCCCAGGTCTCGCGCCCGCCTGGGCAGCGCGCGAGCGACTCCGCCACGCGGTCGAGCCGGTCGATCGCGCCGGCCTGCTGCGCGAGAGTCTCCTCCAGATCGAGCGCGGCGCAGTTGCCGGGGTCCTCCGAGAGGGCGCGGCGAAGCGGGCGGAGCGCGACCGCCGAGGCGTCCTG
>DAIDIT010000166.1 GCA_027451705.1 Pseudomonadota bacterium
CTCGGCGCCGGCATCGACCTGCGCGTCGTCGGTCGAGTCGGCGCCCACGGCGTCGCCTACACCGTCGCCGGCATCGCCCTCTGCTTCGCGCTCGGGACGCTCCTCGCCCGCTGGCTGCGCGTGCCGCGCGGTACGGGGCTCCTCGTCACGGTCGGGACCGCGATCTGCGGCGGCAGCGCCATCGCCGCCGTCCTGCCGGTCCTGCGGCCCAAGGACGAAGAGGCCTCGGTCGCGCTCGCCATCGTCTTCTTGCTCAACGCCGCGGCGCTCCTGCTCTTCCCGCCCATCGGCCGGCTCGCCGGGCTCGATCCGGCGCGCTTCGGCCTCTGGGCGGCGCTCGCCATCCACGACACGAGCTCGGTCGTCGGCGCCGCGGTCTCCTACGGCCCCGCGGCCGTGCCCGTGGCGACGACCCTCAAGCTCGCGCGCGCCCTCTGGATCGTCCCGTTGACCCTCGGCCTCGGCGCCCTTCAGGCGCGGCGCGGCGGGGCGGCCGCGGGGGAGGTGAAGAAGCCCTGGTTCATCGCCGGCTTCGTCGTGGCCTCCGCGCTCGTGACCTTCGTGCCCGCCCTCCGTCCCGCGGGCGAGCTCTGCGCCCGCGCCGCGCGGCAGGCCCTGGTCGTGACCCTCTTCCTCATCGGCCTCGGGCTGACGCGATCGGCGCTCAAGCAGGCCGGAGGCCGCCCCTTCGCCCACGGCCTGTTGCTCTGGTTCGCCATGGCCGGCCTCAGCCTCGCCGCCATCCTGGAGGGGCTCGTCGCGTAGCCCGGGTTGCCAGATCGCGGTCCTGCGTTACCTTAGCGGGGTCATGAAACTGGACAAGCTGACGGTCAAGGCGCAGGAAGCCCTCCAGGCGACGCAGGAATTGGCGCGGCGGCGGGAGCAGCAGGCGGTCGAGCCCGAGCACCTCGCGCGCGCGCTGCTCGATCAGGACGAAGGCATCGTCCGGCCGCTGCTCTCGCGCATCGGCGCCGACCCCAAGCTCGTCTCCGGCCGCATCGACGACGAGCTGCGGCGGCTGCCCCAGGTCGCGGGCGGCGAACAGCACCTCTCCCAGCGGCTGCTCAAGGTCCTCGACCGGGCCGAGGACGAGGCGAAAAAGCTCTCGGACGAGTACGTCTCGACCGAGCACCTGCTCGTCGGGCTGCTCGCCGCGCCCGCGGGCCCGCTCGGCGGCGGCGTCGCCGAGGTCTTCAAGTCGTCCGGGGTCACCCGCGACCGGCTGCTCGCGGCGCTGAAGGAGATCCGCGGCGGGTCGCGTGTCACGAGCGACAACCCCGAGGCGCAGTACCAGGCACTCGCGAAGTACACCCGCGACCTCACCGAGCAGGCCCGCGCGGGCAAGCTCGACCCCGTCATCGGCCGCGACGAGGAGATCCGGCGCGTCATCCAGGTCCTCTCCCGCCGCACCAAGAACAACCCGGTCCTCATCGGCGACCCCGGCGTCGGCAAGACCGCCATCGTCGAGGGGCTCGCGCGGCGCATCGTCGACGGCGACGTGCCCGAGGGGCTGCGGAACAAGAAGCTCGTCGCGCTCGACCTCGGCGCGATGGTCGCGGGGGCGAAGTACCGCGGCGAGTTCGAGGAGCGGCTCAAGGCCGTGCTCAAGGAGGTCACCGGGAGCGAAGGCGCGATCCTCCTCTTCATCGACGAGCTGCACACCCTCGTCGGCGCCGGCGCGGCCGAGGGGGCGATGGACGCGGGCAACATGCTCAAGCCCGCCCTCGCCCGCGGCGAGCTGCACTGCATCGGCGCGACGACGCTCAACGAGTACCGCAAGGTCGAGAAGGACCCCGCGCTCGAGCGCCGCTTCCAGCCCGTGCTGGTCGGCGAGCCGTCCGTCGCGGACACGATCAGCATCCTGCGCGGCCTCAAGGAGCGCTACGAGGTGCACCACGGCGTCCGCATCCAGGACTCGGCGCTCGTCGCCGCCGCGACCCTCGGCAACCGCTACATCGCCGACCGCTTCCTGCCCGACAAGGCCATCGACCTCGTCGACGAGGCGGCGAGCCGGCTGCGGATCGAGATCGACTCGATGCCGACCGAGGTCGACGAGGTGCGCCGCAAGATCCTCCAGCTCGAGATCGAGCGCGAGGCGCTGCGCAAGGAGTCCGATCCGCTCTCGCGCGGCCGCCTCGCGGAGATCGAGCGCGAGATGGCCGCGCTGCGCGAGCAGTACAGCGGCCTCGAGGCCCACTGGAAGGCCGAGAAGGAGGCCATCGGCGCCATCCGCGCGACCAAGGCGAAGATCGAGCAGACCAAGTCCGACCAGGCCGAGGCCGAGCGGAGAGGCGACCTCGGCAAGGCCGCCGAATTGAAGTTCGGGGTGCTGCCGTCGCTCGACAAGGAGCTCGAAGCCGAGAACGGGAAGCTCGCCGCCCTCCAGAAGGACCGCAAGATGCTCGAGGAGGAGGTCGACGCCGAGGGCGTGGCCGCGGTCGTCGCGAAGTGGACCCACATTCCGGTCGAGAAGCTGCTCGAGGCCGAGATGGCGAAGCTCGTCCACATGGAGGAGCGGCTCGCCGAGCGCGTCGTCGGCCAGTCCGAGGCGCTGCGCGCCGTCGCCGACGCCGTGCGCCGCGCGCGCTCCGGCCTCCAGGACCCCAACCGCCCCATCGGCTCGTTCATCTTCCTCGGGCCCACCGGCGTCGGCAAGACCGAGACCGCCCGCGCGCTCGCCGAGTTCCTCTTCGACGACGAGCAGGCGATGGTCCGGCTCGACATGTCCGAGTACATGGAGAAGCACGCCGTCGCGCGGCTCATCGGCGCGCCCCCGGGCTACGTCGGCTACGAGGAGGGCGGGCAGCTCACCGAGGCCGTCCGCCGCAGGCCCTACGCCGTCCTCCTCTTCGACGAGATCGAGAAGGCCCACCGCGACGTCTTCAACGTCCTGCTCCAGATCCTCGACGACGGCCGGCTCACCGACGGCCAGGGGCGCACCGTCGACTTCCGCAACACCGTGATCATCATGACGAGCAACCTCGGCAGCGAGGACCTCCAGCGGCTCGCGGGCGCGGGCGCCGACGGCGAGGCGCTGCGGCGCGCCGCACAGGACGCGCTGCGCTCGGCCTTCCGGCCCGAGTTCCTCAACCGCGTGGACGAGACCGTCGTCTTCCACCCCCTCGACCGCGGCGACCTCGGCCGCATCGTGGAGATCCAGCTCGGCCGCACCCGCAAGCTCCTGTCGGAGAAGCACCTCGGCCTCACGCTTTCGGACTCCGCGCGCGGGCTGCTCGTCTCCGAGGGCTACGACCCGATCTACGGCGCCCGGCCGCTCAAGCGCGCCATCCAGCGGCTGCTCTTGAACCCCCTCGCGCTCCAGGTCCTCTCGGGCGGCTTCGCCGCCGGCGACACCATCGAGGTCTCGGCGGTCGACGGCAAGCTCGTCTTCGCCAAGGCCGGCGAAGCCCGCGCCACGCAGCGCCCCGCGCGCGCGTAGCTGCTGCCTCAGCCGCCGAGGGCGTAGCTCTCGAGGAACTCGAGGCCGCTGCGGACGGCCGGGGCGGCGTTGACGACGTAGATCGGGACCTGCCGCGCCCAGGCGACGCGGAGGGCCGCGTAGAGCAGCGCGTGCAGGTAGCTCTGCGTGCAGATGTCGATGTTCCGGAAATCGAGCGCGACCGACTCGCGCCGGAAGAGCCGCGGCTCCAGCTCCCGCGCCGAGAACTCGCTGGCCGCCTGCGTGTTCTCGGAGGTGTAGCTCACCAGAAAGGGCCGAAGGTCCACGGGCGGAGTCGCAAAGGTGAACCAGCGGTGGACGTTCCGCTTGGGCTGGCGTTCCTTCGCGCGCGCCTGGATGGTCTCCATCAGCCTTCCGTAGTCCGCGACTTCACCGAGCGGCATCTCGAAGGCGACGAGCGTGCCGGGGAAGCCGAGGCCCTCCGGCTCGAGGAACCGGAACGTGTGTTGCTCGGGCTCTTCGCCGCCCTCCAGCAGCAGGGTCGCCCCGCGCGAGGCGATGACGAGCTTGCCGCGCTCGAGCTTCGCGATCTCCGATATGAAGAACAGGCCGAGCCCGGCGTTCGATTGCGTCGGCGAGCCGGTCATGCCCTGCTCGAAGGCGCCGGAAAGATGAGGCCACAAGGCGCGCTCGAGGGCCGCGCGGGCACTGTCGAGCGAGGGGTGCATGCCCCGCAGGGCCTCGAAGATTCCGATCCCCG
Organism: Pseudomonadota bacterium; assembly: GCA_027451705.1. GTDB lineage: Bacteria > Myxococcota > Myxococcia > Myxococcales > JAKAPL01 > JAKAPL01. Next base: position 4,161 of record DAIDIT010000166.1, read on the forward strand.
CATCGCCGACGGCGACCTGCACCCACGATCGCCCGGAGTGCGCGCCGACCTGTGCGGCGACGACCGCCCCGAGCGGGTCTTGGCTGTGCTGGAGGACGTTGCGGAGCAACTCCACGAGGACGTACCCCACGGCCCGGCGCGTGTCCTCGAATGGATCGTCGGCGATCACGAGGCGCGAGATCTTCGACGCGGCCGGCTCGATCGCGGCGAAATCGCGCAGCCGGCTGAGCTTCACCGTCCTGGCCGGCTCGGCGGGCTCGATGGGCGGACTTCCTTCGATGACCTCGTGGAAGCCGAGGGCGTGGGCGAACCGGGAGGCGCCCGTGACGCCGCGCGTCGGCTCGGCGGAGAGCGCCGGGTGCTCGTGACGGCCGAGCGTGGCGAGCGCGACGAGCCCCCAGATCTCCGAGACGTCCACCTGGTCCAGGTCGATCGCGCCCGGCTTGCCGTCCAGCCAGCGCAGGAGCGGCGCCGGATCCTCGAGCAGGATGCGGTTGGGAGGGACGGCGGTCGTCATGCCGCGAGAGGATAGCAGAGGACGCGGCCGCGGCGACGATCGCGGAGGCCAGGCTGCCGTCGGAGACGAAAAAAGGACCCCCGGAGGCCGAGGCTGCACCTCCGGGGGTCCCGTCCGCCGTCGGGGTCGCGGTCACCCGCGTGAGTACGCTCGCTCACGCATCGACCTCGCGTCCTACGGCTGCGAGGTGCCGGAGCCCGACGGGCCGTTTCCGGCCGGCGGGGTGGCGGCACCGGCGTTGCCGCCGGTGGTGGGGGCGGGGGTCGAGACGTTGGTCTGGACCTCCACCTTGCCCACGAACTTCACGTCCTGCTTCTGACGCGAGCCGAGGGTCCCACGCTGCTTCCGGGTCTGCTCCGCCTTCGCCTTCCGCGCGAGACGCTGCTCGGCGGTCAGCTGGCGACGGGGCGACACGTTGATCCCGAAGTTCTCCAGGACCGGGTTACCCCGGCCGAAGAGAGCGACGAGCGCAACCTTGATGTCCGCGATGAGGCTGCGGACACCCGGGAGAGCCGCCTTGAGGGCCAGCTGCTTCGACTTCAGCGACTGGCGAGAGCCGTCGACGTCCGCGAACAGACCCAGCACGCCCACGAGTGGCGCGATGAGGCTGGAGACGGGAGTCTGAACGCCCTTCACCAAGAGGGTCTCGGAGCCTTTCGGGAACTGTGTCCCGAGCCCCTGGACGATCTGGGTGACCTCGGTGCGGGGGCCGTTCTTCGCCTTCGGCGCGGCGCCCGGGATTGCGCCCGGGGTCGAGCTTCCGGTGGGAACGCCACCGCCCCCAACGGTGCTGCTGTTGGGGTTGCTGCCGGCACCCGCGTTGGTCGCGTGGGTGCCTGCCCCCGGCGAGCCGAGGGACTTGCTGTTGCTGTTGACCATATGAATGGCCTTTCTACCGATGACTGACGGATCGGTGTCGTGAGCTCCGGGCGCTCCCACCGCCGGCGACATGCCGTACGGGCTGGGAGCGTGGCTTTCTGACCCCGCGTGCGGTACTGCCCGTTCCTCGCGGAACGAGCTCCTGCACGAAGGGCCCGTGGAGCCCCATCGGCCGACCATCGGCCTCTGGATCTCCACGGGAGCGCCTTTCGCTCTGTTTGCTCCACCTGGTAGATATATGGGGTACGACCCCTCGATCGCGTGACAGGGGGTCGCGTCGATTTCTTCTATCCCGCCGAGATCACTTCAATTTCTCAGGGCCGTCCCGCGTCCCCGTTCGCGCCGCCGTCGCGGCCCGATCCGCCGTCCACCTCGTGCGGCGGGATTGGCGCGCCGTACAGGTGCTTCCATCCGGCGCGCGCCGGCACGACGTGCCCCGCATCCGCGGACGCCGTCCCCGCGTCCGGCGCCGTCGCCGCGAGCGGTGCCACGGGCCAGCGCGAGTAGACGAGCGCGGCGAGCCCCGCGACCGCCGCGACGCCCACCCACCGCGGCACCGGCGACGAGGGCAGCGGCCCGTGCGTCCCAGTCCCGAGGTCCGGCGAATCGAACGCGAGCTTCGGCAGGAGCACCAGCGCCGCGAGCGACTCGTCCGCCGTGTTCAACAGCCGCAGGCACCGCCGGCAGCCGTCGCATTCGGCGACGTGCCGCTCGAGCTCGATCTTCTTCTCCGTCGACAGCTCCCCGTCGCGCAGAAGGCCCAGCTCCTCGATCCGGTGGTCCGCGCCCGGCGCCGCCACGAAGAGCAGCTCCAGCGCGTCCGCGTACTTCGTGCCCGCGAGCCGCCGCGCCATCGCGCGGTTGCCCTCCGTGATCGCGACGTGGGCGAGCCGCTCCAGCAGCCGCCGCTTCCGCTTGCGCCCCGCCGCGTCCTCGATGCCGAGCGCCTTGCCCACCGTCTCGTGCTCGCCGTCGTCGACCGCGATCACCGCGTCGACGACCTTGTGGTCGTCGTCCGACAGCCGCTGCTCCGCCCAGAGGACCCAGCCGAGCTGCTCCCGCACCGCCGCGAGGTGCTCCGGGTTCGGGTAGCGGTTGAAGGCGTGCGCCGCGCCGGCGACCGCCGCCTCCAGCTCCGCGTGCTTCTTCGAACGCGCCGCGTTTTCCTGGAGCGAGAACGCGAGCTTCGACCAGCGCAGCCCCCGCCGCTCCTCGCGGTGGAGCTTGTCCGCCGTCTGCTGCGCGAGCCGCCACGTCAGCGCCCAGAGCGATTCGTCCGGCCGCAGCATGTCCCCCGCCTTCTGCCACTCGACGAGCAGCGTCAGCACCCGCTGGCACCACTCCTGCCAGAGCCCCTGGACGATGAGCCAGCGCGCCCACCGCTTCGCCATCTGCCCGAGCCCCATCCGGATGATCGGACGGGCCTCCTCGAGCGCCCAGGGCTCCTGCGCGATCAGCCCCGCCACGATCCGCCGGTCGCGCGCCTCCCGCTCCGCCGCCGAAAGCCCGTCCTTCTTCCCCTCACCCGCCACGCGTCCCTCCTGGTGTTCCAATCCTCCTGCACGCGGCCCCCCGCGTCAATCGCGAAGGCCCGGAAATCTCCCTTGACGGACTCCCGGCGCCGCTGCGACGCTCCACGCCAGGTGAACGATGCCCCTCGACCTCGGCAGCCTGGCCAAGTCGATCGACTCCCTGCGCCGCGCTCTCCGTTCGATCGACCATGGGGGGAGCGCGCTGACCGTCGACCAGCAACAGACCCTTCGCGACGGGGTGGTTCACTACTTCGAGGTGGCCTACGGGCAGTGCTGGAAGTTCATCCAGCTCTGGCTGCGTGAGAATCGTACGCCCGGGGAGGCGAACTTCCCCGGAACCCGCAGGGAGCTTTTCCGCATGGCGGTGCGCCACGGACTCGTCTCCGACCCGCAACCGTGGTTCGCGTTCGGCGACGCCCGCAACCGCACCTCGCACCTATACGACGCGAGCGAGGCGGCGGCCGCCTACGACGCCGCGCGGCGCTTCCTGCCGTGCGCGGAGGAACTGCTCTCGCGGCTCGAAGAGAAGAATGATTGATCTCGACCCCGAGTCCCTCGCGACCGTGAAGCGGATCCTCGTGGCGCAGGTGCCCGGCGTCGAGGTCCGCGTCTTCGGCTCTAGGGTTCTGGGCACGGCCCGCAAGTTCTCCGACCTCGACCTCGCCCTCGTCTGCCCGCGCCCCCTCGACCGCGGTCGCATCGAGGCCCTCAAGGACGCCTTCTCGGAATCAAACCTGTCCATCCAGGTCGATGTCCTCGACTGGAACCGCCTTTCCGACGAGTTCCGCTCGGTCATCGCCCGCCGCTTCGAAGTGCTCTGAACCGGAGGTTCAGCCGCCAATTCGACACGCTCCGGGTTCGGATAGTGACGGAAGGCATGCGCGCTGCCCGGGACCGCCGCCGGTCTGCTGCGCGGGCCGCGACATCCAATCTCGGAGCGACTCGTCCGGGTGCAACTCGTGCCCGGAGACCTACAGGAAGAGAAGTGCGAGGAGAACGTAGCCGACGATGGTGCCGGCCACGCCAACGCGAACCTGCTGGCTGTCGAAGCGTCCGTTCACGCATGACGTCGCGACGTGTTCGCAGTTCCTGAAGAGGAGGTTGTACCCCCCCCAGCCGAGCATCGCATACGCGCGCTGGACGATGACATCGGGGGAGTACGTAGCCTCGCCGACGTGCGGCACGACGAAAATCCGCTGGCCGTCGCGGAAGTAATCGAGCGTCGATAGGCGGACGGAGGCCGTCGCGATGTCTTTGCGCCGGTCTCCCGAAAATTCTACGACGTAGCCGTTCCCGACGTAGATGCCATGGTGGGAATAGAACCCGCGCGGCGTTCGGAGATGGGTCCCAGGAAGGAAGGGCTCCCGGAAGGCCCACGGGCCAGTTGCGGGTGCGCCGACCGTGCCGAGGTGCTCGGCGTAGAAAAGAGGACCCACGGATCCGACAATGGGGCTGACGTACCCGTCACCGAAGTTGGGGGGGAGCCCGACCGGTGCACCGACCGTCCCCCATCTGGAGGCGATGGGCGGCGTTTGGCGGCCGAAGCCGTAGGCGTCCCCAACGATGGCGTCACCGAATGGGCTGGTCATGTAGTCGTGCTGCGGCGCTTCCTCGACGACGAGCCGAGGCCAGAAGGTTCTCATTTAGTACCTCCTGGACTTCGGTAAGGCCGAGTTGGTGGGCTGTCAAGCGTCACGCCGGCTGGTTGTGATCAACATTGCCCCCGCGGTCCTCTGGCTCCCTGTCCGCCCCTGCTTCCATGCCGCTCATGGAGGCGTCATCGGCATGCAGATCAGAATTCCATTCGGTCTGCGTCCGAGCAACGCCGTCTCGTCGGGGGATCGGAGGGTCTGATCGCGGGAGGAGGGCGCGATGTTGGGTGAGCGGGGGCTCTGGTGGGGGGAGCTGAGCCTCTCGTCGGCGGAGGAGGAGGTCTTCTCGGGCGCGAGGGGCTTCTCGTCGGGTGATCGGAGGGTCTGTGCGGACGACGAGAGCTTCTGATCGGGCGAGGGGAAGCTCTGCTCGGCCGATTTGAACCTCTGATCGAGCGATTTGAAGCTCTGATCGGACGATCAGAGCTTCTCCTCGGGCGAATTGGGCTTCTGATCGACCCATCAGAAGCTCTTCTCGTCCGAGATGAAGGTCATTTCGGTCGAGAAGAGGCTCTTCTTCGCCGATCAGAAGCTCTTCTCGGGCGATCAGAGCTTCTTCTTTCGCGATCAGAAGGTCTGATCGGTCGATCAGAAGCTCTTTTCGACCGATCAGGGGTTCTGATCGGGCGACTTGGGCTTCTGGGGGGCCGATCAGGGCTCGAAAATCGCGTCCCAGAAGTCGCGGTAGAGGCGGGTCATCGGGGGGAAGGCGGCGCGCTGGGTCAACAAGATGGCGATCAGGTCGCGGTCGGGGTCGTTGGCCCAGCTGGTGCCGAAGCCTCCGTCCCATCCGTAGCCCGCGGGGAAGCCTTTCGCGCGGGGGGCGGTCGCGACGGCGAGGCCGAAGCCCCAGCCGTGGTGGGTCCAGTAGCCCTCGGGCCACATCTCCGACCTCGCCTTCTGTTCGGGCGTGAGCTGGTCGGACGTCATCTGCGAGACGAGGTCCTTCGGCAGGATCCGGCCGCCGCCTTCGAGCAGCAGGCGCGCGAAGGCGAGGAAATCATCGGCGGTCGAGACGAGGCCCGCGCCGCCGGACGGGAACGCGGGCGCGCGGCTCCACTGTCCGCCGCGGGCGGGGTCGCTCGGGACGAAGCCGCCCTCGTCGGGCCGGAACGGGTCGGCCGCGAAGTAGGCGTCCGCGAACCGGTCGAGCTTCTCGGGCGGGACGTGGAAGCCCGTGTCCACCATGCCGAGCGGGCCGAAGAGGCGCTCTTGCAGGAAGCGGTCGAAGGGCATGCCCGCAGCGCGCGCGACGAGGACGCCGAGCAGCTCCGCGCCGGTGTTGTACCGAAAGCGCTCGCCGGGCGAGTCCATCAGCGGCAGGGTGGCGAAGCGGCGCATCCACTCGTCGGGCGCGGGCGGGACTTGCGGCTGCGGCGGACCGAACGCGCCGAGCTCGAGCGCGGCCGCGGCGCGCTGGATCGGCGTCGCGTCGGGCGGGCCCCAGACGATGCCGAAGCCCATCCGCAGGGTGAGCAGGTCGCGCAGGGTGATGGCGCGCGCGGCGGGCAGCGTGTCGTGCAGCGGTCCGTCGAGGCGGCGCAGCACGCGCCGGTTGCGAAGCTCGGGCAAGAGCGCGTCGACGGGATCGTCGAGCCGCAGCTTGCCGTCGGCGACGAGGATCAGCGCGGCCGCGGCGGTGACCGGCTTGGTCATGGACGTGATGCGGAAGATCGTGTCGCGTCGCATCGGGTCGTCCGCGCCGGCGGCCTGGGCGCCCAGGACGTCGGCCCACAGCTCGCCGCCGCGCTGCACGAGGCAGACGAGGCCGGGGACCTCGATGCGCTCGACGTGCCGGACGAGGACCTCGTGCAGCCGCTGGTTCCCTTTCATGCGTCACGCTCGCTTTCCTGGACAGCCGACGTCGGGACGAGCATGACGTCCGCGAGCAACACCGAACGGCACCCCTCGTCTCTCGCCTCCGTGGCCGGGATTCGCCCGGCGGACCGCCGAGAGTAGACCCTCCCGGCGCGCGCGAGTCCACGGCTTCCGCTCGGCCGATGGGGTGCGGTATGGGAGGGCGGATGGGCGACGATCCCGAGCTGTTGCGGCGGCTCTTGCGCGCGAAGGACCGGATGGACGCCGCCTCGCACGAGGACTGGCCGGTCCGGCGGCTCGCGCGCGTGAGCGGCGTCTCCGAGGCGCACTTCGCGCGGCGTTTCAAGGACGCCTTCGGCGTGCCGCCGCACCGCTACCTGCTCAGCCGGCGCATCGAGCGGGCCGCGGCGATGCTGCGCGACACCGACCTATCCGTCACCGAGATCGCGTTCGCCACGGGGTGGAAAAGCCTGGGCACGTTCGGGCGCACCTTCCGGGACGTCACCTCCGAGAGCCCGGGCGACCGAAGGGCGCGGGAGCGCGCCGCGGGAAACGGGCCGGGCCGCGTCCCCGCGTGTTACCTGGCCGCGGCGCATCGGCCCGACCTCAGAATCGCAGTTTCGGAGAAGCGGCGCCGCGCGGCGGGTGGTAGGACATAGCCTTCGGAAACGGAGGATTCCATGGGCCAGGGCGTCGAGGTGGTGGGGCTGTACGTGCGGGATCAGGAAGAGGCCCGCGCGTTCTACGTCGAGAAGCTGGGCTTCCGCGTCCACACGGACGTGAAGAACGGCGACTACCGGTGGCTGACGGTGCAGCACCCGGACCAGCCGTCGTTCCAGCTCGGCCTGTTCCTGCCGGGGCCGCCGACGATCGACGCGGCGACGGCGAAGGCGGTGGCCGGGATCGTGGCGAAGGGGGCGATGCCGCCGCTCGTGCTCGCGGTCGACGACTGCCGCGCCGCCTACGAGCGGTGGCGCGCGAGGGGCGTGGAGTTCACGCAGGAGCCGGTCGAGCGCTACGGCAACGTGGACGCGAGCTTCCGCGACCCTTCCGGCAACGGCTGGAAGCTCGTCCAGTCGCGCAAGTGAGGTGACGGCGGGATGAACAAGAGTCCGACGAAGGGCGACTCGTTTGAGGCGCTGTTCGGCGCGCGGGTCGCGGAGCTCGGAGGCTGGCGGGGCAAGACGCTCGCCCGCATCCGCGCGCTGGTGCGGCGTGCGGACCCGGGCGTGGTCGAGGAGTGGAAGTGGAACACCCCTGTCTGGAAGCACGACGGGATGATCTGCACCGGCGAGACGTACAAGAGCCACGTGAAGGTGACGTTCGCGAAGGGCAAGTCGCTGCCGGACCCCTCCGGGATCTTCACCCAGGACGGGACCGTCCGCCGCGCCATCGACCTGCACGAGGGCGACGAGCTGAACGAGGCGGCCTTCGAGGCGATGGTCCGCGCGGCCGTCGCCCTGAACCGGTCGCCCGACCGCGGCTAGCACGGGGTCAGTTCGTCGGGCAGCCGTTCTCGCAGTCGATCTCGGCCTGGTTGCAGTTCTGGTCGCAGTTGTCGCAGGCGCCAAAGCCGGCATCGAGGGCGAGACAGCCCTGGTTGCAGCTCTGCTGGGTCTGGAAGCACTGCCTTCCGCAGCTCTGGCAGTTGGGGCCGCACGGTTTAGGCGCAATGCCGGTGAGTTAAGCAAGGCGAGTGCTCCCGCGTGCTACGTTTCGTGCGTAGTTGCTCATCTTGATCTTCACGGCACGGGCGTAGCGGCGCGTGCTGCGGGGAGGGAGGACGAGCAAATGTAGGTCATCGTCCATGG
>DAIDIT010000167.1 GCA_027451705.1 Pseudomonadota bacterium
CTTGAACCGGGGACCTGCTGATTACGAATCAGCTGCTCTACCAACTGAGCTATGTCGGCGACGGACCGCGGCGTTCTATCGCAGACGCACGCCGCTGGGAAGGGGCCGGCGGCGGCTGCACTCGAGCCGGAACACCAGCCGCGCGCCGTGGGGGCGACCGTTTCTTGACCTGCGAGTCGGCGGCGGGTTACTACCTCTCGACATGCCCGCCGCGATTGCCGCCGCCTCGCTCGCCCTCGCGCTGGCCGCCGGGCGCAGCCCGACCGGCCCGCAGAAGGCGCGGGAGCTGACGCAGCGCTCGCTGCACGAGTACGACAGCGGCCAGTTCGAGAAGGCACTCGCGGACGCCGAGGCGGCGTTCGCGGCGGACCCGCTGCCGGCGTTCCTCTTCAACATGGCGCAGTGCCAGCGCGCGCTCCACGAGTGGGAGAAGGCCGAGTTCCTCTACCGCCGCTACCTCGCCCGTGCCCCCCGCGCGAAGAACCGGCGGATGGTCGAGGCACTGATCGCGGCGGTGCAGGCGCGCCAGGGGAAGACGCCCGACGCGTCGGCGCCGCAGCTCCCCGAGTTGCAGGCCGTGCCGCTCGTGCCGAGCGGCGCGGCGGAGCCCGAGGCCGACCGCGTCACCGCCACCGCCGAGCCCGGCTTCCTCGTCGGCGACGCCCCGGTCGTGGTGGTCCGCGACGACGGCCCGGGCGAGCCCCCGGGTAGCGCGATGCTCCGCGGCGCCTGGATCGGAGCCTGGACCACCCTCGGCCTCTTCCTGCTCGGCTCCGCCGCGGGCATCGTCTCCCGGGTCGACTACGGCAACGCACAGAACACGCCGAGACCGCTCCAGCGCGCACAGGAGCCGGGCCTCGCGGCGACGATGTCGGCGGCCGCCGACTTCGGGGCCGCTGCGGACGGCCTCTGGATCGCCGCCGGCGCGGGAGCGGTGACGACGGCCGTGCTCGCGGTGGTCGCACACCGCCAGGCGACCGCGCCGGCCGGCGTGGCCCTCGCGCCCGCTCCCGCCGGCGCCGGCATCGGGCTCGCGGGCCGCTTCTAGCCCATGCCCGCGCCCGTCGCACAGACGGAGCACCGCCGCCGGCCGCGGGCGGGCGCGGTCGCCCTCGAGGTCTGCGAGGACATCGGGCCGCTGCGGCGGGCGCACGCGCCGCTCGCGCCGGGCCTCCGCTACGCCGCGGAACTGCGCGCGCTCTGGAACCTCCGCGACGAGGACCCGGACCGCTTCGTGACCCAGGGCATCCTCGCGGTCGCCGTCGCCACGGTCCGCGGCCGCGTCGCCGGCTGGGGCGAGCTGCTCGTCGCACGCCCCGACCCTGGCGAGGCACGCAGCGACCGTGGCGCATGCCGGGTCTCGCGGCTGGACGTCGCCCCCGCGTTCCGCCGCCGGGCGTTCGCCGATGCGCGCACCGGCCAGCCGATCTCCGAACTCCTCCTGAGGTCGCTGCTCGGTGCCGCGCCCTACGGGACGGACGTGCTCGCCGAGGTGACCCCGGACGCGGAGAACCTCTTTGAACAGGCCGGGTTCACCCTGCTCAGCTCCGGCCGCTGGCGCTACGCGCGCTGAGCCTCACTGCGGCAGCGTGACCGCGAAACTGCCGCTGGTCAGGCTGCAGGTCGTTCCCTGGCTGGCGCTCTGGTTCGCGAAGAAGGTCCCCTGAAACGTGCCGGAAACGTGGACGCCGTCGAACGAGAACGTCGGCACCTGGAAGTTGCAGTCGCCCGAGCACGACCAGTTGTCGTTGACCGCGAAGCCCGAGGGCGGCTGGTAGCTGACTCCGGCGAGCGCGCCCACCGTCGTCCCGGGGACGAGCCCCTCGAAGATCAGTGTCAGTGCCCCCGAGCTTCCGTTCGTGGCCGCGACCTGCACGTTCTCGCCGGACGTCGCCGACGGGGCGGCCGCCGAGCCGGCGAGGTCGCCGCCCGCCCAGCTCCCGACGATCTGCGTGCTCTGGCCGCCGACCGACGCACCGACGACGCACGAGACGGTCCCGGAGGCCGGCGTGCCCGCGTCGACCGTGCCAATCGCGCCGGCGTCGGTCGGTCCGCCGCCGTCCGGGCCCGCGTCGCCGAAGTTGTCCGGCTGGATGGGACACGCCGCGAGCGCGAGGAGCGCGGCGATCGCGATCCGCCCCACTCCCCGCAGGGGGTGCCGTAGCGGTGCGGCGACGCAGGAAGCGCCGTCCCTACGTTCGATCTTCGCCGGTCGATCGGCTCTCACGGTGCCCCCGAGGCGCAGGTGACCTCCCACGGCGGGTTCTCGAGGTCACGCGCCAGGAAGCAGCGCTGCTGCCCGCGCAGGTAGACCCGGCAGCTCCAGTTCTTCTCCGAGTACCAGATGCGCGGTTCGCGGCAGGTCACGTCGGCCGTGGGCTCCTGTGCCGCCGTGCGGACCGCCGCGGCGATCTTCTGCGGGTCGTCGCAGGAGACGAAACCGGTCCAGGCCATCATGGCGAAGAGGGCGAAGCGCGCGAGCATCGTGCCGTTTCTAGCATGTCCGGCCGACGGTGGTATCGTCGCGGGCGTGAAGCCGCTCGCACTGGCCCTCGTCCTCGTCCTCCTCGCCGCCGCCCGTCCCCCCGACGCCGGCTCGGACCCCGCGGCCGAGTGCGCCCGGATCGACGCGCGCATCGCGAGGCGCAAGCGCTTCCTCGCCATCCGGGAGAAGGAGCGGCTGATCTACCCGACCGACCCGACGTTCTCGCCGTACTGCCAGGGCCACCCCCGCGACGAGGACTGCGCGCTGCCCGGCCAGGACCAGGCGCAGGAGGACCTCTCGCGCGACGTCTCCGAGCTCACGGTCGGGCCGCACGGGGAGCCGCCCGAAACCGATCCCGTGCTCGTCCCGCTGCAGCGCCGACGGCGCGAGCTCGCCTGCCCGCGCCGCTGACTAAACGGGCTCGGCCCTCGCGAGCAGGTCGAGGAGCGGCACGAGCTTGCCGAAGGCGCGGGCGCGATGCGAGTGGCGGGCCTTCTCCTCGTCCGTCGCCTCCCCGAACGTCCGGAAGCCCAGCTCCGGCAGCTCGAAGAGCGGGTCGTAGCCGAAGCCGTTCGACCCGCGCGGCGCGAGCGCGATCCGGCCGCGGCAGGCGCCCTCGACCACGAGCGCGTCGCCGGGCCGAGCGGCCGTCGCGGGCCGGCAGAGCGCGAGCGCGCAGCGGTAGCCGGCGCCGCGCCGATCGATCGGGACGCCCGAGAGCTCGCGCAGGAGGCGCGCGTTGTTCCCCGCGACTCCGCCCCCGGACCAGCGCGCGCTCCGCACGCCGGGCGCGCCGCCCAGCGCGTCGACCTCGAGGCCCGAGTCGTCGGCGAGCGCCCAGCCGGAGATCCGCCGCGCCGCCGCCCCGGCCTTGAGGAGTGCGTTCGCCGCGAAGCTGTCGCCCACCTCGGCGACCTGGTCGCGGCCGTCACTCCAGAGCTCGACGGGGAGCCCGCGCGAGATCGCCTGCAGCTCGCGCAGCTTGTCCTCGTTGGTCGTGGCGAAGAGGATCTTCACTTCGCGTCGGCGACGGCCTTCGCCTGGATCTCGATCAGCCGCCCGAGCCCCTCGATCCCCAGGACGACCAGACCGTCGAGCGCGGCGTGCGAGAAGGTGTGGCCCTCGCCCGTTCCCTGCACCTCGATCAGCTCCCCGCCCGCCGTGCCGACCAGGTTCAGGTCCACGCCGGCGGCCGAGTCCTCGCCGTAGTCGAGGTCGAGGCGCGGCTGTCCGTCGACGATGCCGACGCTCACCGCCGCGACCGGCCGCAGCTTCGGATCCCTGCCGATCGTGCCCAGCCCGGTGAGCTTGCGCAGCGCGAGGGCGAGCGCCACCCAGGCACCGGTGATCGAAGCGGTCCGGGTGCCGCCGTCGGCCTGGAGCACGTCGCAGTCGATCTGGAGCGTCCTCTGGCCGATGGCCGAGAGGTCGAGCGCGGCGCGCAGCGACCGGCCGACCAGCCGCTGGATCTCCATCGTGCGGCCGCCTTGCTTGCCGCGCGCGGCCTCGCGCGCGTTGCGGGTGTGCGTCGAGCGCGGGAGCATCCCGTACTCCGCGGTGAGCCAGCCCTTGCCCGTCCCGTAGACGTGCGGCGGCACCTTGTCCTCGACGCTGACTGTGCAGGCGACCCGGGTGTCGCCGAACTCGCAGAGCGCCGAGCCCTCGGCGTGCTTGATGAAGCCCGGCGTGATGCGCACGGCACGCAGCTCCCTCGGTCCCCGGCCGTTCAGTCGTGGTGTCGGCATGGGCGCCTTCTACCACAGCCCGCCGCCGAGCGAAGGCGGCTTTCCCGGCGCGGGTCCCCAACCGGTTCGTGGAAAGGGGCCGCGCCATCTGCTACTGATCGCCCCGCCCATGGAAGCCCCGGACCAGGTCGCGGCCCTGCCGGTCCCCTCGCGGGGCGCCCTGCGGGGCCTCGTCGTCTCGGCGCGGCCCCGCCAGTGGGTCAAGAACGGCGCGCTCCTCGCCCCGCTCGTCTTCTCGCGGAACGGCGACAGGCTCGCCTCGGTCGCGCGCGAGCTGGCCGCGGTCCTCCTCTTCTGCGCGCTCGCCTCGGCCGTCTACCTCTTCAACGACCTGCTCGACCGCGAGCGCGATCGGCTCCACCCCGAGAAGCGGCTGCGCCCCATCGCGGCCGGCGACCTCTCCGTGTCGATCGCCGCGGGGGCGGCGGGCGTGCTCGCCGCGGGCGGCGTGGCGGGCGGCTTCCTGCTCGCGCCCCCGTTCGGCTGGGCGGCGGCGGCCTACCTCGTGCTCCAGACCGCCTACTCGCTCTGGCTCAAGCACTGGGTCCTCGTCGACGTCTTCGCCATCGCGGCGGGCTTCGTCCTCCGCGTCGTCGCCGGCGCGCTCGCCATCGCCGTGCCGATCTCCGACTGGCTCTACCTCTGCACCCTGCTGCTCGCGCTCTTCCTCGCGCTCGCGAAGCGGCGCGCCGAGCTGTCGACGCTCGAGGGCGACGCCGCCTCGCACCGCAAGAACCTCGCCCTCTACTCGGTGCCGCTGCTCGACCAGCTCATCACGATCGTCTCCGCCTGCACCGTCCTCGCCTACGCGCTCTACACCCTCGCCCCCGAGACCGTGCAGAAGTTCCACACCCACGCGCTCGGCCTGACCGTGCCATGCGTCATCTTCGGCCTCTTCCGCTACCTGTTCCTGATCCACCGCCGCGGCGCTGGGGGCAGCCCCGAGAAGGTCCTCCTCGGCGACGGCCCGCTGCTCGCCGACGTCTCGCTCTTCCTCGCGATCGTCGTCGCGGCGATCTACTGAGCGAGGATCACCGCGGAGCGCGGGGGGAGCTGGACGCTCGGGCCCGTCACCTGCCCGCCGCCGAGCTGGTCGGTCAGGGTCGCGGCCGGCAGGCCCTGCGCCTGCTGCGCGCTGTCGCCGCGGTTGACGGCGACGTAGACCGCGTCGCTCCCGTCCGACATCCCGTAGACGATCACGTCCGGGCCGGACCAGAGCGAGGTTCGCTGGCCGCGGCGCAGCGCGGGGCGGGCCGCGCGGATCTGGCCGAGCTTCTGGACCTCGGCGAGCAGCGCCTGCTGACCCTGGGAGTAGCCGGTCCAGTACATCGGGTGGCGGTTGTCCGGGTCGCCCGCGCCGTTCATGCCGATCTCGTCACCGTAGTAGAGAAGCGGAATGCCCGGGAGCGTGTAGACGATCGCGAACGCCGCCCCGAGCCGCTGGAACGGCGCGCCGTCGGAGGGGAGCTCCGGCTGGTTCGTCCAGGCCCGCTCCTTGCCGAGCGCCCACGGGTCCGTCCAGGCCGGCGTGTCGTCCGCGAACTCGATCGCGCGCGGCACGTCGTGGTTGCCGAGGAAGTTGCCCATGATCGCCTGCGGGCCGTAGTAGCCGAGGTCGGCCGACAGGAACCCGTCCAGGTCCTGCATCGATCCCTGGCGCGCGAGCACGTTCTGGACGATCTGCGCCCGCAGCGGGAAGTCGAACTGGCCGTCGAGCATCGTGGGGTTCACGTCCTCTTGCAGCACGGTCTTGTCGCCGGAGAAGGTCTCGCCGACGAGGTAGAAGTGGCTGCCGCCGGGCGGCTCGACCTGCGCGTCGACCTGGCTGCGCAGCTCCTGGATCCACGAGGGGTCGATCTGCTTGACCGCGTCGAGCCGCAGCCCGTCGGCGCCCGTCTGCCGCACCCACCAGATCGCGTTGCCCACGGTGTAGTCGCGCGGCGCCCCTTGCGCGTAGTCGAACGCCGGCAGGTAGGGCGTGAACCAGCACTCGGTCCCCGGCGTGCCGTCCCAGGAGCAGCCGGAGGCCGCGCCGCAGACGCACTGCGCGACGCCCTGGTTCTGGAGCGGCCAGAACCACGACGGGTTCGCCGCGTAGAGGGGCGAGGTCTGGATGACGTGGTGCATCGCATCGTCGAGGACCACGCGGATGCCGTGCCCGTGCGCCGCCGCGACGAGCGCCTGCAGATCGGCGAGCGTGCCGAAGTGCGGCTCGGGCTGCGTGAAATCCGAGGGCCAGTAGCCGTGGTAGCCGGTGAGCGGGTGGCCGTCGTCGCTCGGCCAGGCGCCCGCGGCGGCCGTGACCGGGGGCGAGATCCAGAGGACGTTGACCGAGAGCGAATCGAAGTAGCCGTCCTGGATCTTCTGGGTGATGCCGGCCCAGTCGCCGCCGTGCCAGTCCTCGGACGGATCGACGCCCGGGGTGGGCTGGCCGTCGTTGCCCGGGTCGCCGTCGACGAAGCGGTCGGTGAAGGCGAAGTACATGATCGCGTCGCGCCAGTCGAAGGCCGAGGGCCCGCCGCCGCCCGTGCTGCCGCCGGACGTCGTTCCCCCGCTCCCGCCGCCCGAGGTCGAGCCGCCGGAGCCACCGGCGCAGCTCCACTCCGCGCAGGTCACCTCCGAGATCTCCGAGTTCTTTCCGCCGAGGCCGTCGGGCACCTGGTCGGGGTTGCCCGGGTCCGGGATCCACTGCGACGCCCCGTCGATCTGGAATTTGTACTGGACGGCCGCGCCCCACGGCAGCGAGACGGTCGCGGTGAAGGGCCCGCTCCCGCCCTGCTGCGCCATCGGCACCGCGACGGTCCACGGCGGCTGCGTGAAGTTGCCGTGCACGGCGGCCGAGCTCGCCGCGCCCGCGTAGCTGAACGTGTGGGCGCAAGACCTCGAGCCCTCGGAACACGTCGATCCTCCGCTCGTACCGCCACCGCCCGTGCTCCCGCCGCCGCTCGATCCGCCGCCGCCCGATCCCGAGAGGCCGCCCGGCACCTCGTACGGCGCGGGCCGGCAGGCCGCGGCGAGCGCGAGCGCCAGGCATGGGGCGAGCCTGCGCATTCAACCTTTGCAGCAGAGCACGCCGCCCTCGTCGGAAGGGCCGAGGGGCGCGCCGTTGTTGTAGCAGTTGTTGCTCGTGCAGCACGAGTTGCCCTGGCAGCCGTCCTTGGTGACGACCTGCCCTTCGTCGTAGCTCGTCGTGCCCGGGCACTCCCAAGGGCCGTTGGGAGGCCCGGCCTGGGCCCACCCGCACGCGTTCCCGGCCTGCGTGTTGGCGATGGTCCAGAGCGGGCCGCAGCCGTTGCCCGCGGGCGGCTGGAAGCCGAGGTGGCTGCCGGGCGCGGGGCAGCCGAAGAAGTCGTTCTCGTTCGGCCCCACCGAGCAGCTCGCGCCCGCGGCGTCGCAGACCGAATCGTTGCAACTGTTCTGCGCGACCGCGAAGAAGAGCCCCGGGCCGGAGGTCACCGCCGGCAGCCCGCTCGAACAGCCCGAGCCGTTGGTGTCCGCGAGCAGCTCCTGGGAGCCGAGGCAGACGTGCCAGCCCGGGGCGCACAGGTCCACCGCGGCGCAGCCCTGGCCGTCCGCGTGCGGCCCGTCGTTGCCGCCCTGGTTGCCGCACGCGGGCGGAACGCCGAAGAGGCCGGGCACCGACCAGGCCCCGGAGCAGGCGGCGATGTCGGGGTAGGTCGTCTGATCGGCGAAGCCCTCGCGCGTGCCGTCGGCGCAGCCGACCGGGTTCGCGGGCGTACCCGAGTCGGGCGGCGGCGGCGAACCCGAATCGGGCGTGCCGGCGTCCGCGCCCGCGTCGGGGGGGTTGGGCTCGACGACCCCCTCGCCGGAGAGCGACACGGTGGCGGTGGGACTCGTGGTCGCGTCGGTCGTGAGCGTCAGCGTGCCGTAGTGGAGCCCGCCCGAGAGCGGCGCGAAGGCGATCGAGAGCGTGACGCTCTGGCCGGGCGCGAGGGTCGCCGGCGCGAAGGCCGCCGCGGAGAACTGGAGCGGGCCGCCGCCCGGGTCGTTCTCGGCGACGCCGGCCGAGCGCAGCTCGATGGGCGCCGCGCCCTGGTTGGCGATCGAGAGCGACTTCGCGAGCTGCGCCCCGACCGCGACCCGGCCGAAGTCGAGCGCGGGCGGGGTCGCGACGAGCCCCTCGGCGCCGACGAGGTCGTTGCGGGTGCAGCAGCCCGCGGCGCAGGCGAGCGCGGCGGCGAAGATCGGGACGAAGCGTCTCACTCGGCTCCTCGGCGCGCATGGGTGTCCGCGGCCGGCGGGACCTTACAGCCGCCGGTCCGCCCGCAGGCCGCCTCGCGCGGCCGCCCCGCCTCCTGGAGAAGCTGGCCGTAAAGGCTCCGCAGCTCGTCGGTCCGAGGGAGGCCCGCGAAGTTGCCGGCGGCGAGCCCGTCGAGCAGCCGGAGGGCCTCGGCGCGGCGGCCGAGCGCGAGGAGCGCGTGAAGGCGCGCGACCTCGGCCTCCCCGTGCAGCGGGCCCGCGGGGTGGCGGCGGAGATCCGCGACCGCGTCGGCGAGCGCAGCGCTCGGGTCGCCGGCGGAAAGCGCGCGCAGGGCGCGGGCGAGCAGCGCGGATTCGTCGGCGAGTGGATCCGATTGGACGGTCGGTGGCCAGATCGTCTTCGACGCGGCGGCCTCTCCCGTCCCCCGCAAGGCGGGGGAGGACGGGTGGGGGGCGGACGCGGGGTTCGCGGGTGCAGCCCCCACCCTGCCCTTCCCCGCAAGCGGGGGAGGGGGAAAAGCGGGCGCGGTCGCGGCGCGGCGGTGGGCCACGACGGCCGCGAACGCGACGCCCGTCCCGGCGAGCGCGGCCGCGAGGGCGAGCCACCGGTGCCAGCGGACGCCGCGCGGCTCCGCGCCCTCGACGAGGCGCATGAGCCGCTCCGTCTCGCGGGCGTCGGGCGCCGGAAGCGGGCGGATCTCCCGCACCAGCGCGGCGGCGCGCGCCTCGGGGCCGGAGGCCTCGGGCGGCTTCTGCTTCCACGGCACGAGCGGAGCCTGGCTCACCGGCCCTCCAGCGCGTCGAGGCGCCGCGCCAGCTCGGCGCGGGCGCGGTGCAGCACGACCCAGAGCGTCGCGACCTTGACGCCGAGCCGCTCGGCGACCACCTCGCCGGGCAGCTCCTCGACCTCGAAGAGGAGGATCGCGGTCCGCGCGCGCTCGCCCATCCCGTCGAGGGCGCGGTAGAGCCGCTCGCGGAGCTGCCGCTGCTCGATCGCGTCGGCCGGCGTCGCCTCGTCCGCGGCGTCGTCCGCCCCCTCGCGGCCGAGGAGCCGCCGCCAGCGCGCGCGCCGGCGCTCGGCGCGGACGACGTTCCGGGTGATGCCGAAGAGCCAGGTCGAGGGCTTGGACTCGCCGCGGAACGACGGCAGGCGCCGCAGCGCGATCGCGAAGACCTCCTGCACGAGGTCGTCCACGTCCGCGCCCTGCCCCACGAGGCAGCGCTCCCAGCGCGCGACGTCGCCGACGTGGTC
>DAIDIT010000168.1 GCA_027451705.1 Pseudomonadota bacterium
GGGCGGCAAGCCGGGCCTGGCGCTCGTCACGCCGGCGGGGCAGGTGGTCCCCGGCGTGCTGGACGGGCCGATCCCGCCCGGCCAGGGCGAGCCCGCGGAGGTGCAGGTCGTGGTGCCCTCGGCCTCCGGGAGCAGCCCCCCGCCGGCGGGGAGCAGCACCGGCCCGGCCCCCGCACCGCAGGGGCAGAGCGGCACGGCCGGCGGCAACGGCGGCTCGCAGTCGTAGCGACGGCACGGGGCGCCCGGAATGGTCCGGGCGCCCCGATTTCACCTCCAGCGCGAGAGAGGAGAACTCGGATGCGCGAAGCGATGAAGATCCCGTTGATGGTCGTTGGGGGCGGCGATGCCGGCGTCGCGCCCGCCGTGGGCGGCGTGCGGGTTCTGCGCGCCTGGTGGAGAGCGTTCCGCGGGAAGCGTTTCGGGCGGGCGCCGGCCTCGCCGCACGTTCGGCGGGCGCGGACACGCCACCGCGGCGTTCGAGCACGCAGGAGCGCTTGGCCCGCGTCGCGACGAAGAGGCCGAAAAGCAACCCATTTTCTCCCTCGGCTCTCGCGCGCGTTTGAAACCGCGGGGCGGGCTTGTTATAGAAAAGCCTACCAAGGCAAGGAGGTATCCCGTGCCCACCGGCAAGGAACTGGTCCGAGAGACGAAGCGGCAGATCCGCGAGGTCACCGTCGAGCAGGTGTCGCGCCGGCTCCGGGAGCCCGCGCCGCCGGTGCTCGTCGACGTGCGCGAGTCCGACGAGTACGCCGCCGGCCGGCTGCCCGGCGCGGTGCACGTGCCGCGCGGCTTCCTCGAGCTGCGGATCGAGGACCGGGTGCCCGATCGCGGAACGCCGGTCGTGCTCTACTGCGCGGGCGGCGTCCGCTCGGCGCTCGCGGCCCGGACGCTCCAGGAGCTCGGCTACACCGACGTCACCAGCATGGCCGGCGGGTACAACCGCTGGACCGACGCGGGGCTGCCCGTCGAGCGGCCGCGCGCGCTGACGGCCGAGCAGAAGGAGCGCTACCGGCGCCACCTCATCATCCCCGAGGTCGGCGAGGCCGGACAGGGCAAACTCCTCGACGCGAAGGTCCTGCTCATGGGGGCGGGCGGCCTCGGCTCGCCGGCCGCGCTCTACCTCGCCGCCGCCGGGGTCGGGACGCTCGGGATCGTCGACATGGACGTCGTCGACCTCTCGAACCTCCAGCGGCAGGTGCTGCACGCGAGCGACCGCGTCGGCATGCCCAAGACCGAATCGGCCGCGAAGACCGTGCGGGCGCTCAACCCGGACGTGAAGGTCATCCCCTTCCAGGAGCGGCTCACCTCGAAGAACGTGAAGCAGATCGTGGAGCCGTTCGACATCGTCCTCGACGGCGGCGACAACTTCCCGACGCGCTACCTGCTCAACGACGCCTGCGTCCTGCTCGGCAAGCCGAACGTGCACGGCTCGATCTTCCGATTCGACGGCCAGGTGACGACGTTCGTGCCGGGCGCCGGGCCCTGCTACCGCTGCCTCTACCCGCAGCCGCCGCCGGCGGAGCTCGCGCCCTCCTGCGCCGAGGCGGGCGTGCTCGGGGTGCTGCCCGGCATCGTCGGCCTCTTCCAGGCGAACGAGGCCATCAAGCTGATCCTCGGCGTGGGCGAGCCGCTCGTCGGCCGGCTGCTCACCTTCGACGCGCTCGGGACGCGGTTCACCGAGCTGAAGCTGCGGCGCGACCCGAACTGCCCGGTCTGCGCCGAGGGCGTGCCGTTCCCCGGCTTCATCGACTATGAACAGTTCTGCAACGTGGCCGCGTGACGGAGATCGAACCGGCGGAGCTGGCGGCGCTGCTGGATCGGCCCGAGGCCGAGCGGCCGGTGCTGGTCGACGTGCGCGGCCACGCCGAGTGGGCCATCGCGCGGCTGCCGGGCGCGCTGCACATCCCGCTGGACGAGCTGCCCGAGCGGCTGGACGAGGTGCCGGAGGGGCGGCCCGTGGTCGTCTACTGCCACCTCGGCGTCCGCAGCCTCTCGGGCGCCGCGATCCTCGCGGCCGCGGGCCGCACGGCCAGCTCGCTGCGCGGCGGCGTCGACGCCTGGGCGGAGTTGATCGACCCGGCCCTGCCGCGCTATTGAGCCATGGGTGGGCACTGCCAGGAGGGCACGCATGGCGAGCTTGAAGGAGGGCGGCAAGGCGCCGCCGTTCGCGCTGACGGCCGACGACGGCAGCACCGTCCGGCTTTCCGACTACGCGGGCCGGCGGCTGATCGTCTTCTTCTACCCGAAGGCCAGCACCCCCGGCTGAACGATCGAGGCCTGCGACTTCCGGGACGAAGTCGCCGCGCTGTCGAAGCACAACACCGCCGTCGTCGGCGTGAGCCGCGACGCACCGGCCGCGCAGAAGAAGTTCAAGGAGGCCCACGGGCTTCCGTTCCCGCGCCTCTCCGACCCCGACCACGCGATCCACGAGGCGTACGGCGCCTGGGGCGAGAAGACGATGTACGGCAAGAAGGTGACCTCCGCGCTGCGGACGACCGTCGTCGTCGGCGCCGACGGCAAGGTCGAGAAGATCTTCCCGAACGTGAAGGTCGACGGCCACGCCAAGGCGCTCCTGGACTTCGTCGCCGGCTGAGCCGACGCCGGGGGGTGCGGGCGGATGCTGATCCTCGTCAGCGACCTGCACCTGCGGCCGGGCGCGGCCACGCACCTCTCCCGGGCCGCGCAGTTCGAACGCTTCTGGGCGCGCATCGACCAGGCGCGCCGCGACGAGCGGGCGACGCTCTGCTTCGTCGGCGACCTGATCGATCTCGTCCGCGCGCCGGACTGGCTCGCGGGGCCGCACCGGCCGTACCACGAGCCGGGCCCCGAGCTGGCGGCCGAGGTCGACGCGCTCGTGGCCCGGACGGTCGAGGCCGAAGCGCAGCTCCTCGGCGCGATCCGCGCCCGGGTCGAGGCGGGGCTGCTCGAGATCGATCTCGTGGTCGGCAACCACGACCGGCTCCTCCACCACGCGCCCGCCGCGCGCGCGCGGCTGCGACGGGCGCTCGGCATGCCGGGCGGCGAGGCGCCGTTCCCCTCCGAGCTGCGCTACCCGCGCCACGGCGTGCTCGCCTTCCACGGCCACACCGTCGACGCGCTCTGCTTCGAGCCCGACGGGGCGGCGCCGCTCTCCGACATGATCGCGACCGAGCTGATCGCGCGCTTCCCCATCGAGATCCGCGACCGGTTCGGCCTCGTCCACCCGCGGCTCGACGACATCGACGACGTGCGGCCCGTCCTCGCCGTCCCGGCGTGGGTGCGGCAGCTCGCCCAGAGCGTGTCCGCGGGCGCGGGAAGACCGCGGGGGCTCGGCCGCGAGGTCGCGCGCGGGTGGCAGGCGCTGGTCGCGGAGTTCCTCGACAACGGCCACGTGCGCGGCTGGTTCCGCGAGCACCATCGCCGCTTCAAGCTCGACTTCGCGGGCAAGATGCGGCTGCTGCTCGGCCTGTCGACGAAGCACGCGCTGCGGACGGACGCGAAGCTCCAGATCCTCAACGATGCCTTCTTCAAGTTCTTCGACGTGCGCTTCGCGCGCGCGGCGGTCGCGGCGCTGGAGCGGCCGGAGAACCGGGGCCTGCGCTACGTCGTCAACGGCCACACCCACTTCGCCGCGATGACGCCGCTCGGCGAGGTCTCGGGCCGATCGGCCTGCTACTTCAACCTCGGGACCTGGCGACCCGTGCATCAGCTCGGCAACCTCGCCGGGGGCCGGCCGGGCTTCCTCGCCTACGACGCGATGGCGTACCTCGCCTTCTTCGGCGAGGGCGACCCGCTCGGCCGCGAGTTCGAGTGGTGGCAGGGTGCCGCCGCCTCGCTGCCCGCGGCGGCCGCCCACGCCGACGCCGGCCCCGCCTGACGGCGGAAGGCCGAACCGCGGGGCCCCCGCCGCGGGGCACTCACGACCGCGCGCTGGTCTCGATGAACGCGGTAAAGGCTTCGAGGTCCTCGGCCGCCGCGGCGGCGAGCTGGCCGGCATCGTCCGCGCGCGCGAGGAGCTGCACCGGATCCAACTCGACGAGGGAGGCATGCCGCAGGAAGTGCCGGAAGCTCAGAAGCCGCTCGGCGGGGTGAAGCGCCGCCGCGTTCAAGATCGGCGGCCGCAGCCCAGGTACGGAGATGGCCGCCTGCCCCAGCAGCGCGCGGTGCCAGCTCTCCCCCGAGGGCGTCGCCCCGTCGACCGCTCGCAACGCGTGAAGCACCGCGTCTTCGAGCGCCGAGTAGAGGCGATCGAGCGCCAGCGCGAGGGCGGCCCGCCACGGCCCTCCCGGCTCGCGGCGAACCTCCGCGGCGGCGCCCTGCACCTCGGCGTCGAGCCGACCCAACGCATCCCTCGATCGGCGGACCTGCGCCGCGAGCAGCAGCAGGGGGCCGGCCTCGCCTGCGGTCACAGGGGATGCCCCTCCTGCTCGATTCGGCGCGCGAACGCGGCGTCCACCGTCTCGACGCGGATGAGGTCGACGCGCGCCCCGAGGAGCTTCTCGACGGCGTCGAGCGATTCGACGTCGCGCTCGGCCGGCAGACCCCGCACCGCGAGGTCCACGTCCGACCGCTCGTCGAACAGCCCCCAGGCGAGCGAGCCCACCAACCACACGCGCTCGGCCCCGAGCGCGCGCAACAGCTCGGCCGCGCGAGGCAGCCGCTCCTCGAGCCTGCGCCGGCGTGCCTCGACCCCAGCCCGCGACTCGGCCATCCGCCGCTTCCAGGCCTCGGCGAAGATCCGGACGTCTTCGTCGGTGTAAGGCATTGCGCCGACTCTACCGCGCCCTCGCTCTGCCGTGCCACCGGTGGAGCGGGCGCGGGCTCGGGCGCCGCGGCCTCGCTTCCCGTGCCCCGCGGCGACGCCGGCCCCGCCTGACGGCGGAAGGCCGAACCTGCGACATGCGTGGCTCGCAGGGGCCGGGGCGAGGCTCGCGAGGCGACATGCGTGGCTTGCAGGGGCCTGGGCGAAGCTCGCCGGGCGGCCTGCGTGGCTCGCCGAGGCCGGGCCGAGGCTCGCCCGGCGACATGAATCGCTCGTAAGGCCCTTCGCGGGCTTTCCCCTGTCCCCCTCGAGCCTGCCATGTCGTCCCTCGAGCCTCGGAAAGCCCCTCGCGAGCGAAAAAGTGGTCTCGGCGGGCCTCGGCTGTCGCCTCTCGCGCCTCGCGCAACGCCCGGCGAGCTTCGCGCGTCGCCTCTCGAGCCAGGACCCGCGCGTCGGAACGCCGCCTTGCCGCGCCGCGGCGGAACTGGGTACAACATCCCCGCTTCATGGACCGGAGGAAGGCATGGGTGAGGTACGGAGCTACCGGGGGAGCTGCCACTGCGGGAAGGTGGCGTACGAGGCGACGGCCGATCTGTCGTCCGTGATGGAGTGCAACTGCTCGATCTGCGGGCGCAAGGGGGCGCTGATGGCGTTCGTGCCGGCGGAGTCGTTCCGGCTGCTGTCGGGCGAGGGCGCGACGACCGACTACCAGTTCGGCAAGAAGGCCATTCACCACCGCTTCTGCCCGACCTGCGGCATCCACGCCTACGCCGAGGGGCAGCGCGCGGGAAAGCCGATGTTCATGCTCAACGTCCGCTGCCTCGACGGCGTCGACCCGTGGGCGCTTTCCGTCAACCGCGTCGACGGCAAGAGCCGCTGACGCTTTGGCCGAGCGTCAGCGGCCGTTCAACGTCACGAGGAACGGCCAGTAGCCGCCGTTCTGGTCGCCGTCGCCGTGGCCCATGTAGAGCGCGAACGCCGAAAAGCCCTGCGGGTTCACGTCCGAGGGGACGTGGATGGTCATCGTCGCGCTGTCGCCATTGCCCACGACGACGCGGTCGAAGCTGACCTCCGGGACGAAGAAGCCCGTCCCGCCGAAGCCGCCGTAGGAGGGCAGGAAGCGGATCGCCCACGGCGCGGTCGGCCCGGTCGACCACGCCGTGAGCTTCACGGTCAGGTCCTGGCCCGCCGACGCCTGGAGCACGTTGCCGGGGGCGGGCGACACGTTGAAGTACGGGCCCTCGGGGGCGGGCACGCACGGCTGGGTGCCGGCGTCGGCGGCGTCGTTCGACCAGATGCGCTGGACGACGTAGTCGCCCTCCTGCACCGCGGTGCTCGTGCAGAGGTCGCCGATCTCGCCCCCGAGGTAGGAGAAGGGGTCGCCGAAATCCGACTGGACGTAGCCGCGGTCGGTGAACGGGAACGGGTCGGTCGAGCCCTCGATCAGCTCGTGCGAGGCCGAGATGTCCTGCTCGGTCTGGTCGCCGTAGCAGAACGGCAGGACCGCGTAGGCGAAGTCGACGGGGCCGAGGTCGTCCTCGGAGTGGTAGCCGCCGAAGTCGCGGCAGGAGGTCCCGACGTTCGATCCGGAGACGGTCGTCTGCTCCGGCAGGTAGACCATGTAGATGTCGGTCGTGTCGTAGCTTCCGCCGTCCCCCACCTGCGGCGGCGGCAGGACGCCGGCGTCGATCTCGTCGAGCAGCATCTGCTGGATGTCCTGGTCGGTCATCTGCGTCGGGGCGGCCTTCGGCAGCACGACGGCGGCGCGGTGCGTGCCGGGGCCGACGCCGTAGGAGCTGCCGACCTGGGCGAGCCACTGCGAGCCCGCGATCCAGCCGTCGAAGGCCTCGTTGTGGGCCCGCGACGGATCGTCCTGGAAGTGGACGGTGACGAGCGCGGGCGAGGCGAGCACGGGGCCGCCGTTGGCCGGGACGAGCGGGATCGGGTCGTGGCCGGCCTCGACGAACGGGCCCGCGTCCGGCGCCTCCGGGGCGGCGCAGCCGTTGAGGAGCACGCTCACCATCCCCTCGTAGTTGTCGGTGACGGCGAGGTCCGGCCGGCCGTCGCGGTCGAAGTCCGCGACCGCCGCCCCGAAACCGCCGGCGGCCGTCAGGAGCGGCTGCGCCGGGCCGAAGACCCCGCCGCCCCGGTTCAGGAACAGGTCGGCGCCGTCGAAGAAGCCGCTGTCGTAGGCGACCGCGATGTCGGGGGCGCCGTCGCCGTCGAAGTCGGCGGCGACCACGGTGACCGGGTAGCCGTCCGTCGGCGCGATCGCCGGGGCGGCGAAGGCGCCGTCGCCCATGCCGAACGCGACGAGAAGCGCGCCCTGCTCGGTGCTGATCGCGGCGATGTCCGGGCGGCCGTCCCCGTCGAAGTCCGCGACCGCGAGCGACTCCCACGGTCCCTTGGGCAGCTCCTGCGGCGCGAGCGGCCGGAACACGCCGTCGCCCTCGTTGAGCAACACCGTGAGGGTCGAGTCCGCGCCGAGCGAGAGCAGGTCGGGCTTGCCGTCGCCGTTCACGTCGACGGACGCGACCGCCCACTGCGCGGCCGGCGTCGGGTAGCGGATCGGGAACTGGAGCCCGGTCTCGGCGTGGCTGTACAGGACGACGATCGCGCCGCCGTCCGCCGACCCGCCGAAGGGGCCTGGGGTCGCGGCGGCGACGTCGAGCCGACCGTCGCCGTTGAAGTCGCCGCTGGCGGTCGCGAAGGGGCAGGCGTCGAGCGGGTAGGGGACCTCGCCGGCGTAGAGGCCGTTCGGCTGCTCGTCGAAGAGCTGAATCGCCCCGCCGCCGCCGTCCGGGCTCTCGTCGCAGCTTCCGACGAGGAGCTGCGGCTTGCCGCTGCCCGCGAAGTCGCCGGCCAGGACGGAGACGGTGCCCGGCTCCGTCGGGATTGGCACGCCGGGCCGGAAGCTGCCGTCGCCGTTGCCGAAGAGTAGGGTCATCGAGCTGCCCGGGTGCCGGGGCGGGCCGCCGAAGGCGACGCCGCCGTTGGCGACCGCGAGGTCGGGGATGCCGTCGCCGTTGAGATCGGCGGCCGCCACGAACCAGGGGCCGGGATCGGTCGCCGCGACCTTCGGCATCTCGAAGAGAGGGCCGCCGTCGAGCGCCGGACAGCCGAGCGCAGGCGCCGCCGCGGCGCCCGCGTCCGCCTTCGGAGGCGGCCCGCCCTGCGGGACGTAGCGTTCCCGGGGAGCGCCGCCGCAGGCGGACATGAGCGCCAGCAGTCCCGCCGACTTCCACTGTCTCCGCATCCGCGCCTCCTCGCGAGCGCTTTGCTAGTCCGTCGGCCGGTTCGGGTTGCGGACGCCCATGAGCCAGGCGGTCACGAACTCGTCGAGGTCGCCGTCCAGCACCGCGTCGACGTTGCCCTTCTCGACGCCGGTCCGGTGGTCCTTGACCAGCCGGTAGGGGGCGAGCACGTAGCTGCGGATCTGCGAGCCGAAGGCGATGTCCTTCTTCTGCGCCTCGACCGCGTCGCGCTCGGCCTCGCGCTTGCGCTGCTCCTGCTCGTAGAGCCGCGACTTGAGGATCTTCATCGCGACGTCCTTGTTGCGGCTCTGGCTGCGCTCGTTCTGGCAGGAGACCACGATGCCCGAGGCGAAGTGGGTGATCCGGATCGCGGACGAGGTTTTGTTGACCTTCTGGCCGCCCGCCCCGGAGGCGCGGAAGACGTCGATGCGGATGTCCTTCTCCTCGACCTGGATCTGGATGTCGTCCTCGATCTCCGGGTAGACGAAGACCGACGCGAACGAGGTGTGGCGCCGGGCCGCGGCGTCGAAAGGGCTGATGCGCACGAGCCGGTGCACGCCCGCCTCGGCCTTCAGGTAGCCGTAGGCGTAGGGGCCGCGGGCGATGAAGTCCGCGCTCTTGACGCCCGCCTCGTCGCCCGGCTGGAGGTCGGTCAGCTCGACCTGCCAGCCGCGCCGTTCTGCGAAGCGGGAGAGCATCCTGAGCAACATCGCGGCCCAGTCGCAGCTCTCGGTGCCGCCGGCGCCCGCGTTGATGGTGACGATCGCGGCGGCGTTGTCCTGCGGGCCGCCGAGCATCCGCGCGAGCTCCATCGCGGCGACGGCGCGCGCGCTCTCCCCGACGGAGGCCGCGGCCTCGGCGCGCGACGCCTCGTCGTGGGCCTCGTCGGCGAGGTCGAGCAGGACCTGGGCGTCCTCGAGCTGCCGCCGCTGCTTGTCCCAGGCCGTGACCGCCGACTCGGCCTGCGCCTTCTCCTTCAGGAGGGCCTGGGCCTCGAGGTTGCGGTCCCAGAAGCCGGGCTGCGCGGACTGGGCCTCGATGGCCGCGATGCGGGACCGCTTGCCGTCGATGTCAAAGCCGCCCCCGGAGCTCTTCGAGCCGGCGGCCGAGATCCGCGATCTGTTCTTTCACTTCGTCGACGGCCATGGGCTCTCTCGCAGGCGATCAGGCGGCCTTACGCCGCCGGGAGGCGAGCCAGAGGCCCGCCGCCGATGCCGCGCAAAGATAGGCGAAGGCGTCGCCGATCTCAACATACGGCGTCCGGCCGTGGAGCAGCGGGACTTGCCCCTCGAGCAGGACCGGAGGAACCGCGGCGTCGGCGCCGACCGAATCCCGGTCGCTGTCGACGAGGCCGAGCGCCGTCCGGGCCGTCACGCGCCCGGCGGGGTCGATGAAGGCCGAGATGCCGGTGTTGGCGGGCCGCACGATGGCGCGGCCCGTCTCGACGGCGCGGACGGTCACCATCGACAGGAACTGGTAGGAGGCCGACGAGAAGCCGTACCAGGCGTCGTTGGTGAGGTTCACGAAGAACTGCGGCGACTCGCGCGCGAAGCCCACGCCGATCTCGGGGAAGATGGCGTCGTAGCAGATGAGCGGCGCGTAAGTGACCTCGCGCGGCGGGGCGGGTGGGCCGGCGGTCGGGGAGGGAAGCCGGAGCGAGAACAGCTGGAGGTCGTCGCCGGGATCGAAGAAGCCGATGTCGGGCACGACCGCGTGGATCGGCAGGTGGAGGGTCTTCTCGAGCGGCACGTACTCGCCGAACGGCACGAGGTGGTGCTTGTCGTACTGGTCCGCGATCGCGAGGCCCGGGCCCACGGCGAACGCGCTGTTCGTGAGGAGCCGGTGCCCGTGGAACGCGCCGGCGGTCTCGCCGCCGACGAGGAGCTGGGCGTGCAGCGGCGGCAGGTCGATCGGCGGGAGGGACTTCGGGTGCGCGGGAAGGGGGATCGGGAAGCTCGCCTCGGGCCAGGCGACGAGCGCCGCGCCGTCGCGGTCGGCGCGCTCGGTGAGCGGCAGCAGCCGGCCCAGGATGAAGTCGCGGTACTCGGCGTAGTTCATCGGCCCGGCCGCGGCGTTCTTGATCTTCTGGTCGATGTTCGGCTGGACGATCGCGACCTTCAGCTTCGGAGCCGCCGCGACCTCGCGGTCGATCTCCGCCAGCCGGTGGATGCCCCACGGCAGCGGCAGCAGCAGTGCCCCGGCGAGCACCGCGGCGGGCAGGCGGAGCGCGCGCCAATCCCGCGCCACCAGCGCTCGAATCAGCGCGTAGAGGGCGCCGTTGCAGAGGACCACCAGGAAGGCGAGGCCGTAGACGCCGAAGAGCGAGGCCGACTGAACGGTGAGCCGGAAGCGCGCCAGCGTGTAGCCGACGTCGGCCCACGGGTAGCCGGAGAAGAGGTAGTTGCGGAGCAGTTCGAAGGAGGTCCAGACCGGCGGAAGGATCAGCCAGAGCGGGCGGCGGAGGCGACCAGCGATGCCGGCCGCCATCCAGCCAGCCGCACCCCAGTGGACGGCCATCCAGAAGATGAGCAGGTAGAGGATTGGGACCGCCAGCACGTTCGGGATGCCGCCGAACGTGTTCATGGCGATGTCGATCCACCAGACCGCCACGCTGAAGTAGGCGACGCCGCCGAGGAAGCCGTAGAGGAACGCGCCCCGCGGGGAGGTGCCCTCGAGCGCGAAGAAGAGTGGGACGAGGCCGGCGTAGGCGAGGACGCCGAGGGCGCCGCCGGGGAAGAGCTCGGTCTTGCCCCAGATCGGGAAGACCGTCGGCAGCGCGAACGCGAGGACGACGCCCGAGGTGAGGGCGAGGCCCACGCGCAGCCTGCGCGAGGGACGCTCGGGGAGCGGCGGGTGCGACGCGACGCCCGAGACCGCGGCCCGACTACCGGCGATTGAACCAACCCTTTTCGGCGTCGGGGGTACCGGGTGCCGGGGCGGCGGCAGGCTTCTTCGGCGTCAGCGCGATCGGCGTCGGCATCTCCGTCGCGGGCTCGGTAACGGGCGCGACGGCGGCGGTCAGCGGGATGGGGGCCGGCGCCGGCGCCGCGGCCGTGAGCGGGATCGGGGCGGGCGTGGGCGTGGGCGCCACGGCGAGCCCGCGGTCGAGGATCTCGCGCGCCAGGGCGTCGATGGTCTTGCCCGAGCGATTCGCCGCGCCGGAGAGCGCCGTGAGCACCTCCGGGCGGAGCTTCAGGGTGAAGACGGAGAGGTTCGAGACCGCCGCCTCGAGGGCTTCGAGGGCGGCGCTCGGCTTGGCGAGGTGGAAGTCCCCGCCCTGGACCATGTCGCGGATCCGCTTGGCGAGTCCGTCGTGGCTGTACCAGGTGCCGTCGAGCAGCACCTTCTCGTTGTCCAGATCGATCGAAAAGCTCTCGGCCATGGCGGTCGCCTCGGAAAAGTTGCCCCACTTTGACTCGGCGCCGCCCGGGCTTGTCAAGCCCGAAACAGCGGCCGAAGGGCCGCCGACGCGCCGGGCGAGGGCCTGGGGGCCCCCCCTTGTCACGGACCTCCGGGCCGGCGTATGCCAGTGCGCATGCGGCTCCGTTGGCCCCTCCTCGCGCTTCTCCCGGCCCTGGCGTGCGGAGGAAACCTCGCGAACGCCGGTGGCGGGGACGACGCGTCGGGCTTCGGCGGCGGGGCAGCCGTGGACGGGGGAGGCGATGCGCCGGGCGGAGGAAGCCTCGACGCAGGCACGGAGGCGGCGGACGCCGGAACGCCCGTTTTGGACGCGGGTCCTCGTGACGCGGGGACCGAGGACGCCGGCCACGTGACGATCTTCGACGGCGACGGCGGCACGCCCTCGGGCCCGCCCCCTCCCTACGTGATCAACGGCGGCACGCTCGCCTCGCTGGACTTCGGGGTCGTCGGCGACACGCGGCCGTGGATCTACGACGACACGGCGCAGTACCCGACCGCGATCATCACCCAGATCTTCCAGGACATGGCGAACCTGTCGCCGCCCATCGCCTTCGTCACCGCGACCGGGGACTACATGTTCGCGGACCCGATCCTCGGGACCGAGGCGTCGAAGCAGGCCGACCTCTTCGTCGGCGCCGCGCAGAAGTTCCTCTCGGTCGGCCCGGTCTGGACCTCGATGGGTAACCACGAGTGCGACTGGGCGACGAGCAACGACAACTGTTTCGGCCAGGACACCTCCAACCCGAACTACGAGGCCTTTCTCCAGGACATCCTCGCGCCGCTCGGCATCCCCAACCAGGTGCCGTACTTCGCGGTGACGTACAGCTCGAGCGATCCCACGCGGCCGTGGACCGCGAAGTTCGTCTACATCGCGCCGAACTCGTGGGACACCGCGAACGACACGCAGGGGAAGTGGGCCCAGCAGGTCCTCGCGATCCCGACGACCTACACGTTCCTCGTCCGCCACCAGCCGACGAACAATCCGGGCGGCAATCCCCCGGCGCCGGGCGTCCCCCCGACCGACGCGCTCTTGCAGGAGTACCCGTTCACCCTCAAGCTGACCGGCCACTCGCACAGCTACATGTACGATCAGAAGAACCGCGAGATCGTCAACGGCCTGGGCGGGGCGCCCTTCGACACGGGCTACAACGGCGACTACGGGTACGTCGTCTGCAGGCAGCGGGCGGACATGGCGATCCAGTGCTCGCTCTACGACTACAAGTCGAACGCCGTCGCGGGTGACCCGAACGCCACGCTCGCCGTCAACCCCGACGGCTCGAGCACCCCCGCCCAGTAATCGTTCGTCGTGCGTCGGTGCCCGAGCGCGGGCGTCGCGCGCTTGACACGCGATTAATAAGTGACTAGATACTCATTAATGGCCCGGCCGACCACGATCGATGACGGCAAGCTGCTCGACGCGGCGCGCGAAGTCTTCCTCGAGAAGGGGATCGCGGCGACGACCGCGGAGGTGGCCGCGCGCGCCGGCGTCGCCCAGGGCTCGATCTTCAAGCGCTTCAGGACCAAGCACGAGCTCTTCCTCGCGGCGATGCGGGCCGCTCCCGGGAAGCAGCGCTGGACGGAGCTGCTCGAGCGACGCACCGCCGAGGCCGGCCTCCGCGAGGCGCTGGTCGAGCTGGGCGTGACCGTCCTCGAGTTCCTGAAAGGGCTCACGCCGCTGATCGTGATGGCCTGGTCGAACCGGGGCGAGGTCGGCATCCCGAAAGACATCGAGGCGGGGAAGGCCGGCCCGTATCGACACATTCCGGAGCTCGTTGCGGTCTTCGAGCGCGAAATGCGCGCCGGCCGCCTTCGCAAGCACGACGCCTGGCTCGTCGCCCGGCTCTTCGTGGGCGCGATGCAGAGCTACGCCCTCTTCAACCTGGTCTTCGCGCGGCCGCTCGGGCCGCCGATCGCGCCCGACGCGTACGTCCGCGGCGTCGTCGACGTGCTCTGGGCCGGTATCGCCCCCCCGGGGCGCGAGGCGCGGCGATGACCGGGCCCGCCGCGCTACTCGCGGCCGCGCTCGCCGCGTTGCCGCCGCCGCTCGCGCACTTTCTCGCCGCGGCACGGGCGCGCAACCACGCGCTCGGGATCTCGCGCGCCCAGCTCGCCGAGCAGGAGGAGGCCGTCCAGCAGGCGATGGCCGCACTCACGCCGGTACTCCAGGTGAGCGGCAGCTACACCCGCAACCAGTACGCGGCCGTCATCAGCCTTCCGTCGAACCTCCTCGGGCTCGGCCCGCCGGGCGCCCTGACGAGCCTGACGATTCAGCCCTACAACGCCGTGACCGCCGCGGCCGGACTCTCGATCCCGATCTTCTCGGCGCCGGCCTGGGAGCGCTACGCGGAGGCGAAGAAGGCGCGCGAAGTCGCCGACGCCTCCGAGCGGGCCAGCGACGCGGACGTGCTGCTCTCGACCGCGCGCGCGTACTACGACGTCGTCGGCGCCCAGGGGGTGGCCGACGCGGCGCAGCGGTCGGTCGCGACGGCCCGGGACAACCTTCGCGTCACCGAGACCAAGCTCGCCGCCGGCACCGCCAACCGGCTCGCCGTCGACCGGGCGAGGGTCGACGTGGCGAGGGCCGAGCAGACCGTCGCGACGTCCAATCAGGCCCTCGCGCTCGCGCGCCGCAACCTCGAGACTCTCGCGGGCGAGGCGCTGTCGGGCCCGCTTGCGGCGCCCGACGAGGGCACGCCGCCGCCGCGGGCCGAGGGCGACCTCGTCGCCGAGGCCGAGGGCCAGCGGGCCGAGGTCGTCCAGGCATCGGCCGCGCTCGAGCAGCAGGAACTCGCGCTGCGCGAGGCATGGAGCGTGCTCGTTCCCTCCGTGACCGGCAGCGCCCAGGAGCACTACACGAACGCCCCCGGCTTCATCACCGAGAACGAGTTCTGGACGGCGGGCGCCTCCCTGTCCTGGGCGCTCGATCCGATCGGGATGCCGGCCGCGATCCGGCGGGCACGGGCGGCCGTGGCAGAACAGCGCGAGCGGCTCCTCCAGATCCGCGACACGGTGCGCGACGACGTGCACACGGCCTGGCTCGAGGTCGAGGCCGATCGGGCGCGGCGCGACGAGTCGCGGTCCGAGGTACAGAGTGCCCGCGAGGCGCTCGCCATCACGCGCGAGCAGTACCAGGCCGGCACCGCCACCTCGCTGGACGTCTCGCAGGCCCAGCGCGACGCCTTCACGGCCGAGGCGACGCTCGCGCAGTCGCAGGCGGCATTGGCCGGGGCGCTCCTGTCGCTACAGAAGGCGGCGGGGGAGCCGCTGCTCGCCGAGGGGAATGGAGGCCGAAAGTGATCCGGCGCATCGCAACCCTCGCCATTCTCGCCGCCGTCGTCGGCGGCGCCGTGTACGCTTACGCCGCCTGGAAGGAGCAACTCGCGTCGCGGCCCGTCGAGTGGAGCGGGATGGTCGAGACTCGCACCATCGAGGTCGGCTCGCGGGTCGGCGGGCGGATCAAGGAGGTCCTCGTCCGCGAAGGCGACCCGGTGGCGGCGGGGCAGCCGCTGCTGGTGCTCGAGACCGGAGATCTCGAGGCGCAGAAGCTCCAGGCGCAGGGGCAGCTCGAGCAGGCCGAGGCCGCGCTCGCGAAGGTCGGGGCGAACGGCTCGTCGGCGCGCCGCCAGGAGATCGCGGCGGCCGAGGCGCGGCTCCACGTCGAGGAGGTCGCGATCGACAAGGCCAAGATGGACCTGCGGCGGGACCAGCAGCTCCTGAGCGGGGGCGCTGCGACGCAGACGGACCTCGACAACGCACAGATCGCGCTGCGCAACGCCCAGGCCGAGCGCGACGCGCAGCAGGCGTCGCTGGACGAGTTGCTCCGA
Source organism: Pseudomonadota bacterium (assembly GCA_027451705.1). Taxonomy (GTDB): domain Bacteria; phylum Myxococcota; class Myxococcia; order Myxococcales; family JAKAPL01; genus JAKAPL01. The sequence continues at coordinate 15,240 of DAIDIT010000168.1, forward strand.
GGCACCCCGCAGGACGTGAAGTCCGCGAAGGGCCAGGTCGACTCCGCCCGGGGCCGGCTCGAGCAGATCGAGACGAACCTGGACGAACTGATCATCCGCGCCCCGCGCGCCGCCCTGGTACAGAGCCTCGATCTGCGGCCCGGGGACATCCTCGCCCCCGATGCCGCGGCCGCAAAGCTTCTCGAGCCGGACCAGCTCTACGTCCGCATCTTCGTGCCCGAGACACAGCTCGGGCTCATCCACCCCGGCCAGGCGCTGCCCCTCTTCGTCGACACCTTCCCGGACCGGCCGTTCCAGTCGCGAGTCGAGTACGTCAGTGCGGAAGGGGAGTTCACGCCCCGCAACCTCCAGACGGTCGACGAGCGGGCGGATCAGGTCTTCGCCGCCCGCTTGCGGATCGAGACGGGCCGCGACGTCCTCCGCGCCGGCATGGCCGCGTTCGCCCGGCTCGCGCGATGACCACGCCTTCGACAGACGCCATCGCGGTCGAGTCCGTCACCCGCCGCTTCGGCGCGTTCACGGCGCTCGACGAGGTTTCCATCCGCGTCAAGACCGGCGAAATTTACGGAATGCTCGGCCCGAACGGCTCGGGCAAGTCCACCCTCATCCGAATCCTCTGCGGCCTGCTCGCCCCGAACGGCGGCTCGGCGCGCGTGCTCGGCCTCGACGTCGCGACGCAGGGCGAGGAGATCCGGCGCAACATCGGCTACATGAGCCAGCGGTTCTCGCTCTACGAAGACCTGACCGTCCGCGAGAACCTCGAGTTCTTCGGCCGAGTCTACCGGCTGTCGCGCCGCCGGCTCCGCGATCGGCTCGACGCGGTCGTCGCGCTCACCCACATCGAGCCCTACATGGAGCGGCGCGCCGGCGTCCTCTCGGGCGGCTGGAAGCAGCGGCTCGCCCTGGGTGCGGCCCTGATCCACGAGCCGAAGCTCGTCTTCCTCGACGAGCCCACCGCCGGCATCGACCCCGTCGCCCGCCGCGAGCTCTGGGATCTCCTGTTCCGGCAGGCCGGCTCGGGCATCACCTTCTTCGTCACGACCCACTACATGGACGAGGCGGAGCGCTGCGGCGAGGTCGGCTACCTCTACAACTCGAAGCTCCTCGCGACCGGCACGCCGGCCGGGCTGAAGGCCCTGCCGCAGATCACGCCGCCGGGTACGCGCCGCGTCGAGATCGAGACCGGCCAGCCGACCCGCGCCCTCGCCTGGCTCCGCGCGAAGGACTACTGCGAGAGCGCGACGATCTTCGGACAGTCGCTCCACGCGCTCGTGCGGCAGACGGCCGGCGACGCGGCGATCGCGCAGGACGTTCGCGCGGCCGGCTTCCCGCGGTCCGACGTCCGCGCCATCCAGCCGTCGCTCGAGGACGTCTTCGTCCACCTGACCGAGGCCGCCGCCCGCGGGGCGCCCCTGCGGGCGACCGGGAGCTGACATGTGGTACTCGCTCTACGCCGTCTTCCGCAAAGAGGTCCTGCACCTGCTCCGGGACCGGGGAACGCTGCGGCTGGTCCTGATGCTGCCGGCCATGCAGATGCTCCTCTTCGGCTTCATCGACGAGACGGTCCACGACGTCCCGACGGTGGTCGTCGACCAGGACCGCTCGACCGACAGCCGGCTCTTCATGGAGCAGATGCGCGCGTCGAAGACGTTCCGGATCGTCACCCTGACGACCAGCCCCGAGGAGGCCCGCGCCGAGATCCGCGAGGGAATGGCCCGCGTCGGCGTCGTCATTCCGCCCAAGTTCCACGACCGCGCGCTACGCAAGCAGCCGGCGCAGGTCCTCGTGCTGATCGACGGCTCGGACTCGACGGTCAGCTCGCAGGCGCTCGCCTCGGTCAACGGCATCATCTCCCAGGATCAGCTCGCCGGCGTGGAGAACGTCGGATCGTCCATCGCCGCCCAGCCCGTCATCCTCTTCAACCCGGAGGGGCGGACCGCCAACTACATCATCCCGGGGCTCATCGCGATCCTGCTCCTCATGGTCGGCGTCATGCTCTCGGGCGGATCGATCGTCCGCGAGCGCGAGAAGGGGACCTTCGAGCAGCTCCTGGTGACCCCGATCGACCCCATTGGCCTCGTCCTCGGCAAGCTCGGCCCCTACCTCGTCTTCGGCCTCGTGGAGACGACGATCGTCCTCGCCCTGATGCGCTTCGCCTTCGACGTCCCCATCCACGGGAGCCTCGTGTTCCTCTATGCGATGGCCTTCGTCTATCTGCTCGCGCTGCTGCCGGTGGGCATGCTGATCTCGACCAAGGCGAAGACCCAGCAGGAATCGCAGCAGCTCGCCCAGGCGCTCTTCCTGCCCGGTATGATGCTCTCGGGCTACATCTTCCCGTTCGAGGGACTGCCCTGGTTCCTCAAGGCGGTGGGGGCGATCTTCCCGACGACCCACATGATCCGCATCATGCGTGCGATCGTCCTGCGCGACGCGAGCCCGCTCGACATGTGGCCCGAGGTCGCAATCCTCCTCTGCACCGGCGCGATCACGGTCCTGCTCGCGGCGAAGAGCATCCGCAAGGTTGCCGCCTGAACCGTCCCTGACATCCGGCCAGGCTTCGATCAGTGCGGCACCCGTCGGCTTCCGCGGCGCCGCGACGGCCAGGCGTCGGAGGTCGACGGTGGCTTCTCGGTCGAGCTGGAGCGTGGCTGCACCACGGAGAAGCGGATGGAATGGCCCTGCACCACACCAGGTGTCAGTTCGGTTGACAGGGCGATTTCCCCTGGATCCGCAGGGTTTTGTGCCGATGGAGGCGGTGGCACCGGAGTTGCTCATGTCCTCTCACCGAAGGAGGCCGATCATGAGAGCCGACACTCGCGTCGCCCGAATCGCCACCGCCACTTCCGCGTTGCTCTTTGCCGCCTGTGGGGTGGGTCGCAGCCCGACCGGCGCCGGAGGCCTGCCCTACGACATGTCGACCGAGGAGGCGCTGCGCATCTGCGCCAACGGGGCGACGGTCTCCGGCATCGACATCTCGAACAACAACGGGATGAACTACGACCTGCGCGGCGCGAAAGCCGGCGGGGTCCGGTTCGTCTACCTCAAGGCGAGCGAAGGGAGTGGCTTCGTCGACTGGACCTACGACCACTACCGGTCCGAGGCCGACAAGCTGAAGCTGATCCACGGCGCCTACCACTTCTTCCGGCCGGAGGACGATCCAAACGCCCAGGCCGACAACTTCCTCGCGGTGATCGGCTCGGCCCCCAAGGGCGACATGCCGCCGGCCCTCGACTGGGAGGTCACCGACGGCGTCGACTGGGGAACGGCGTTCTCGCGCGCCAAGACCTTCCTCGACCGCGTCGAGAAGGCCACCGGCCGCACGCCGATCATCTACACCTACCCCGACTTCTTCGGCACGCGCGCGCCGGACGAATTCGCCCGCTACCCGCTCTGGATCAGCAACCCGGGTTCGACCTGTCCCCTGATGCCGAACGGCCCCTGGAACGACTTCGCGATCTTCCAGTTCGACACGGGCGGCGTGGACAAGGACCACTTCGTCGGCGACATGAACAAGCTCCTCGGCTTCGTGGACCAGACGCCGCCGCCTCCGCCCCTGCCCACCGAGCCCCCGCCGTTCTCGCAGGTCTGCAACAACGCGGGCGTCGGCAACGAGGGCGTCCTCTCGGGCTGCAACGCGAGCGCCATCCGGGCCATCGCCCCGGCGTCGGCGAAGGCCTTCCTCGACCGGGCGTTCAACTGGATCGACCAGGGCGTGCCGTACTCGCAGACTTCCGAGACCGACGGCTACCGGCAGGACTGCTCCGGCTTCGTCTCCTACGTCTGGCAGACGGGCGGCCCCGGCGACACGAGCTACTCCTTCGCGGGCGGACCGTGGAACAACGACGTCTCGGTCCGCATCGGCTGGGGCCAGCTCACCCCGGGCGACGCGCTGAACTTCCCGGGCGACTTTCAGGCTGGCACGGGCCACGTCGAGTTGTGGGGCGGCTGGCTCGACAAGCAGCACACCGAGTACTGCTCGATGGAGGAGTTCGACTGGGGCAACCCGGCGAGCTTCCGGACCCACAGCATCTACGAGTACTGGGCCGAGGCCGGCGCCTACGGCGACGTGAAGAACATCTTCCTGCCCATGCGCAAGAAGGGCTACGTCCCGACGACGACCACCTGCGAGCAGCTCGCCGCGCCGCTCTTCCAGATCGAAAACAACGGCGCGATCTCCGCCGCGAGCTGGTCGGACGGCCACATCGAGGTCTTCGCCCGAACGAAGTCGGGCCGCGCGGTCCACGCCTGGACCGACGGCGCGACCAACCAGTGGCACCCCTCCGCTGAACTCGGCGGCCGCGCCGAGTGCGGCCTCGCCTCGGCGATCAGCTTCGCGGGCAGCGAGCACGCCCTCGTCTTCGACTCGAGTGCCAACGGCGGCGACACGACGTCCAGCTACTTCAGCAGCGGCTGGAAGGCGCTCACCGATTTCGGCGGTCGGGATCTGCTCCAGATCTCGGCGCTGCGCTGGAACGATCTGAAGACCGGCGGCTGGAACGACGGCCGCGTCGAGGTCTTCGGCCTCGCGGCGGGCGACCACCACATCTACCACAAGTACTACGACCCCCAGCACAAGCGCTGGAACGGCTGGACCAGCCTCGGCGGCGGCCTCGCGACGGGGGTGAGCCCCATCCTGAACCACACGGGCGACGCGGTGCTCTTCGCCCTCGATCCCAGCGGGCAGCCCTGGTTCGACCAGAGCCGCCGCTCCACCGGCGACGGCTGGGACGGGTGGAAGCGGATCGACAGCCGCGAGAAGCTCTCGTCGCGGCCGGTGGCGGTGCGCGATCCGAACGGCGACCTGCGGGTCTTCGCCCGCGGCCAGGACGGCAAGCTCTACCTCTCGAGCTCGACCCGGCAGGGCTTCTCGCCCTTCGAACTCGTGGACGAGAGCTTCGGCTTCGCGGGCGAGCCCTCGGCCTCGGTCGACGACGGCAACGTCGAGGTCTTCGTGCGCGGCGACTCGGGCAAGATCAGCGTCGCGGCGATGAACATGCGGACGCACAAGATGGGGCGGTTCGAGCGGATCGGCAACGACCTCGTCGACTCCGATCCGTTCGCGTGGGCACGGCCCGACGGGCGCGTCGAGCTGTTCGCGGTCGGCGACAAAGGCCACCTGATCGCGAGCTACCACGGCAAGCACGGCTGGACCGCGTTCGAGACGATCGCGACCGGCGTCGACTCCTGCGTGACGCCCCAGCTCCAGCCGGAGTGCCCGAAGGGCGCCGGCACCTACTGCGGCGGCCACGGGATCGCCGGCTCGCCGGACACGCTGTACGCCTGCATGGCCGGCAAGCTCACCGCGATCCAGAGCTGCGCCTCGGGCTGCGACGACCAGGGCGCAGGCGGGAGCGACACCTGCACGACTCCGACGGGCGGCGGCGGCAGCGGCGGTGGCCTGGGCGGCGGGGTCTGCTCCGATGGCACCTACTGCGGCGGCGACGGTGTCAGCGGTCCGTCCAACTCCCTGTACTTCTGCATCGACGGATCGTTCACCGGGACACAGGGTGTGCAGTGCCCTTACGGCTGCACCGTGAACCACGGCGGGCACGACTGCTGCGCCGGCCAGAACGGCGACGGCTGCCTGTAGCAGGACCGAAACCTGTCTGCCCTCCCTCGACGGGGAGGGCAGGCAGGCCGATCGAGGCCGAGGAATGGTCCTCTCGAAGCTTCATTGCACGGACAACGCTCGGAGACAGCCCATGAACGACACCGTCCGCTTCCTTCTCCCCGTCCTCCTGTTCGCCCTCGGCTGCCAGGGCAAGGTCAGCGGGGCCGGCGACGGGGGCAACCCCCCGGGAGCCGACGGCGGGAGCGGAGGAGGCGCCGTGGACGCGGGCAGAATCACCCCGGCGGCGGACGCGGGCCTCTGCGGCTACTCCTGCGACAGCACCGGCAACTGCACTTACGCCTGCGCGGCGACCCAGTTCTGCGCCTCGAACGGCGAATGCGTGAACTGCCTCTCGGATTCCGACTGCGCCGCTTCGGGTACGGGCGCGCCCCCGCACTGCGACCTCCAGGTCGGCACTGCGACCTACGGTCAGTGCGTCGAATGCTTCTTGAACTCGCAGTGCGGGCCCGGCGAGGCCTGCGATCCCGCCGGGAACAACTGCGTCGCGACGTGCAGCCAGTCGAGCTGCGCCTCCCAGAGCGAGATCTGCGATCCGGACGCTGGCGCCTGCGTCGAGTGCCTACAGGACACCGACTGCAACCCGGGCCAGCACTGCGACCCCGCGACCAAGTCCTGCGTCGACTGCCTGTCGGCCTCGGACTGCCCGCCGGGCTCGCCGGGCTGCAACTTCGGCCGCTGCGGCGGCTGCCACTTTTCGAGCGACTGCCCGGGGAAGGAGAGCTGCGTCGGAGGACAGTGCGGCTGCTCGGGAGACCTCGACTGCCCGGCGGCGACCCCGACCTGCGTCGCGCAGGACGGCGGCCCGGGGATCTGCGGCTGCACGGGCAACGCGAGCTGCACGAGCACGAGCGAGGTCTGCGACCCGAACCAGGGGCAGGAGGGGGCCTGCGTCCCTTCGTGCACGGCGGACGCCGGCGTCTGCGTGGCGCCGAATTCGACCGGCCAGTCCTTCTGCGACCAGACTTCGGGCCTCTGCGTGGAGTGCCTCGAGAATTCCGACTGCACCGACCCGAACGCCCCGGACTGCGTCTCGAATTCGTGCGTCGAGTGCGCGGCGGCCTCGGAGTGCTCCGCGCTCGATGCGGGCACGCCGTACTGCGCCGCGGGGCTCTGCGTCGAGTGCACCTCGCCCTCGCAATGCCCGGCGTCGAACCCGGGCTGCGACAGCTCGAGCGGGAGCTGCGGTTCGTGCACCTTCAATTCGGACTGTCCCGCGGGCCTCGGCTGCGGGCTTCAGAGCGGCCAGTGCGCCGCCTTCTGCGGCACGGCGGCGGCGGACGGAGGCTCGGACTGCGCCGGCTGCGCGACGTCGGCCGACTGCGGCGGGGCGGCCTGTAACGCCGATGCGGGTGTGTGCGGCTGATGTGACGGGAGGTCAAATCGGGGCGGACGCTGTCCCCGGCTGGAGGTACGGGTCATGCGCGGATGGTTGCGTCTCTCGGTCCTGCTGATCGCCTCTGCGCTCGGCGCTACGGCCTGCTGTCCCCCCGACGAGGTGACGCTCAATTCGGGGTCGCGTCGCGGGGGCCGTCGAAGCGGCGCCGGCCGAGTACGTGTTCGTGAACCTCCACACGCGCGACCTGCTCGACGAGACCCTCTACTTGCCCA
>DAIDIT010000169.1 GCA_027451705.1 Pseudomonadota bacterium
GACGCGAGGCCAACGCGAAGCCGCCCCGCAAGGTGGGCAGCAAGCTCGAGCTGTTCGACTGCCTCACCTGCGACCTGTGCGTCCCGGTCTGCCCGAACGATGCGAACTTCACCTTCGAGCTGCCGCGCGGCGAGATACCGATCGCCTTCGTCCGGCGCTCGGGCGACGGGTGGGAGCGGCGCGAGGCCGGGCGGCTCCGCATCGAGGAGCGGCACCAGATCGGAAACTTCGCCGACTTCTGCAACGAGTGCGGCAACTGCGACGTCTTCTGCCCAGAGGACGGCGGTCCGTACGTCATCAAGCCGCGCTTCTTCGGTAGCCTCGCGGAGTATACGCGGCACGACCGGCTCGACGGCTTCCACCTCGAGCGGCGCGCCGGCCGCGACGTCGTCCACGGCCGCTTCGCGGGGCGCGGCTACCGGCTCGAGGTCGAGTCCGGCCGCGTCGGCTACTTCGGCGAGGGCTTCGATCTGTCCTTCGAGCCGGAACGGCTCGACGCCCCGGTCTCGGGAAGCGCAGGCCGCGAAGTCGACCTCACCTACCTGCTCCTGCTGGACGCGTTACGGCGCGCCCTCCTCGACGGCCCGCGCGTCACGGCCGTCAGCACCGCCGGCGCCTCGGTCGACGCGGGCGGCGCGCCCGACGAGAGGGCCGAATCACGACGCGAACCGCCCGGCGCCTGAGACGACGCGCGCGGTGAGCGTGGGTCCCGATCCCCACCGCGAACACCGCGTGTTCGTCTCTATGCTCGGAGGACGAGGGGTCGTTCATCGGGACGAGGGACATTGCGCGCTCCTCGCCTCGGGACACGGGCGGCACTTCGGCTCCGGCGCGCCGTTTCGCCGTCGCCTGAGGACGCGCGTACATCGACCGGGGGCATCTCGATCCTGAACCGCCGGTGGGAGCGGGCCCGGTACGGAGGCCGAACGACCTCCCGCCCGAGCCCTTTCTCGGCGAATGGACCGGTGCTTGGCGCACGCCGAGGCGCGTGCTATGCCGGCGGTCCAATGACCACGCACGGGGCGGAGCTGGAGCGGCCCCTGGTCGACGGCGAGTTGTTGCGGCTGCTCGATCACCCGCCCGTCCGCGAGATCCCCCACGGCCGACAGATCTTCGTCAACCGGAACCTCCGGCTGGACACAATCGAGCTCGTCGGCTTCGACATGGACTACACCCTCGCGATCTACCGGCTGCGGCGGATCGAGGAACTGTCCTTCCAGATGACGCTGCGGCGGCTGGTGGACGCCTGCGGCTACCCGCCCGAAATCGGCGCGCTCTCGTACGACTGGCAGTTCGTGATCCGCGGCCTCGTCGTCGACAAGGAGTACGGCAACCTATTCAAGATGGACCGCTTCAACCACGTCGGCCGCTGCTACCACGGCCGAAAGCCGCTCGGCGACGCCGAGTGGAAGCGGCTCTACCGCGACGTGAAGATCAAGCTCTCCACGCCGCGCTTCGCCTGGATCGACACGCTCTTCGCCCTGCCCGAGGCGGCGCTCTTCGCGCAGATCATCGAGCTGCTCGAGGCGCGGAGCGAGGCGGTCGACTACGCGCGGCTCTACGACGACATCCGGCGGTCAATCGACGAGGTCCACCGCGACGGCAGCCTCAAGGCCGAGGTGCGCAAGGACCTCGACGGCTTCTTCGTCCGCGATCCCGAGATCGGCCCGGCGCTCCACAAGCTGCGCAGCGGCGGCAAGAAGCTCTTCCTGCTCACCAACTCGTTGCTCGACTACACCGACGTCGTGCTCTCGCACCTGCTCGACGGCCTCCTGCCCGAATACCCGTCGTGGCGGAACTACTTCGACTTCGTCATCGTGGGCGCACAGAAGCCGGCATTCTTCTCGGAGCGGCAGCCGTTCGTGGAGTTGGACGCGCAGGGCCAGACGCTGGGGGTCGCGGAGAGCCTCGAGCGCGGGCGACTCTACCAGGGCGGCAACCTGACCGACTTCGAGCGGCTCGTCGGTATCGGCGGCGACAAGGTCCTCTACGTCGGCGACCACATCTACGGCGACATCCTCCGGAGCAAGAAGCACAGCCTCTGGCGCACGTGCATGGTGGTACAGGAACTCGAGGACGAATTGGACCATCTCGATCGCCACGGCGCCGAGACCCAACGGCTGGGGGAGCTGGAATCGCTCCGGGCGCGGTTCGACGACGAACTCAACCAGCGCAAGCTCTCCCTGAACGGCGTCGAGAAGCGCCTCGCCCGAACCGAGGGCGAGGCGCGCGCGCCGCTGGAGGCGGAGCGGAAGGCGCAGAAGTCGGAGCTGGAGCAGGTCCGGCACGCGCTCCGCGGCGTCAACGACGAGATCCAGCGGCTCGAGGAAGGCCTCGAAGGCGGCATGAACCGCTACTGGGGCTTGCTCTTCAAGGAGGGGAACGAGAACAGCCGCTTCGGCGAGCAGATCGAGGACTACGCCGACCTGTACACGAGCCGCGCGTCGAACTTCCTCGCCTACTCCCCGATGCAGTACTTCCGATCGCCCCGAAAGGCGATGGCGCACGAGCGCGGCACCCCGAAGCTCGCCCCGTTCGGCGAGGACCGGCTCTAGCTAGCCCGCGACGGCGGGGAGTTCCACGTGAAAGGTCGTGGTGGCGTTCGGGACGCTCTCGGCCCAGATCCGGCCGCCCTGGGCCTCGATCAATCCCTTGGCGATGTAGAGGCCGAGGCCGATTCCCTCGACCCTGCCCTCCCGCGCGCGCCGGGTTCGGCCGAAGCGGTGGAAGAGCCGGGCGAGATCCTCGGGAGAGATTCCCTCGCCGTCGTTCGCGACCGATAGGTGGACCCGCCCGTCGTGCTCCTCGACCCGGATGCGGACGACGGTGCCCTCGAAGCGGTACTTGAGGGCGTTGGAGACGAGGTTTCCGATCACCTGCCCGAGCCTGCCGGGGTCTGCCGTCGCGTGCAGCCCTCGCGCGTCGGCGAAGATGCGCACGTCGCTCGCGTCGCCCGCCGCCCCCGGTTGGAGCCGATCGACGGCGTCGCGGACGAGTCGAACGACGTCGACCGATTCGCACCGCACCTCCATGCGTTCGGCTTCCAGGAGCGACGCGTCGAGCAGGTCGGAGATCATCCGATCCAGCCAGCGCAGGCTGTCGCGCATCCGATCGACGCTCTGCGGCAGGTCCTTGACCTTCCCCGCGTGGAGCATGTCGGCGGGGAGCCGCAGGTGGTTCAGCGGCTGGCGAAGGTCGTGGGCCACGACCGAGATCCACTCCTCGCGCGCCTGCTCCAGGTTCCGGATGAGCGTGATGTCCATGAAGGCCACCACCGCCCCGAGGATGCGGCCGACGCCGTCCCGCATCGGGGCCGCCGAGACGAGCAGGGTGAGGTCGCGCCCGTCCGGGAAGCGGACCAGGAGGTCCTCCCGATCGATCACCTCGCCCCGCAGCGCCCGGAGCCCCGGAAGCTCGCGGTCCGACAACGGCATGCCGTTCGCGCCGAGCGCGTAGCGTCCGAACGGGCGGCGATCGTCGACGGCGAGCCCCTGCGGCAGGAGGCTCGCAGCGTAGCGGTTGACCACCGCGAGGCCTTCCTCGTTCATCAGGATGACGCCGACCGGCGGGCACTGGAGCACGGTGTCGAGCCAGCGGCGCTCCTCCTCGAGCTGCTGGACCAGCGCCTCTCGATCGACCTCCGCCCGGCGGTGG
>DAIDIT010000170.1 GCA_027451705.1 Pseudomonadota bacterium
CGACCCGTGGGCGGAGGAGTGATTGGACGCGCGGCCGGCCGAGCCGGTCGAGAAGTCCCTCTGGGGCTCGCCGGCCGGCAAGCGGCATCTCGCGGACCGGATCGTCCGCGCGATGCCGCCCCATCGCGTCTACGTCGAGGCCTTCGCCGGGGGCGCGCAGGTGCTCTTCGCCAAGAAGCGCTCCGAGGTCGAGGTGCTCAATGACCTGGACCCCGACATCGCCTTCGCGTTCCGCTTCGCCCGCGACCTCACGGAAGGCCAGATCGAGCAGCTCCGGCGCAAGTCCTGGGTCGGCGACCGCGCCAGGTTCGACCGCCTCTACCACTCCGAGCCCGAGGACCCAGTCGACCGCTTCTACCGCTTCGCCTACCTCGCCCGCTTCAGCTTCAACAAGCAACGCCGCGGGACGTTGCCGTCGAACCTGCAAGGCGTCGAGGCCCGTTTCGTCGGGCAACTCGAGCGCGAGGCGCCGCGGCTCGACGGCGTCCTCGTCCGCCAGGCCGACTACGAGAAGGTCGTCGGCGAGTTCGACGGCAAGGAGACCTTCTTCTTCCTCGATCCGCCCTACGCGGGCTACGACGCCGGTGTCGGCAACCGCGACTTCGACGAGGAGCGCTTCGCCCGGGTGCTCAGCGGCATCCGCGGCCGGTTCCTCGTTACGTACGGCATACGCTCCGACCCGGCGCTCTTCCGCGGTCTGCACCGCTACCGCTGGACCCACATGTCGGGCGTGGGCACGGCGCAGGGCCACGGCCAGCGCCGCGCGGTCACGCTCATCGTCACGAACTACCGCCTTCCGGAGCGGGCGATGAAGGGCCTCGACGCCATGGAGGAGCCGGCTTCGCCGGCGACGGGCGGAGCGCGCAGCGCGGAGCATCGGATCGCGCAGCTCGACCTCTGGGAGCCCGAGGGCGTTGAGAACGCGGAGGTGGCGAAGACGATCTGGGGCTCGCCCGCCGGCAAGAAGCGGCTCGCGGCGCGCCTCGTGAAGCTCATCCCGCCCCACAAGGTCTACGTCGAGCCCTTCGCCGGCAGCGGGGCGGTCTTCTTCGAGAAGGAGCCCGTCGAGACCGAGGTGCTCGCCGACGCCGACCCGGAGATCGCAGCCGCCTACCGCGCACTCAAGTCGCTCACCGCGGACGACCTCGCGGCGTTGCGCAAGAAAGACTGGGTCGGCAGGGAGAGCACGTTCAAGGGCCTCCTCGACGCTCAGCCTTCGGGCAAGGTCGGCAAGCTCTACCGCTTCCTGTACCTGTCGCACTTCTCCTACGGGAAGCTGCGCGGGAAGAGCTTCAACCCGAACGCCGATGGCGTCGAAGCGCGGACTCTGGATCGCATCGACCAGTTCGCCGATCGCCTGAGGAACGCCACCATCCGCCACGCCCACTATGCCGACGTGGTGAAGGAGTTCGACGGCAAGGAAACGTTCTTCTATCTGGACCCTCCATACCCGGGGCACAACGTCGAGGTGGGCGAGGACGAGTTTGACGAAGACGAGTTCCGCAAGATTCTCGACGGCATCCGAGGAAAGTTCCTCGTCACCTATGGCACGCGCGGCGCTCTGGAGACGAAGGGCTTCCAGGTCCGGCTCATCCGGCCGCCGCGGACCATCCGGGCGATGCGCGGCGTCGGCGGTCCGAAGACGCTGCCGACGTTGGTCATCGCCAACTACGCCATCGCGGAGAAGGCGCTCGACGACGGGTGGGAGGTCGACGAGGTTGAGAGCGCGGTCGAGCTGACTGACGAGGCCGCGGCCGACCTGGACCACGCGCGGGCGCTCGCGAAGGCGCTCGCCGCCGAGGCGCCAGAGCCGAGCATTCTCCATCTCGCGGGCGAGCTCGATCGAATCGACGGCGGCGCCGACGAACGGGTGACCACGCTGGCGGGGGAGCTGATGCCCCTGGGCGAACGGCTGTCGGCGGCGCTGGAGGCGTCGGTCCCGGACGCGGCGGAAGCGCTGCGCGAGGCGGCACCGCTCCTCGCGGAGCTCGCCAAGACGCAGTGGACGCGCGCCGAGATCAACGACCTGCCCGATGATGCCTTCCTCTACGTCGAACCCGGCGGGAAGAAGGACGAAGACGGAAAGACGGTCCCCCGGGCCCTCCGCCACTTCCCGGTCTACGACGCCGACGGCGAGCTCGACGTCCCGCACCTGCGCAACGCGCTCGCGCGCATCCCGCAGAGCACCGCGCCGGGTCTCACCGCTGACGCGAAGGAGAAGCTCCAGGACCGCGCGCGGCGGCTGCTCGAGGAGGCGCAGAAGGACGCGATCGAAAAGACCCGGCAGATCCCGTTCCAGCAGTGGGGCGGCTCGGCGAAGTACGCGAAGAAGCTCGCCGAGCGGCTGCCTGAGCACGACCGCTACGTCGAACCCTTCTGCGGCGCCGCGGCGGTCTTCTTCGCGAAGGAGGCCGCCGATCAGGAGGTGCTCGCCGACGCGAACCCCGAGGTCATCTTCGCGCTGCGCTACCTCCAGCGGCTCGACGACGAGTCGTTCGCCGCACTGAAGCGCTTCCCCTGGACCGTCTCCCGTTCGGGCTTCGAGAAGGTGCGCGCCGCCGAGCCGCGTTCCGACGCCGCCCGCTTCTGGAAGCTCGTCTATGGCCGCCTCTGCACCTGGGGCGCGAAGCCCAATCTCAGCGGCTATGCGACCATCCACGACGGCCAGTCCTACGACCTCGCCGACATCTGGAAGTTCCACGATCGCCTGCAGGGCGTTCGCCTGGTCACGCAGGACTGGAAGAAGACCCTCGCCGACCACGACGGCGCGGGCACGCTCTTCTTCCTTGACCCGCCCTACGCCGGCGAGTGGGCAATCGGCGACGGTATCCCGCCCGAGGAGATCGCCGAGGCTGTCGCCAAGCTGAAGGGCCGGTACATCGTGGCCTACACGGAATCGGCCGAGGCGCGGCGCGCGCTCGCGAAGGTCGGCCGGGCGTTCAAGATGCGCATCCCCGAGGGACGCGCTGCCGGCCAGTGGCAGAAGCGCAGCCGGCTCTTCGTCGCTTCGCCCGGCATCCGGAAAGCAGAGGACATCGATGTCGGCGAGGCGTCACTCGCCGAGAAGGCGCTCGCCCGGCGCATCCCGCTTCTGAAGACCGGCGAGGAGCGCTTTGTCCTCGGCATCGTGCTCGAGCCCGAGACGGTCGACGCGCAGAGCGACGTCTACTCGGCGGCCGAGGTACGCGAGGCGGCGCACCGCTTCCTCGAGGACTACGGCAACATCGGTCTCATGCACCGCGGCCTCGTGAACGAACAGGTGAAGATCCTCGAGTCCTACGTGGCGCCGGCGGAGTTCGAGATGGGCGCGACGAAGATCAAGAAGGGCACATGGCTGCTCGCCGTGCACGTGCTCGATGACGGGCTGTGGGCGAAGGTGAAGGATGGCGCGATCGGCGGCTACTCGATTGGCGGATCAGCCGCCAGAAGCTAGCTGACTCATGGGACGATCTCCGTTCGCTTCCCCGGCACACGGCCATGTTGATGGGGCAACGCTAGCGGCGATTCTTCGCCGCTCTTCGTACCCCCTCCACGCTCGTCTTCCCGGTCGCCTTCCGCATGGTATCGAGCCTCGCCTGGGGCGAGAACCCAGGGATGGGCCTGGGCAGGTTCTTGTTGAGCGTGTCACCCCGCTTTTGGTGAATTTCGCCCGCCTTGGGGCGATCCTTGTCGCGGTAATGACTGTCCAGTCCAGGCTCTTTCATTGCGTTCCTCTTCTCCTGCGCGGTCTTCGACGTCTCCTTCACTCGCGCGCCAAGCATCAAGGGTAGTCTACAGCGCCCCTCTGATCGCAGCGAGATCCTCGGCTCCTTCTTGTACTCCTGGCGACATATCTGGAGCCTCTTGACATGAGTCCGCGCGCGCCGTAGTCTTGCCTCATCGTCGGGCGCGTGCCCGACAGGGGTTGTCGAGTTCATCGAGCCCCGGCCGTGGTCCTCCTCGGACTGCGCCGGGGCTCTTTGCGTTTCTGGAGACCGATGGCGAGCGAGGCAGATGACGACGAGGGCGTGCACCGGCTGCGGGACATCGTGGTCGAGGAGGTGTCGCTCGTCGACCGCCCTGCGAACAAGCGGCGCTTCCTGGTCGTGAAGCGGAGGAATGGCATGGCAGCGAACGAGAACTCTCCGGAGACGACGGCCGACGGCCTGAAGGTCACCGACGTGACCAAGGCCGCGCGCAAGCCGAAGGACGAGGAGGCGGAGAAGGCGCGGCGGCGCGCGAAGCCCGCGGAGGGCGACGACGACGAGCCGGCGGAGAAGGGGCGGGGCAAGCCGAGTGGCGACGAGGACGAGGAGGAGACCGAGAAGGCACGCGGCAAGAAGCCCGGCTGCGACGACGAGGCGGAAGCCGAGAAGGCGCGCAAGCCGAAAGACCCCGACGAGGACGAGCCCGACGAAGCCGAGAAGGCGCGGCGTGGGAAGCTGGTCGACGAGGACGAGGCGAAGAGGCGCGCCGCCAAGGCAGATGGCGATCCGGACGGTGACGATGACGAGGATCCGGATGACGGCGATGATGACGACGCGATCGTCCTCGCGGCGCCCGTCCGCGTCGCCGTCGCCGGCACCCTCACGCAGGTGCTGCAGCGCGGCCTCGACCTGCTCAACCGGGTGAAGGTCGCCTCGGAGCCGGATGGCGAGACGGAGGCCCCGCTTCCGAGCGACGTCGGTTCCGAGATCGACGCCCTGTCGGAGCTGCTCTCGGGCATCACCGAGAGCTACCCGAGCCCGTCGCAGAAGGCCGCGAACGTGCAGAAGGCCGGCGCTCGCATGGCCAAGGAGCGGCTCGACCGCTTCCACAAGGCCATGGAACTGCTCGCGGGCATCCTGACCGAGCTGACCGGGAAGGCCGCACCCGAGGGGGCGACGCAGGGCCAGCGCTCCACCGACCCGAGCAAGCCGAACCGCGGCGCCGGCGTCGACCCCGACAACACCGGCCAGAGCGCGGCCACCGCTTTCGCCGGCGTCCCGGGCCTCAAGGACGTGTTCAAGGGGCTCTCGGATCTGACCCGGATCGTGAAGCGCCAGGACGACGAGCTGCGGGTGCTGAAGCAGCGCCGCGGGCTGCCCAACGCCCTGGCGCCGGAAGGCGGTCGCGCGGAGCCGGAAGAGGTCTCGTGGCCGCTCGACATGAACCGCCCGATCAGCCGCGAG
>DAIDIT010000171.1 GCA_027451705.1 Pseudomonadota bacterium
CTGGCCGTCCCGAGCCCCAAGGATGGCCCGCCAGTCGAGGAAGGCCCCCTCCGACCACCCGGAGCGCCGGACGTCGGCCTCCGTGGGCCGGCGGGGGGTGTAGTAGAGGCGGGAGGCGTTGCAGGTCGACGGGTCGGCGTAGATGTCGAGGCCGAGTGAGTACAGCAGGCGCCGCCGGTCGCTCTTCCAGCCCTCGCGGCGCTCCACAGGGAGTGGTTCCGCGAACGGGAGCAGGACCCGCATGCAGATGTCGCGGGGCTTGTAGGAGTAGGTCTCCCACCAGAAGTACCCGATGCCTCGCTCGCGGATCTTCGCGAGGTCGCCCTCGACGCGCTCGGGACCGTCCACGTGGTCGATGTCGATCGCGAGAGCCGTGATGTGCGTCACGTTCTCGTCGAGCCGGTGCGGGCCGCCGCCGCAGGGGTGCAGGCCCGCCCTGATGTTCCCGCAGGCTCCGGGCGCGCAATCGCGCAGGAGCGCCGGAATGAACGCCTCCCCGTCCTTGGGGCCCACTGGAACGACCGCAAGCAGGGCGGCGAACTCCTCGACGGTGAAAGACTCCAGAGTCAGGTCTTGCGCGCGAGCGCTCGATACGACCGTGACCCGGAACATGCGGTCGGCTCCGGCCGTCCGCTCTGACGGTCCGCATGCGGCCTGTCGGAGCGGCGTGCTATCATTGACGTCGACGGTGGGCATCCGAGTGCTCCTGTCAGCGAACGCCGGGCGTCCAGGCCCGGCGTTCGCGTCTCAGGGGGAAGCGTACCGTCGCCGGATCTGAGTGGAAGTGGCCGCGGGCTACCGTGCCTCGTCAGGGATTCCGGTGGAATTCGTCGCGGAGTTGCCGCGAGCGTGTCCACCGGAATTCGCCAGCGGGGAGCTGGCCTCCGCGGCTTGTCGCGAGCACCAATGCCGGTCAGAGAGAAGCGGCAGCGACCTGACGAGCGATCTCTCGCACGCGCGCGCGCTCCCGAAGCGCCACCGGGTCGAGCTTTGCGATCACCGGCCTGAGTCTCCGGAGAAGCTTGGCCCACCGCTCGAATCGAAGGCGACGGTCATGCTCCTTGCTGGATGCGCGGTCGGGGAAGATCGCCACCTCTAGCGCGAGAAGATCGGCGGGCCTGGGCAGCAGAAGCTCGGGGCTCTGACTCTTACAGAACTCGAACGCCTGAAGCGCAAGTTGGACTTCCGCGCGAGTAGACTCCATCGTCGCGAGGCGCTTCAGCCCGACGAAGGAGATCCCAAGGTCGTACGACCTCGGGGGTGACGGACGATCTGTGGGAACAGGCGCCCGCTTCTTTGACGCCGGTGCGTTGTTCCGTTCGACCAGTCTATCCAGCGACACGCGGTCGAAGCCCTCGATCGTCACCGCCGTCTCGACTTCGCGTAGTCGCTTAAGAATCAGCCGCCAGCGCGGAGAGCCCGCGGCAAGTTGCAGCGCCTTCTCCAGCGCCGGACGCAGGTGGTGGCTCAGCGCGTCGTTCACCTTCTTCAGCGTCCCCAGAAGCTCCCGGGCAGTCGGATCTTTAGGTCGCTTCACCCCGAACCCCGCGGCGTCGATCAGCTCCTCCGTCCTTGCACCGTACGTTCGCCGAAGGTAGTCCGTTGCGTTTGCGGCGCTCGAAATCGGGTTCGGCCCGGGTGGGCGCCCAGCTCGACGTCCTGTCGATCCTTCGGTCCGTGGTGACAACACGCACGCCGCTCCTCGACGCGCCCATCGGCGCGTGCGGCTCCTCGTGAAGTGAACGGGGCAGGCGGGCGAGGTTCCCGCTCTTCGCGTGGCCGACGCTAGCCCCAGTCGCCAGCATCGCGCGGCTGGCGCCCAACGAGCAAGCATGCGGCGTCGAAAACGACCGATTCCAACGGGGCCAAGGTCGGGAGTGGCCGGCCTGCACTCCGTGCAGTTCGTGGTCGGCAGGTTTCCGGCGGGCGGTGCACAACCACCACGTTGCGCGCCAACCCGCTCGCCCCTGCTCGGCATCAGGTCCAGGACGCTCCGCGGGCTGGAGGGTTTCGCGCCACTTGTCCCCCCCGCCGCACAGGAGTCGGCGGGTCGCCGGCTCCTACGCTTTCAGACCCCAGCGGGCGCCCCGAAGAAGAGCCACCGGTCAGCCGAGCCGATTCCTGGGTCCAATGCAAGGCGTGCGCGCTCCAGCAGCCCTCGATACCCTAGGACCACGGGGCCTGGCCAATCCTCGGAGAGCATCACGGTGGCGTCGACATCGAGATGGCGTCCCTCCTCGGCGACCAAGGTAATCGTGAGGCGCCCCATCTTTCCCTGCATACGCCCCTTGCGAGTCTGCATCGCCGGTGGCTTGTCGTTGGTGATCTCTATCGACCCTAGAAGGATCCGTGCCAACTCACCACCGATCATGGACCACTGCGCGCCGGTGTCGAGAAGGGCCATCTCGATGCCAGGTACGCCCGGCAGTTTGCATCGGACCGCCACGATAACGGTGTCCTCTCCGCGGGGCTGCTCGACCTCGAACCTTGCACGACCGCAGCACCACGGTGGCGTCGGTTGTCCGGCTCCCAAAAGCACCGACAGAGACCAACTCACTCTTCGACGAGCGCGAAAAGTAGGTTGTCGACTCGAGGATCCGAAGAGAGATGATCTTGCAGCTTCGCGCGGCTGCTGTCGCTGCCAACCAGTTTGTCACCGAAAAGAGCGACCCACTTGCCGCGATACTCCGAGCGATGCGCCTCGATCCATCTGACGCTCGCAGCGAAGTCACCACCGCTTCCGTGGTTGGGCGTGAGATGTTCTTCGGCTGTTCTTGGCGCCGCCTCCAACCGGACGACGCGAGCTTCCAACTCCTCGACTCTCCGGCAGAGAAAATTGACCTCTTGGCGAAGGCCCTGCGACTCGTCTTGCTTGAGGTCCACGACGCAAAGGTGCGGGGTCCATGCGTTCGCGGCAAGCGGATGCCCATCTTGGTGGAACCAGCCTAGAACCGAATTCCCGACATGCGGACGGTGTTTGTGGTCGTGGCCCGAGGAGAGAAACAAGCCCCCAGCGGCTTCTTTGGTGACTCCGCGCATCATGCGCTCCGATAAAGAACCGGCGAGAGGAAGTCCAGTACGACGCCAGCGTATGGCAGCCATCCTCCCCTGGTCAACTCGACTGGCCCTCGGACGATCACGTCTGCCAAGAACGCATCGCTCTCGTGCCGGTAGGTGACGGAAATTTCGTCGATCTTTCGGTCCGCGTCTTTGAACCGGAACCCTACCTCTTCCAAGACGGGATCGTTGGCGAGTGCTGATAGCACCGCTGATTGAGTTGGAGAAGGCTCCCCGGGTAGCAGCTTGCACCTCCAGAGCTTCCCGCTCAAGTGGAAGTGAAAGGAGTATGTACCGACCGAGTCGTTGGGCACCACGGCTGTCGTGAACTTCTGGAAGATCTCTTCTCGACCGATCTTCTTGGCGAGATTCAGTACAAAAGCAGGTGGCTTGGCCTTCGGGCGCTGGTCGACGTTAAGAAGCCAAGAGATCGTCTCCTTGCCCTCCTGGCGTGATGCGATCAGCGTCGCCATCCGGGCATCGTCACCCTCTAGGAGGATAGGCCCTAGGATGATCGGCAGGTGATCGACCAACTTACGGCGGGGCCGCTTCTTGGAGGCTGCCCGCCGGTGAGTTGGCATGCTTCGCGCGAGGCTGGCAAGCTTCGTCAAGTCCGGGAGATTGGCCGGCGTCTCCCACGAGATGCTGCCGACCACGACGTCCGCGCCGAGGACTGGGTTCATGGCCACCGACGAATCGTAGGCGACAATCCAGAGACGATCAAGGAATTGAGCAGACGATATCCCCTGGTCCGCCGGTCTCCGCTCCCGTCTCGAATGGGCCCTGCCTGGACGCCCCCCTGCTCGTCCCCTCGATTTCGCCCGCCCCCGAGGGGCAGGCGGTGGTATCTTGCCGAGGCACCAGGAAACGCCCGATCGTCGCCCTCGGCACCTTCAAGGCGGCGGTTTCGGACGGAGCGGCCTTTGGCGTGCAACTCGCGAGCACGGTTCCGGACCTGCGGTGTGATCCTTGGACGTCCGGCTCCAGGGGTGGCCCTCGGTCCGCATGCTCTCGCGCGCCGCGGAGATCCGCTCGTTGATGGCCAACCGCTCCATCTTCGCCGCCCCATCGAGCACGGTCAGGACGAACTCGGCCGCGGACCGAAGAGGCCGAAGCAGTCCGCCACCGTCACGATCTAGCGGCCGTGGGCGCGAAGGCCCTCGACGACCTCGAAGGTGTCGCGGATGCCGGAGCGGGTGGTTACTCGTCGCGAAGGTCGTCGACGACGAACTCGACGAGCACCTCCCGGCGACGTTGCATCTCCTGCGCGATGTCTCGCTCGACGGCCTTCCAGATCGCCCCGCCGTGGATGTCCCGCGTGAGCCGATCGACGACCGGGCCGGTCAGCTTCTCCGCGATCTCGGCTGCCGTCCGCAACCCGCCGCCGTTGCCCCACGCGGGCCCGGTTCGCTGGTTCCACGAGAGCGCGGGCCCGGGCTTCAGGTGGATCCAGACGGACCCCGAGTGCCCGTCTGCGTCCGTGCCGTCTTCCCGGACCGGCCCGAGCAAGAGCACCTCGCGCAGGCACGCGGCCTTCCGCAGCGCGTCGAGCCGGGCCGCGTCGGGCCCCTGGAGCCACCGCTCGATCTCGGTGGCGAGCGGCAGGACGCGCTCGCTCTCCCTGCGCTTCTCCTCGGCCGCGCGCCGCTTCCGCTCGGCCTTCTCGGCGCGCTCGCGTTCGGCCTGGGCCTTCAGGTCCGCGACCTGCTCGGCGGCGGACTGCATGAGCTTCTCGATCTCGCGTGGTAGCGGCATCGGTCCCTCTTCGGGCTGGCAGGGGCACCGTGCCTCTCGGCCGGTTGCCTCGGCGGTCAGCGGGCCAGGTCCCTCGCGCCGATCTTGATGGTGCTGCGCCTACTTGTACGCCGGACGCCGCGAGAGATTCAACTCGCGGCGGGAAACGGCCGCGCGCGGCCCGAGAGGGAGGGGGGATCTCCGAGCCGCGCGACGGCCGGGAGCCTTGCGGCTCCACGCGGAGCCTACCGCGAGACGGGCAGCCGGCGCACGCGGGCCGCCTGGCGGCGGAGGTCGCCGAGCAGCCCGGCGGCCATCGCGAGGACCGTCCGCAACTCGTTCGCGGTGTAAAGGAGATCGCGCGCGCAGCTCGCGGGCGAGTCCGTTTTCTTGCGGGGGGACTGCTTCGGGGGGATCGTGGGCACAGCCTGCCTCCTGCGTAATCAGGTGGTGGGTTAGGCCGCCGGGGGTGCTTCAACACTCCCGGTGGCCGCTTCTACTTCTGCCCTCGTTCTATCGCCCCTCGATGGCGGCAGCAACCGCCGAGAGCAGCCGCAATGTCTTCGGCGGCGCCCTCCGCAGGCGGCGGAGCAGCCGGCGCAGTTCGGGCGAGCCCTCGGCCACCTTCGAGGTAGGCGCGGCGGGCACGTGGCCGACCTTCCCCGTGGGCGCAAGCCCGAGCAGCGCGTCGGCGGACGCCCCCAGGGCCGCCGCGATCGACCGGAGCGTCGGCGTCGCCGGGAGCGTGCCGCCGCGCTCGATCCGACCGTAGAACTCCAGCGAGATCCCGACCGCCTCCGCGGCGTCGGCCTGCGACCACCCCTTCGCCTCGCGCGCCGCTCGCGCTGCCTCCCCGATCGTCTTCGCCAGCTTCGCGTCCATGGCCGACCCTCTCTGATTGGGCGGCCGGCAGAGCTATGCCCATTCCGGTTGACTTACGAGGCACTCTCCAGGTAGTAGCGCGTATCGTACACACTCCGGGTAGGCCGTTGGTCTCCCCGTCGGGAGGTTCGAAATGTCGAAGGGAAGCCTGAGCGGTATTGCTGCGGCGCTGGTTCTTGCGGCCTGCGGCGGTGGTGGCACCAAGAACGTCTGCGCCAGCGGCGAGAAGCAACTCAGCTACGCTGACGCATGCGCCGAACTCACCGCCGCAGCGAACGACGCCGGATGCGTTATGGACGATGGCGGAACGTATTGCAGCGTACTGGGTGGGCCGTGCAGCGGCGCTCAGTACTACTGCGGTGGCGGGATTGACGCATGCGCGGCGAACATCGCCCAGTGCTCAAGCTCGCTTGCCTGCGCCGTCAACTGCGGCGTTGTGAATCAGTAATCCCGACACGCCAGCGCTTCTCGATCGGCCGCCGCGAACGCCCCGCCCGCATCCGGCGCGCCGCCGCGAGTCGAAGTCTCTCCGCGGTCGCCCGATGGGGCAACCCGTTCGCGTCTTGCCGGTCGCCGTGCCGCAGGCAATGCCCAAGTGGAGGCGCTCGCGGGTAAGAACCCTCGCGAACTCCGCCACCGATCCCCGAGTTCGTCCGGGAGGCGCCCAGCCGACGTCGAGAGGTCGATCCCCTCGCGGACCGTGGTCACGGCACAGTTTGCCGAGAGGTGGTCGATCGGCCACAACCAGACGGCGGGTCGCGGGGGGGGGATCGCGCTCGCCGGGCTTGTTGGCTTCAAGCTCTGCGAGCGCCGGGCCTACGGGCGCACAGTCGCTCTCGTGCGCGCGTGCGCGACCTGCATCCGCGGTAGGCCGGCCTAACTCGGGCGCTCGTCAGCGGTTGTCGTGTCGGTGGTTGGCGAAGGGCGACGGCCGTGCTACCGAGCGATCCGCCCGCGCATCGGGCGGAGAAACGAATGCCGTTCAAGCTCGGAGCCCTGCTGTGCGCCCTCGCCCTCGGGGTCGGCTGCTTTCTTCCCGCCCTTGAAGGCTCCGGGTCCGGCCCGGACGGGGGACCCATCGAAGGCGGTACGGTCGATGGCGGCTCCGGCGACGGCGGAAGTCCAGGCGGCGACGAAGCCTATTCGACGCTCTCTCTGATCGCGGGAACGCCGGGTAGGACAGGCAACTCCGATGGCGTTGGCGCGGCAGCAGGCTTCGATGGGCCCGAGGGCCTCGCTTGGGATGGTACCGGCCATCTCTTCATCGCGGACCAGGGCAACAACTTGATCCGTGAAATCAATCTCGCGACTGCCGCCGTGACGACGGTTGTTGGCGTGCGTGGCACTTCTGGCGACACCGACGGCACGGGCGCGACCGTGCGCCTCTCAGGACCATGGGGCCTCGCTTGGGGCGGCGTTGACCGCCTCTTCTTTGTCGACAGGTACAATGACCAGGTCCGTGAGTTCGACGTCGCCACCACCGCGGTAACGACGCTCGCCGGACGGCACACCGTCGGTGACGATGCAGGCATTGGGGCTTGGGCGGACATCAATTTCCCCGAGGGCCTTTGCTCGGATGGTACCAGCCATCTCTTCGTTGCTGACACCGAGGGCGCTACGATCCAGGAGATCGATATTGCGACCGGCGCTGCCACGATTCTTGCGGGAACGGCGGGCGCGACGGGATACGCGGACGGTATCGGCGCCGCGGCGCGCTTCGCCAGACCGGACGGCCTCGCGTGTGACGACGCCGGCCACCTCTTCGTCGCCGACCGGCTCAATAACGCGATCCGCGAGATCGACGTCGCGACTGCCGCTGTGACGACACTCGCCGGTTCGCCTGGCGTCGAAGGTAGCGACGATGGAACGGGACTCGCGGCGCGTTTCAGTCGGCCCACCGGGCTTGCCTACGATGGCGCAGCGCACCTTTTTGTCGCCGACACCGGGAATCACGAGGTCCGTGTTGTCGACGTCGCCACCGCCGCCGTAAGCACGCTCGCTGGCGTCCCTTCGAGGGACTGGGCTGTACCCGGGCCACTGCCCGCCTCACTCGAGGCTCCCTCGGGACTCGTTTTCGCTCCCGGCGTTGGCCTCTTCGTCAGCGACGCCGCCGCGGGCGTCATCCTTCTGATCCACTGACCTGGCGACCGCATCAGCTCCCGTCGGCTCCGGTCACGTTTGCACTGCCGTCCGTCTCGGCACCCTCGGCGCCGCGCGAGCGGTACGACCGCCCCGCGCATCCGCATTCGGTTTCGCCGAGGTATGCTTAGGCGCCGTCCGCGAATTACTGAGGCGGAATGTCGGAGTGGCATGGCATAGTCGCCGGCATGGGAAATCATCATGTCCGTCTGCTTAGGCCAAAAAGCCGAGTCAATTGAGTCGCTTGCGGTGCAAGGGTTTAGTGGCGTCAGAGGGGTGTGATTCAAGGGAGCCTCCACGGCACGGAGGCCACGATGACCGGCGACGA
>DAIDIT010000172.1 GCA_027451705.1 Pseudomonadota bacterium
GGCCGGAGGTCGCGAAGGTCACCGCGACCGCGGCGGTGGTCACCTTCCCCGACGACGCCAGCCAGGCGGAGGGTCTCCTCGAGATGGCGGAGGCGCTGATGGCCTCGGGCGCGGCCGCGGGCGGGGACAAGGTCGTGGTCCCCGCGCCCGCGATGCCGGGACGGGTCGCGTCGTGACGGGGAAGCCCGCGCGCGAGAGCGTCGTCGAGATGGCGGAGGTGGTCCTCCCGCAGGACGCGAACACGCACGGCACCGCGTTCGGCGGCAAGATCGTCCAGTGGATCGACCTGTGCGCCGGCATGGCCGCCGCCCGCCACTGCCGCCTGCCGGTGGTGACGGCGTCGATGGACGACCTGCACTTCCACGCGCCGCTCAAGATCGGCCACAACGCGCTGTTGACCGCGAAGATCACCGCGGTCTTCCGCAGCTCGATGGAGATCTCGGTGCGGGTCATGGCCGAGAACCCGCTGACCGGCGAGCGGAGCCTCTGCACGAGCGCCTACCTGACGTTCGTCGGCCTCGACGCCGGGGGGAAGCCGGCCGAGGTGCCGCCGCTCATCGCGGAGACGCCCGAGGAACTCGACGCGGTCGCGCGCGCGAAGGAGCGCCGCGCCGCGCGCCTCTCCCGCGCCGAGCAGCGCCGCGGGTAGACAGCACGACGCCGAGGGCGCGGGCACCGGCGGGGGTGTTGACGCTCGCGAGGAAGCGGCCGTCGCGGCACTCGGGTGGGGCCTCGGCGAGCGGGACGACGACCGCGCGCACCGTGCCGAGCAGCTCCACGAACGAGGCGCCGCGCTTCTCGAGGACCGCGCGGAAGGGGGCGGCGCAGCGGGACGCGTAGAAGGCGAAGAGCGGTTCGAGGCGGCCGGCCCGGGCGTAGAGCACCGCGTCGGCCCCGCGGCGGCGCGACCAGAGCGCGAGGGCGGCGGCGCGCGAGGGGTGGGGCATGTCGACGGCGAGCGCGAAGACCCAGCCGTCCGAGGCTTCGAGCGCCGCGAGGAGCGCCCCCGGGGCGCCGCGGTCGGGGAGGGCGTCGGGGACGGTGGCGGCGCGCGCGGAGAACGCGTGGGGGCCGGGCAAGAGCAGCGTCCGGCGGCAGAGGCCGCGCAGGAAGGCGAGCCCGCGGTCGAGGAGCGGCGTGCCGTCGAGCGCGAGCTCCGCCTTGCGCACCCCGCCGAGCCGGCTGCCGCGCCCCCCGGCGAGCAGGGCGCCGGTCGCGGACAGGTGCGCCGTCACTTCGCCGTCAGCTCGAGGCAGCCCCAGAAGGGCAAGAGCTTCGTGCCCACGTAGCGGCCGCGGAAGTGGCGGCGGGCGAGCTCGTCGGTCTCGGCCCGGTCGGCGACGGCGAAGCCGTGGCCCTCGAAGAACGGCGCGACCTCGCCCTCGGCGAAGCGCAGGTGGACCGGCTCGCCGGCGAGGCCCAACACCGCGAGGCTCGCGTCCAGGAGCCGCGCCGCGCCGGTGCCGAGGCGGGCCGCGTCGCACATGTAGTCGAGAAGGAGCGTGCCGCCGGGCTGCAACAGTCCGCGGATCGCGTCGAGCACCCCGGCGGCCTGGTCGGAGGTGAGGTAGTAGATGACGCCCTCCCAGATGAAGGCGCTGCGCCTCGTCGGGTCGAAGCCCGCCTCGATCAGGCGTGGCGCGAACGGCTCGTGCGCGAGGTCCACCGCGGCGTAGGTGACGTTGGGCGCGGCGGGGCGCATCGCGAGCTTGCGGGCCTGCGTCGCGGGGAAGTCCAGCTCGAAGATCCGGACGCCCTGGAGGCTGCCCGCGAAGCGCTCCGCGCGGCTGTCGAAGCCGGCGCCGAGCAGGACGAGCTGGTCAAGTCCGGCGTCGGCGCGCCGGAGCAGCGCGCGGTCGATGAACGCCACCCGCAGCGGGACGTAGAGGGCCGAGGCGGCGAAGGCCGAGAGCCGAAACTCGAGGTCCATCGCGCGGCGGACCGCGCCGAGCCGCGAGGCGAGCAGCGCCGCGCGCGACGCCGGGCCGAGGTAGGAGAGGGCGATCGGGTCGTCGCAGACCCGGTCCTCGGGCGGATCGAGCGTCGCGTACGCGCGCGCCAGCGCGACCTGCTCGGCCGTCCGGCTCGGGCGGCCCTCCCTCACGGGACCAGCACCACCTTGCCGAACTGCGCGCGGTCGTGGAGCAGCGCCTGGGCCTCCACGGCCTTCTCGAGCGGCAGCACGCGGTCGAGCACCGGCCTCAGCCGGCCCGCCTCGACGTGGCGGAGGATCGGGAAGAGCGTGCCCTTGCCGCCCATCGTCGAGCCGAGGATCGAGAGCTTGCGGTAGAAGAGGAAGCGCAGGTCCACCGGCACCTCCGGGCCCGTCGTGGCGCCGCAGGTCACCAGCCGGCCGCCCTGCGCCAGCGAGGCCAGGCTGCCCGTCCAGGTCTTCTTGCCGACGTGCTCGAAGACGACGTCGACGCCCCGGCCGCCCGTGAGCTTGCGCGCCGCGCGGGCGAAGTCCTCCTTCTCGTAGTCGACGCCCTCGTCGGCGCCGAGCTCGCGCGCGCGGCGGAGCTTCTCCGGGCTGCCGGCCGTCGCGATGACGCGCGCGCCGAGGAGCTTGCCGATCTGCACCGCCGCGACGCCGACGCCGCTGCCCGCCGCGTGCACGAGCAGCGTCTCGCCCGCGCGAAGGTCCGCGCGATCGACCAGCATCGTCCACGCCGTCAGGAACGTGAGCGGCACGCAGGCCGCCTCCTCGAACGAGAGGTTCGGGGGTTTGGGAAGGACGTTCTGCGCGGGGACGTCGCAGAGCTCGGCGTAGCCGCCCCAGGTGTGCTCGCCGAGGATCGCGTAGCCCGGGCAGTGGTGATCGCGCCCGGAAAGGCACGCCGCGCAGCGGCCGCACGAGACCCCCGGGCTCAGCACGACCTCCGTGCCGGGCAGCAGGTCGCGGACGTCGGATCCGATCTGCGCGACCACGCCGGCGACATCGCTGCCGAGCACGTGCGGGAACGGGAGCTTCAGCGACGGCCAGCCCTCTCGCACCCAGATGTCGAGGTGGTTGAGCGCGACCGCCCGGACGCGGACGCGGACGTGGGAGGCGCGCAGCGGCGGCAGCTCGACGTCGCGGAGCTGCAAGACCTCCGGCCCGCCGTGCCGGTCGATGACCATGGCTCTCATGTGTTCGGCCCTCGGGCGGGGAGTCATAGCACAGCTGCCCCCGGGCGGCCGTCGTGGCCGCCCGGGGGCTTTCCCGACCGCTCCCTACTGCCCGTTGCCGGAGGGCGGCTTGCCGTCCGACGCCGGGGCGGCGGGTGCGGGGGCCTCGTCCGCGGGAGCGGGCGCCGGCGCGATCGGGCCGCGGGTCACCCCGGGGACGACGTTGCCCTGGGCGTCGACGAGCTGCACGCCGGGCTTGCCGTCCACGGTGATCGCCGCCCGCTGCCGCTTGCCGGTCGGCCCGCGGCGCCCGTGGGTCCGCTTGCCGAGCGCGACCGCCGTGGCCTTCTCCTCGGCGGTGAGCTGGCGGCGGGCCTTCGGCGGAGGAATGCCGAAGGTCTGGAGGACGGGGTTTCTGGGCCCGAGCTGCTGCTTCAGGACCGAGACGAACGCGGCCATGAAGCTCCTCAGACCGGGGACGGCCGTCTTCCGGGCGGCCACGGCGGCCCGCCAGGCCGCGTACGTCTGCGCGACCTGGAGGTCCAGGGTGAGGAGGGTCTGGAGCTTGGCGATGATCGCCGGGACGGTGATCGCCACGCCCAGGATGGTCAGGACGGTCTTCGCGGGCAGCGACTGCTGCGCGCCCGCGATGAGGGCCTTGGCCTGGGACACTTCCTTGGTAACGGAGTTGCTGGACGACATGGTGTTCTCCTCGGCGGCGTCGCCGCCGCCTCGGGTGCTGCGCGCGGGCTCCGCCGCCCGCCGGCGACCGCGGCCCAGACGGTCGCGGATGCTTTTGGGACAGAGCACCCGGCATGCCAGGCGCAACCCGTTGAATTCACGTCCCAGCCCCTCGGCCGCGGCGGTCTCGAAACGAGACCCTCGGTCCGGAACCCGGAATGGCACGGGCCGGACGGGGCTCGGCGAGGCCCGAGGCCCGCGGGGCGGTAGGCGCGGCTCGCCCAGGCCCGTGCGAAGCTGGCCCCGCGACATGCATCCCTCGCAAGGCCCTGCGCGAGCCTTCTCCGGCGCCCCTCGAGCCTCGGGAGAGCCCGCGCGAGCGAAAACGAGGTCTCGGCGAGCCTCGCCCAGCGCCCGGCGAGCCACGCCCACCGCCCGGCGAGCCACGCCCAGCGCCCCTCGAGCCTCGCCCACCGCCCCTCGAGCCTCGCCCGGCCCCCGTCGAGACTGGGTGTGGTCGCCGACGAGGAGCCGATGCGATGAACGACCACGCCGTCCTGTGCGCCCCCAACGGGACCGCGAGGGATGCGAACGTGCGCGACGCGGGTGACCCCCCACCCCGCCCTTCCGCAGGCGGGGGAGGGGGCCTCCGGCCCCGACCGTGTGGCTTACTTGTGGTCGAGTCCCAGGGCGCCGTCCCACGCGGGCGGGGGGGGCGCCGCCGCATATTCGCGGCACCGCTTCGCCATCACCGACGCGGGACTGTCGCCCTTCGCGGCCGCGGCGTCGAACTCCCGCGCCGCTTCGTCGAACCGCCGCGCGCGGTAGGCGGCGAGGCCCGCCGCGTACGCGCGCCCCACGTCTGCCGCGATCGCCCCCGGCGCGTGCAGCTCGAAGATCCGCACCGGCTCCCGCCGCCCCACCACGCGGACGCAATCCAGCTCGCGCGCGGCGACGTCCGGCCCCGCCGCTTTCGCCGTCGCCTCGGAGGCGAGCACGCGCGTCCCGAAGAGCTTGTTCACCCCCTCGAGCCGCGACGCCAGGTTCACCGCGTCGCCCATCGCGGTCAGGCTCATGATCGACTTCGTCCCGAGGTTGCCGAACGCCGCGATCCCGCTGTGGAGCCCGATCCGCGCGTGCAGCCCGCGCACCGAAGGCGAATCGGCGGCCGCCACGTGCGCTTCGAAGGCCCGCTGCATCGCGAGCGCGGCGCGGCAGCCGCGGGCCGCGTGGTCGGGCTGGTCGAGCGGCGCGCCGAAGAGCGCCATCACCGCGTCGCCGATGAACTTGTCGAGCGTGCCGCCCGCGGAGAAGACCGCCGCCACCACCTGCTCGAGATAGCCGTTGCAGAGCGAGACCAGCGCGTCGGGCCCGAGCGTCTCCGAGAGCGTCGTGAAGCCCGCGACGTCGAAGAAGAGCACGGTCAGCTCGCGCCGCTCGCCGCCGAGCCGCATCCGGGTCGGGTCCTGCACGAGCGCGTCGACGGCCGAGGGCGCGAGGTAGCGCCGCAGCGCGGACTCGAAGAAGACGCGCTGGCCGAGCCCTTCGGCCATCGCGTTGAAGCTGCGCGCGAGTCCGCCGATCTCGTCGCGGCTGCGCACGGTCACGCGCGTCTCGTAGGCGCCGTGCGCAATGGCCGCCGCCGCCTCCGACATCTCGCGCAGCGGCCGCGTCGCGCCCCCCGCGACGACTAGCGCGAGGACGAGCGCGAGCAGCAGCGCCCCGGCGCCGCCGGCGAGGGCGCCCTCCCGCAGCGTTCGCTCGAACGGCGCGAGCGCGCGCCCGAGGTCTTCCTGCAGCCGCACCGGCAGGAGCGGCGTGCCGTCGGGGGCCGAGAGGACGACGATCTGCGCGATCAGGTCGCGCCCCCCGGCCGTCGACTCGGCCGCCGGTCCGGGCGTCGCGCCGGGCGCCGGCGCGATCTCGACGCCGAGCGCGCGGCCGGCCGACGCGAGGAGGTCGCCGAGGTCGAGGCCCGCGACCGCGGCGCCGAGGCGGCGGCCCTCGGGGCTCGTCACCGGCACCGCCACGCGCAACTCCCCGGCCGCGAGGTCCGCCTCGAACGCGGTCGCGCCGGCGAGGGCGCGCTTCACCGCCGGCCGATCGGCGAAGCTCTTGCCGATGTCGCGCTGCTCGTCCTCCTCGCGGATGATCTGGAGCCCCGCGTCGCTCAGCAGGACGAAGGTCGAGCCCCAGCGCGTGTGGAGCGCCTGCTGCGTGAGGCAGAGGTTCGCGGAGCGGACGTCGCCCGGCGTCGCGGCGAAGTCGGTCGGGTTCGCGGAGGCGAGCGACATGCAGGCCGAGTAGCGGGTGTCCGCGGCGAGGACGTGGACGTCGTCCTCGAGCTGCCGCAGCGGCGGTTCGAGGGCCGCCCGCCACGCGCCCGCGATCGCCGCGAAACGTCCGACGGCCTGCCGCCGGACCTCGCGCCGCGCGACGACGGAGGCGCCCCCGAGCCCGAGCAGCGCGGCCGAGGCCCCCACGGCGAGGAGCAGGAAGAGGAGCTTCCGCCGGATCGACATCCGTCAGTAGCTCTTGGTGCGGTAGGCGCCGCCGAACTTGTTCGCGTGCGGGGGCTCCTCGGCGGCGGACTCGTCGAGCGCGAGGTCGAGCGCCGCAGCGCCGGCGGCGGGGACGTCGACGCTCGTGCGCCGGATCGCGGGCGTCCCCAGGCGGTCCCAGACGACGAGCGCATGCCGGCCGGGCGTCAGGCCGCGGATCGCGAAGGTGCCGTCCGCCTTGGTGACCGCCCACGGTCCGGGGACCACGACGACGTGGCCCACCATGTCCGAGTGGACGTTGCAGTAGACGTCGACGACGCCGGGCTGATCGAAGGTCTCCACCTTGCCGGGTCCCCGCGCGTAGCGGCCGAGGTCGAAGGTCGCGTGCGGCGAGCGGGAGAAGACGTTGTGCTCGAGCGAGTCGCGGTTCGGGAAGCGGACGCGGCCGCCGACGGGGATCGCGACGCCGCGCGGGCTGAACTGCCGGCCCGCCTGGGCCATCACCGCGTCGGCGTGCCGGCCCGGCGGCAGCGGCTGATCCGCGACGAAGACCACGACGCCCGAGCGGTCGGATTTCGCGGAGCCGGCGAGGCGAATCGTCACGTGGCCGCGCACCTCGCCCGCGAGCGCGGCGGGCCCGAGGAGCATCGCGGCGATGGCGAGAGTCCGTCCCAGGCCGCCGAGCATAGCGCAAGGCGCCGCGGGCCGCTCGATTGCGCCATCCCGCCTCCGCCGCGGCCGCGGGCCCGCCTCGGCGGGGCCCCGCGCCCTTTGCGGTTGACGGCGGGCGGGGACGGGGTTATTCGACGCGGCGCGGCATGCGGGTCGGCCGCGAGAGGAGCGTCGAATGGCGACGGCGAAGCGGGCGTCTCCGGGGCGGCGGGTGGCGATCGTGGCGGGGCTGCGGACCCCGTTCTGCAAGTCGGGGACGGCCTACCGCGATCTCTCCGCGCTCGATCTCGGCAAGGCGGTCGTGTCCGAGCTGCTCGCGCGGACCGAGCTGCCCGGGGACGCGGTCGACGAGCTGGTCTTCGGCGCGGTGGTCCCGTCGATCGCGACGCCGAACATCGCGCGCGAGATCGTGCTCGGCTGCAACCTGCCGCACCGGATCGAGGCGCACTCGGTCAGCCGCGCCTGCGCGACCTCGATCCAGTCGTTCACCTCCGCGGCGGACTCGATCGCGCTCGGCCGCGCCGAGGTCGCCATCGCCGGCGGCTCGGAATCGCTCTCGGACATCCCGATGAGCGTCAGCAAGCCGCTCGCCCAGGCCCTCGTCGCCTCCTCGCGCGCGAAGACGCTCAAGGCCAAGCTCGCGTGCTTCCGGGGCGTCAAGGGCAAGGACGTCCTGCCGATCCCGCCGGCGCTCAAGGAGCCGACGACCGGGCTCCTCATGGGCGAGAGCGCCGAGAAGATGGCGAAGGAGAACGGCATCTCGCGCGAGGCGCAGGACGCCTTCGCCCACCGCAGCCACAGCCGCGCCGCCCGGGCGTGGGCGGAGGGCAAGTTCGACGCCGAGGTGATGCACCTGCCGGTGCCGCCGCGCTTCGCCGAGGTCGCGACGAAGGACAACATCGTCCGAGAGAAGTCCGAGCTGTCCGCCTACGCCTCGCTCCCGCCGGTCTTCGACCGCCGCTACGGGACGATCACGGCCGGCAATTCGTCGCCGCTCACCGACGGCGCGGCGGCGCTGCTGCTCATGTCCGAGGAGCGGGCGAAGGCGATGGGCTACGCGCCGCTCGGCTACCTGCGCAGCTTCGCGTACGCCGCGGTCGACCCCGGCTGGCAGCTCCTCCAGGCGCCGCCGATCGCCGCGCCCGTGGCGCTCGAGCGGGCGGGGCTGCGGCTCGGCGACATCGACCTCCTCGAGATGCACGAGGCGTTCGCGGCGCAGGCGCTCAGCAACCTGCAGGCGATGGCGAGCAAGAAGTTCGCGCAGGAGCACGGCCGGTCGGAGGCGCTCGGAGAGGTCCCCGACGAGAAGCTGAACCCGAACGGCGGGTCGATCGCCATCGGCCACCCGTTCGGCGCGACGGGGGCGAGGCTCGTCACCCAGGCGCTGCGCGAGCTGGCGCGGCGCGACGGGAACCTCGCGCTGATCACCGTGTGCGCGGCGGGCGGGATGGGCGCGGCAGTCGTACTGGAAAGGACGTGAGCGATGGCGGCCAAGGCTGACAAGACGGCGGCTCCGAGCTACTTCCGCCGCGAGGTGGACGCGGACGGCGTCGCGATCCTGACGCTCGACGGACCCGGACCGGTCAACACCCTCTCGGAGGGGCTCAACGCCGAGATGGACCGGCTGATCACCGAGATCGAGGCCGACCCGAAGATTCGGGCGGTGCTGCTGGTCTCCGGCAAGAAGGACAGCTTTCTCGCGGGCGCCGACCTCGAGATGCTCGCCGAGGTGAAGACCGCGGCCGACGGCGCGGCGCTCTCGCGCGGGGGCAAGGCGCTGCTCGCCCGGGTCGAGGCGTCGCGCAAGCCCTGGGTCGCGGCGGTCCACGGGGCCTGTCTCGGCGGCGGCTGCGAGGTGATCCTCGCGTGCCACTACCGGATCGCGACAGAGGAGAAGCCGACCCAGATTGGCCTGCCCGAGATCCAGCTCGGCCTCTTGCCGGGCGCGGGCGGGACCCAGCGGCTCCCGCGGCTCATCGGCATCCAGGCCGCGCTCGACATCGTCCTCGCGGGCAAGAGCGTGGCCGGGAAGAAGGCGCTCAAGCTCGGCCTCGTCGACGAGCTCGTGCCGGCGTCGATCCTGCGCGCGATCGCGCACCGGCGGGCCGTCGAGCTGGCCGAAGGCAAGCTGCGGCCCGAGCGCGGCGGGCCGAAGCTCGGCCTGAAGACGGTCCGCAAGCCCGAGGCGCTGACCCGCCTCGCGCTCGAGGAGACCCCGGTCGGCCGGCGAGTCCTCTTCCGCGAGGCCGAGAAGCAGCTCCGGGCCAAGACCCACGGCAACTACCCCGCGCCGGCCCTGGCGCTCGAGGCGATCCGCACCGGCTACGAGCGCGGGATCGAGGCGGGCTACGAAGCGGAGTCCGTCGGCTTCGGCGAGCTGACGGTGAACCCGGTCGCGAAGCAGCTCGTCGGCATCTTCTTCGCGCAAGGGGCGCTCAAGAAGGACAGCGGGGTCGACGATCCGGCGGTGAAGCCCGTGCCCGTCCGCCGCGTCGCGATGCTGGGCGGCGGCCTGATGGGCGGCGGCATCTCCTACGTCACGATCCACAACGCGGCCCTGCCGGTGCGGCTCAAGGACAAGGACGACGCCGGCGTCGGGCGCGGCCTCGCCTACGTGCGCGGCATCCTCGACGAGCAGGTGCAGAAGAAGCGCCGCAGCCGGCCGGAGGCGGACGCGATCTTCTCGCGGCTCACCGGCGCTTCCGACTACTCGGGCATGAAGGACGTGGACCTCTTCATCGAGGCGGTCTTCGAGGACCTCGAGCTCAAGCGGCGCGTGGTCCGCGACGTCGAGGCCTTCTGCAAGGAGAGCGCGATCTTCGCGAGCAACACCAGCTCGTTGCCCATCAGCAGGATCGCCGAGGCGAGCAAGCGGCCCGAGCAGGTCGTCGGGATGCACTACTTCTCGCCGGTCCACAAGATGCCGCTCCTCGAGGTCATCCGCCAGCCGAAGACCTCGGACGCGACCGTGGCGACCGCGGTGGCGGTGGGCAAGAAGCAGGGCAAGACGGTCATCGTCGTGGGCGACGGCGTCGGCTTCTACACGAGCCGCACCCTGGCGCCGTACATGGGCGAGGCGGGATTCCTCATCGAGGAGGGCGCGGCGGTCGACGCGATCGACCGGGCGCTCGTGCAGTTCGGCTTCCCGGTCGGGCCGCTCCAGCTCCTCGACGAGGTCGGCATCGACCTCGCCGGCCACGTCGCGAAGATCATGCTCGACGCTTTCGGCGCGCGGATGACGCCCCCGCCGGGCTTCGAGCGGCTCGCGAAGGAAGGCCGCTCGGGCCGCAAGAACAAGAAGGGCTTCTACCTCTACGACGGCAAGAAGAAGAAGCGGGTCGACGAGACCGTCTACGACGGGATGCCCGGCGGCCGGAAGCGCAAGGAGATCGACCCCGAGGCGATGGCCGAGAGGCTCGCGCTCCAGATGGCCAACGAGGCCGCGCTGTGCCTCGGGGAGGGCATCCTGCGCTCGCCGCGCGACGGCGACATCGGCGCGATCTTCGGCCTGGGCTTCCCGCCCTTCCGCGGCGGGCCGTTCCGCTGGCTCGACACCGTCGGCGTCGCCCAGGCGGTGAAGAAGCTCGAGGGCTGGCAGCAGAAGCTCGGCCCCCGGTTCGCCCCGGCCCCGCTGCTAGTGGACATGGCCAAGCAGGGCAAGCGCTTCCACCCGGCGTGAGCCCGGCGCGCAATTCTCGCCGCGCCTCGGCGGCCGCAGCGCGGACGGTCGTCCTCGGGGTCGGCGGGGGCATCGCCGCGTACAAGGCGTGCGACCTCGTACGGCGGCTGCGCGAGCGGTCGCTGCGCGTGCGGGTGGCGATGACCGCGGCGGCGCGGGCCTTCGTGACCCCGCTCACGTTCCAGGCGCTTTCGGGGGAGCCGGTGCTCGCGGACCTGCTCGACGCGCGCGCAGACGCGGGTTTCGGCCACCTCGACCTCGCGCGGTCGGCGGACCTCTTCCTCGTCGCCCCCGCGACGGCGGACCTGCTCGGCAAGCTCGCGGCCGGCCTCGCCGACGATCCGGTGACCGCGGTCGCGGTCGCCGCGCGGGTCCCGTGGCTGTTGTGCCCGGCGATGAACGTCGCCATGTGGCGCAGCCCGCGCGTGCAGGACAACCTCGCCCGGCTCCTCGCCGACCCGGACGTCCACGCCTGCGGACCGGCGGAGGGGTTGCTCGCGGACGGCGACGTCGGGCCGGGCCGGCTCGCCGAGGTGCCCGACATCGTCGAGGCCGCGCTCCGGCTGCTCGGCCCGCGCGACCTCGAAGGCGTGAAGGTGCTCGTGACGGCCGGGCCGACGCGCGAGCCGATCGATCCCGTGCGCTTCCTGAGCAACCCCTCGACCGGGCGGATGGGTTTCGCGATCGCCCGGGCGGCGCGGGCCCGCGGCGCGGAGGTCGTGCTCCTGACCGGGCCGGTCGAGCTGCCCGATCCGCCGGGTGTCCGCGTGGTCCGGGTCGTGACCGCCGCCGAGCTGGCCGCCGCCGCGCGCGCGGAGCTGCCGAGGACGCGGCTCGTCGTGGCCGCCGCGGCGGTCTCGGACTTCCGCCCGCGCAAGACCTCGAAGCGCAAGCTCAAGAAGGAGGCGCTCGGCGGACGCGAGGCGCTCGAGCTCGAGCGGACCGAGGACGTGCTCTGCGCCCTGTCGGAGGCGGCGGTTGGAAGAGACCGCCCGGTGTTCGTGGGCTTCGCGGCCGAAACGGAGGATGTCGTCGCGAACGCGCGTGAGAAGCTGCGCCGCAAGAGGCTCGACCTCGTCGTCGGAAACGAGGTGGGCCGCCCCGGCACCGGCTTCGCTGCCGAGGAGAACGAGGCGGTTATCGTCGGGGCGAAAGGAGAGCCCGAACGGCTCCCGCGCCTCTCGAAGGCCGAGCTGGCCCAGCGGATCCTCGACCGCGCCGTCCGCCTGCTCGGGCGGTAGAACTACAGGAGCTTCTTGTCGCGGCTCGGGCCCGTGGTGCGGGCGGGGGTGAAGACGACGGGGCCGGCGGGCTCCTTCTTGTCGTACTTGCCGGCCAGGACGTCCTTCACGCTGCGATCGAAGCGGACCTTGCCGGTCGCCACCTCGCGGAGCGAAAGCACCGTCGGCTTGTCCTTCGCGTCGTCGATGAGCGGCCGCGCGCCGGCCATGAGCTGTCGGCTGCGCTTGGTCGCGAGCAGGACCAGCGCGAAGCGGTTGTCGACCTGGGGGAGGCAATCTTCGACGGTGATCCTGGCCATGGGCGGCTCACTCCGAAAGGGTGGGGGAATCTAGTCGTCCGCGCGGGCTGCGGTCAAGCGCCTATCGCTTGGCGGTGACGGGCGCCTTGTTCGCCTGCGGCGCCTCCTCGAGGTCGACCTCGTCCGACGGGAGCTGCGACAGGCGGTAGCTCTCGACCTCGAAGACCCGCGGCGAGGTCGCGGATTTGACGTGGATCTTGCCGCCGTCCGTCTTGCCGACCAGCAGCTCGGCGAGGGTCTTGCCGCCCGCGCCGAGGACCTTCACCGTCTTCGCCGGCGGAGAGAGGCCCCAGCCCGAGAGTTCGTCCGACGTCGCCCTCTCGCTCACGATCGACGAGCCCTTGAGGTTCTGGAGCGTCGAGAGCAGCGAGGCGCACTTCCAGCGCTTCGCCGCCCGCCCCGCCCCGGGGCAGCCGCTCGCGATCTTCCAGTCGTCCGGTGCGAAGCCGCCGTCGGTGGCCTCCCGGTGCCGGTCGACGCCGAACGCCTTGCCCCCGACCGCGAACGAGAGGCCAGTCGCGTCCTTCTCCGCGAACGCGAGGACCGTCTTGTCCCGCAGGTCCATCGTGGTCACGTCGAGGTCCTTCACGATGCTCGTCGGCACCTCGGCGATCCACGCGTCGGTCGGGCTCTTGACGTAGACGTGCTCGACCCCGCCCTCCTTCACGTCGGCGATCGCCAGCGTCTTCTGCGCCGAGTCCTTCCCGAGCGTCACGTTCGCGGTGTACGTCGGGTGGTTCAGGCCGAAGTGCTCGAGGTCGTCGGTCGACGCCTGTTCGGAAGCGAAGCGCGTCGCCCTCAGGTTTCGCAGCGACGAGGAGAGCTGCTCGGCCTTCTGGGCGTCGGCCTTCTCCTGGATCGGGGCGAGGATCGACCAGTCGCTCGCGGACTTGCGTGCGAGCGAGTAGGAGAACTTCGGCCCGACCACGTCGAGCTGCGACACCGCGTCGTCCTCGAACGGGAAGACCCGCTTGTCGCGCAGGTCGAAGAGGTCCTTGTCGAGGGGGTACTTGAGCGCGCCCTCGCAGACCGACACGCCGCCCGCGGTCTTCACGAAGAGCGTGTTGTCGTACGGGTTGTCGTCGCCGACGTCGAGCTCGTCGGTCCCCCCGGAGGCGAGCGTCACCGTGATCGCGATGCGCGGCTTCGTGAGGCCGTACTCCGAGAGGTCCGTCACGCCGTCGATCGCCCGCAACCGCTTGAGGCCCGCGATCTTGTCGACGAGCGCGTTGACCGAGAGGTCCTCCGCGCGCGCCTGGATCGGGGCGGTGATCTTCCAGTCCTTGCCGTCGCGCTCGATCGTCGTCGTGGCCTGCTTGTTCGGCTCGTCGACCTTCACGACGACCTTCTTCACGTCGGCCGTCTTGAAGCCGAACAGCGTGTTCTTCGCGTCGGTGGCCTTCTTCTCCGCGATCCCGCGCTTGTAGACGCCGAACCAGGCGTAGCTGCCCAGGGCCGCGGCCAAAGAGGCCACGACCGCGAGCGTCGAGAGCGCCTTCTGCCGCTGGGTCATCGCCATGTCGGCCGCTCCGTCACTTCGACCGGCGCACGCGCCAGATCGCGATTCCGACCGCGAGCAGCGTCACCGGCAGCACGTCGATGCTGAAGAACTGCACGAGCGTCATCTGCTGCTGGCTCATGGTGAGGTGGCTCGCGTCGCGCGACCGCGGCCGGATCGTGATCCGGTCGGTGTCGCCGGCCATCCAGCTCACGGTGTTCATGAAGAGGTCCTGGTTGCCGGGGCCGACAGAGCCCCAGCGGTTGTTCGGGAAGTTGCTGTCGCCGAAGACCACCAGGCGCGTCTCGTTCGAGCGGTCGTCCGCGCGGCCGGCCGGCAGCGTCTTCGACGCCGCGATGGCCACCGCCAGGCTGCCGCGGACCATGCCCTCGGGGCTCGCCCGACCCTGCGCGAGCTGGGCGAAGTCCGTCTCGCCCCAGGCGCTCGGGTTGGTGGTCGCGAGCGCGACCGGCCGTGACACGTCGGGCTCGGAGAGCGCCGTGAGCGAACGGGTCTGCGGGAAGAGGGTCGCCTCGTTGAAGTCCTTGGTGATCGCGTGCTCGGCGTACTGCCCGATGACCGGGACGTCGAGGTTCGTGCCCGCGAGCCGGGAGAGGGGGTCGATGATCTCGTCGTTGTTCGCCTGGATGCCGTAGTCCTTGAGCAGTCCGTCGAGGCCCGAATCGACCTGCGGGTCCAGCTCGACCACGACGTGGCCGCCGACCTTGAGGTAGTCGGTCAGCATCTTGACCTCGGGATCGAGCAGCTTCTTCTGCGGCCCGGCGACGATGACCGCTTCGGCGTCGTGCGGGATCTCCTTCACGTCGAGGAGGTTGATCGTGTCGCTCTGGATGCCCTCGTTCTCGAGCGCCTTGACGACCTGCGAGTAGCCGTGGGCGCCGGTGTCCTTGATGTCGACCTCGCCGTGGCCGCTCGTGAAGTAGATCTTCTTCTCGCCGCCGTGGCTGATCTTCACGATGGCGTTGGTCAGCCCCTCCTCGCTGACGGACTGGACCTTGTCCTGCTGCTTGCCCATCGTGACGACGAGCGCCGGGCCGCTGTCCTTCTTGATGTTGAAGCGGCGGACCTTGCCGGGACTCTTGTCCGGGTCGTCGAACTCGTAGCTGAACTTCGTCCCGCCCGCGTCCTTGTAGCGCTCGAGCAGGTCCTTGACGGAGCCGTAGTCGCGGTCGGTCGGCGTGTAGAACGCGACGGCGTGGACCTCCTGCGTCAGGTTGTGGAGCGTCTTGGCCGTGTCGGGCGCGAGGGTGAAGATCTTGTTCTTGGTCAGGTCCCACGTCTTGGGGAACTTGGCCGCGCCGAGGTAGTTCGCCACCGCGACCACGGCGACGAGGACCAGGCCGAGCCCGCCCGCCGTCGCGGCGAAGAACGTCCCCTTGCCCGACAACATCCGGCCGACCTGCCCGGGGTCCATCGCGACGTAGGCGCCGGCGAGCAGGATGCCGATGATGGCCTGCCACAGGACGAAGTTCGTCCCGGCGGCGCCGAAGAGCAGCAGGATCGGCGAGCTGAGCACGATCGCGATGCCGACCGCGCCGAGAACCTGTCCGAAGGTCTTGGAGTTCATGCGGGATCTCCGTGAGAGAGGGGCGGCCGACCTAGGCCCAGCGGTGGGCCTCGATGGCCCGCTCCGTGAAGAACGGCCCGAGGATCATGAAGGAGAGGAAGTAGACGAGGTCCTTGAGCGCCGGGGCGCCCTTGGCGAAGGCGTCGAGGTGGGTCGGCATCGACAGGTAGTCGAGCACGTCGCGGGCGGTGCCCTCGAGCCGCCCGGCCTGCCAGTTGAGGATCCAGACGACGAGCAGGATCACGAACGTCACGAGCGCCGAGACGACCACGCTCTCGGTGAGGCTCGAGACGAACATCCCGACCGCCATCATCGCCGCGCCGACGAGGAAGAGGCCGACGAGGCCGGAGATCACGGTGCTCCACTCGATCGGGCTGCCGCCGCCGGAGTTCATCATCGTGCCCGCGCTGCCGAAGAAGGAGACGATCAGCGGGAAGAGGGCGAGCAGGCCGACCGCGACGGCCATCAGCCCGAGCGCGGCGAGGTACTTGCCGAGCATGATCTCGAACGGCCGGATCGGCGAGGTCATGAGCAGCTCGAAGGTCCGGCTCCGCTTCTCGTCGGCGACGAGCCGCATCGAGAGGAACGGCGTCATGAACAGGAAGATGACGCCGATGTTTCTCAGGAGGGGGTAGACCACCATGTCGGTCAGGTTCAGGTGGTCGAGGAGCTGCGGCTGCTGGAAGCTGAGGAACTGCATGCTCATCCGCTGGAAATAGCCCAGCGCGGCGAGGAACATCATGCCGGCGATGAAGGTCATCCCGCAGAAGACCGCGTAGGCGGTCGGGGTCGTGAAGTAGATCGACAGCTCCTTGCGGGCGATGGCGATGGCGTTGCGCATGGGGTCTCCGGCCTAGTTTTCGGCGAGCTTGACGAAGATCTCCTCGAGGGAGAGTTCGTGGGTTCCGTCCTGGTGCTTCTTGGCGAGCCCGGCGAGGTCGTCGCAGGCGACCACCTTGCCCTGGCGGATGATCAGCACCCGCTGGCAGGTGGCCGTGATCTCCGAGAGGATGTGGGTGGAGAGGACGACCGTGTGCTTGCCGGCGAGCGACTTGATGAGGTCGCGGAATTCGCGGACCTGGATCGGGTCGAGGCCGACCGTGGGCTCGTCGAGGATGAGGACCTCGGGGTCGTTGAGGAGCGCCTGGGCGAGGCCGACGCGCTGGCGGTAGCCCTTCGAGAGGTTCGCGATGACCCGGTCCATCACCGCGCCGATGGCGGTCAGGTTCGCGACGCGCTCCATCTCGCTCTTCATCTTCGCGCTGGGCACGCCTTTGATGGACGCGACGAACTTGAGGTAGGCGTAGACCGTCATGTCGACGTAGAGCGGCGGCTGCTCGGGCAGGTAGCCGACCCGCCGCTTGACCTCGAGCGGCTGCTCGAAGACGTCGAAGCCGGCGACCTTGGCCGTGCCGGAGGTCGCCGGGAGGAACCCGGTCAGGATGCGCATCGTCGTGGTCTTGCCCGCGCCGTTGCGCCCGAGGAAGCCGAGGATCTCGCCCGGGGCCACGTCGAAGGAGACCTGGTCGATCGCCACGAGGTCTCGGTAGCGCTTCGTGAGGTTGCGGACTTCGATCATGTCTGCCTCCGAAAAACGGCAAGGAATCCCGCCGTGCCCCCGCCCACGGGATTCCGGGACAACGCGGGCAGGAACAGCGGAAACCCCCGGCCCATTCCAGCCACGGCCACGGGTCCGACCCGCGCGGCGCGTACTATAGGCGGGGACGCCCCCTTGTCAACGCGTTCGAGCGGGATTCGGGCGGGGCGGCCGGGCGCCGTCTCCGTGGCCCCGCCGGGCAGCGGACGAGAAGCCGTGCGTGGATCGGCCCGCCTCCCTGCCGCACGGGCGCGTTGCCCAGCGCGAGGTACTCCAGGCTTGTCGTCGATGAGCGGTTTGGTTCTCCGAACGCGCAGGGGCGGGCGCTCGACCAGGCATCGTCGTTGGGCGAGCGCACCATGCCCG
This sequence comes from Pseudomonadota bacterium, assembly GCA_027451705.1. Lineage (GTDB taxonomy): Bacteria > Myxococcota > Myxococcia > Myxococcales > JAKAPL01 > JAKAPL01. The sequence goes on from DAIDIT010000172.1 coordinate 17,231, forward strand.
CGCGCACGGCTCCGGCGAGGCGCGCAAGGCCGCGGACCAAGGTTGCAATCGCGCGGCCCCGGGGTGGCAGAGAATCCACCCGGCGTACACCGCCCCTGCCCGGCGACGCGCGCAATCTACCCCGCGATGCAGGGCCAATGGCCTGGAATCACGAGAAGATGTCCCGCGACGTCACGGCGCTGCCCGGCATGCTCGCCGCGTCGACCTGCCGGGGACCATGGTTGCCCCGCGGCGCGCCATGGACCGCGGGCGACTGTACCCCGGTGCCCCGCCGCGCGCGCCCGA
>DAIDIT010000173.1 GCA_027451705.1 Pseudomonadota bacterium
TTCACGGGGATCTTCACGGTCGTCGACCCGCTCGGGGCCGTGCCGCTCTTCGTCGCGATGACCGGGGGCCTCGACGAGGCGAGCCGGCGCCGGATCGCGGCGCGGGCCTGCACCGCCGCCGCGATCATCCTCACGGTCTTCTCGCTCGCGGGCGGCCTGCTCTTCAAGGCGCTCGGGATCACGCTGCCGGCCTTCAAGCTCGCGGGCGGGATCCTGCTCCTCCTGATGGCGGTCGACATGCTGCGCGCCCAACCCTCGCGCACGCGTTCGAGCCCCGAGGAGACCTCGGAGGGGCGCGAGGACATCGCAATCTTTCCGCTCGCGACGCCATTGCTCGCCGGGCCGGGCTCCGTCGCGACGGCGATGGTCTTCATGGGCCGCTCGACCGCCTGGTGGCAGGCGATCCCGGTGATCGGGGCCGTGCTGCTCACGGCCGCGATCAGCTACGGGCTCCTGCGCGGGTCGGCGCTGATCGACCGGCTGCTCGGGCGGACGGGCATGAACGTGCTCAACCGCGTCATGGGGCTCATCCTCGCGGCGATCGCGATGCAGTTCGTCCTCGACGGCCTCGCGGGAGCGTTCCCCTCGCTGCTCGGGGCGGCGCATGCCTGACGCGCGGCGCCGGGCGCTCGACCTGCTGCGGCCCGAGTGGCCGGCGCTCCTCTGGGCCTTCGCCTGCATGGCGGTGCTGACCGCGTCCACGGCCTTCGCCGCCTGGCTCGTCGGCCCGGTCCTCCACGCCCTCGTCCTCGGTGGCAGGCCGGACGGGATGCTCGCGGGACTGCTGCCCGTCGAGGCCCTCCGGAACTCGCCGTGGCTCCTGCCCGTGCTCTTGCTCGCCGTGGGCGCGATCAAGGGTGCCGCCTATTTCGGCCAGTTCCGCCTGATGGGAATGGCGGGGCAGCGGGTGGGCAGCCGCCTGCGCCAGGACCTCCTCGCCGCGCTCGTGCACGCCGGCCCGGCCTACCTCGCGCGCAGCAGCACGGGAGACCTCCTGTCGCGCTTCTCCTCGGACGTCGGCGCGGTCGAACAGGCCGTGACCTACGCGATCGCCGCGTACGTCCGCGACAGCCTGACCGCCGCGGCGCTCTTCGGGCTCTGCGTCGCCCTCGACTGGCGGCTGTCGCTCCTCGCGTTCGGCCTCGTCCCGCTCACGGCCCTCCCGATCGTCCGCGTCGCGCGGCGGATACTCCACAGCGCGCGGCGGGCGCAGGCCGGGCAGGGCTAGCTGGGCCGCCGCCTCGCCGAGGGGCTCCAGGGGCTCCACCTCGTGCAGATCGACGGGCTGGAGGCGCGCGAGCGCGAACGGTTTCGCCGCCACAGCCGGGAGACGCTCGCGCACCTCGAGGTGAGCGCCCGGCTCCAGGCCGTCTCCGGTCCCGTCGTGGAGCTGGTCGCGGTCGCGGGGCTCGCCCTGATGCTCTGGATCGCGAGCGCGGAGGTGGCGCGCGGGGCGATCTCGGCCGACCACCTGGTGTCCTTCCTGGCCGCCGCCCTGCTGCTCGCCCAGCCGCTCAAGTCGCTCGGCAAGGTCGGCCACTTCGCCCTGACCGGGCTCGCGGCCACGGAGCGCATCTTCGAGGCGCTCGACGGGGCGCGGGCGTCCCGGGACGCTTCGGCCTCCGTCGTCCTCCGTGACGGCGCCGCGGCGCCGCCGATCCGCGCCCTTCGCGACCGCGTCGCGTTGCGGGACGTCTGGTTTCGCTACCCGCCGCGGGGAAGCGACCCCGCGCCCTGGGTGCTCTCGGGGTTGAACCTCGAGGTCGCGCGCGGCGAGCGGCTGGGGCTCGTCGGGGAGAGCGGCTCCGGCAAGAGCACCGTCGTCGCGCTCCTGCTCGGACTCTGGCGCCCCGAGCGCGGCGCACTGCTCGCCGACGGCGTGGACCTCGGCGCCCTGCCGGCGGTCGCGCGCCGGGGGCTGATCGCCTGGGTCGGCCAGGATCCGCTCCTGCTCGATCTCTCGACCGCCGAGAACATCGCGCTCGGCGATCCGGCGCCGGACCTCGCCCGGCTCCGAGAGGCCGCGCACCGGGCGGGCGCGCTCGGACCGATCGAGCGCGCGGGCGGGTTCGACGCGCCGGTGGGCGAACGGGGCCGGCGCTTCTCTGGCGGCGAGCGGCAGCGTCTCTGCCTCGCCCGCGCCTTCTACCGAGACGCGCCGCTGCTCGTCCTCGACGAGCCGACGAGCCAGCTCGACGCGCAGAACGAGGAGGCGCTGTCCCAGGCGCTGGAGGCGCTGCTCGTGGGCCGGACGGCGCTGGTGGTCGCGCACCGGCTCTCGACCCTCCGCGGCTGCGACCGCATCGCCGTCCTTCGGGACGGCCGGGTCGTCGAAGAGGGCGCGCCGGACGCGCTTCTCGCCCGCGGCGGCGCGTTCGCGGCCCTGGTCGCCGGGCAGCTCGCCCCGGCGCGGGCGGCAGGCTGAGGCATGCGCTTGCCCCCGGCCCGGGCCGTCGCCGCCGCTGCCCTGCTGGCGCTCGGCGCGCGCTGGGCCTACGTGTGGGCGACGCCCCTGCCGGAGCGCGGCTCCGGGGGGGGCGGCCTGCGCGGCGTCTACCACGTCCACACGACGCGCTCGGACGGGCGGGGCACGGCGGACGAAATCGCGGCGGCGGCCGCGGCGGACGGGCTCGACTTCGTCGTGGTGACCGATCACAACGTCACGCCGCGCGCGCCGGAGTACCGCGACGGCGTCCTCCTGGTCTACGGCGACGAGCAGTCGGCGGCCGCTGGGCACCGCGTCCTGCTGCCGGGAAGCGGCCGGACGTACGTCTTCTGGGCCCACCCGGGCAACCGCCGCGTGCCGTGGACCGACTGGTCCGCGCCCGCCGACGGACTCGAGATTGCCTCGGCGGACGACATGTGGCGCGACGCACTCCGGCCGCCGTGGCTCCGCCTGGCACGCGCAGCCATCGACTTTCCGGCCGCCCCGATCGAGGCCACGCTGCAGCTCGCCGAGCGGGAGGGGCGCGTGCTCGATCGCTACGACGACCTCGTCGCCCAACGCGGTCGGTTGTCCGCGCTCTGCGCCGTCGACGCCCACGGGCTGCCGCCCTACCGGACCGCCTTCGCGCTCTTGCAGCTCCACCTTCCGGACTTTCGGTTGCGGCACGACGCCGCGGCGGACGCGCTCGCCCTCGCGGACGCCCTGGCGGGCGGGCGCTTCTACTGCGGCCTCGACGGCTTCGCCGACGCGTCCGGCCTGACCCTTTCACGGGAGGGAGCTGGCCTGCGCGTCGAGCTGCCGTCCGCCCCTCCGCAGGCGCGCGCCGCCCTCGTCTGCGGCGGCCGCGAGACGGTCTTCTCGTTGCCCGCGGTCCTGCCGGCTTGGTCCGGCTGCCGACTCGAGGTCCGGCGCCCCGACCTCGCCGCGCGCTTCCCGCGCACGGGCGGGAGCTGGATCTACACGGGCGCGCTCTGACGGGCGCCCTCCCCCGCGAGCGGGGGAGGGCGTGTCAGTCGTTCGCTACGGGCAGCTGTGCGAGTCGACGCAGATGTTGCCGTACGGCGCCGTCGTGCAGCAGGAGTTGAATCCCAGGACCTGGTCGCACATCGGCTGGCCGTTGCTGTTCGTGCAGGGGCAGCTGTTGCAGCCGACGTTCTGGACGGGGGCGTAGGCCTGGCACTGGCCTTGATCGCAGATCTCGTCGTGGCCGCAGCGCTGGTTGCAGCCGCCGCAGTTGGCCGGATCGGTCTGGAGGTTGACGCACTCGGCCACCGTCTGGTTGCCGTTGATGCGCACCTGGCAGAGGGTGTTGGGGCTGGTGCACGAGGCGACCGACGCGCAGCTTCCGCCGATGCAGGTCTGTCCGTTGCCGCAGACGACGTTGCACTGGCCGCAGTTCATCGGATCGGACGCCGTCTGGGTCCCGCACGTCCCGAATTGCCCGCTGTTGCAGGTCGAGAACCCGGGACGGCAGACGCACTGGCTGCCCGAGCAGTACTGGTAGCGGCCGCACGCCGCACCGCACGAACCGCAGTTGCTCGGATCGGCCGTGGTGTCGACGCAGTTGCCGCCGCAGTAGGCGAGGCCGCCCGCGCAGACGCATTGGCTGCTCGAGCAGGTCGTCCCGGCCGGGCAGGCGTTGCCGCAGCCGCCGCAGTTCTGCGGGTCGTTCGTCGTGTTGACGCAGCTGCTGCCGCACGCGGCGAGCCCGTTCGAACAGGTGCACTGGCCGCCCACGCAGGTGGTGCCGGCCGCACAGGCGTTGCCGCAGCTCCCACAGTTCTGTGCGTCGGTCTGCACGTCCGTACACGTCGTACCGCAGAGTTGGTTCGGGCTGAGGCAGGGGTTCACGCAGGTTCCGGAGATGCAGCGCTGGTTCGCGGTGCACGCCTTGCCGCAGCCGCCGCAGTTGGCCGGGTCGGTCGCGATGTTGACGCAAGCGGCACCGCACGGGATCTGGCTCGCGCCGCAGGTCGCGACGCACTGGCCGTTGCTGCAGACCTGGCTGGCCGAGCAGGCGTTTCCGCAGCCGCCGCAGTTGGCCGGATCGGACTGCGGGTTGACGCAGGCGCTGCCGCAGGTGATCTCGCCGACCGCGCAATTGGAGCCGCAGGTGCCGTTGATGCAGGTGCCGCTCGCGCAGACGTGTCCGCAGCCGCCGCAGTTGAGCGGATCGGTCAAGAGGTCCTTGCAGGCCGTGCCGCAGAGCACCTGCGGGGAGGTACACGGCGTGACGCAACTCCCGGACGAGCAGGTCTGGTTCGGACCGCAGGCCGTCGCGCAGCCGCCGCAGTGGGCGGGGTCGCTCGCCACGTTGACGCAGGAGGCGCCGCACGCGATCTGGTTGCCGGGACAAGAGGCGATGCACTGGCCACCGCTGCAGTCGGGCGTCGCGCCAGAGCAGGCGGTCCCGCATCCGCCACAGTGGGCCGGGTCGGACTGGAGGTTCACGCAGGCCGCCCCGCAGTAGGTCTCGCCGACGGCGCACGGCGGAACGCACTGGCCGGAGAGGCAGGTCGTCCCGCCAGGACAGACGTTTCCGCAGATGCCGCAGTTCGACGGATCGGTCGCGACGGTCGCGCAGCCGCCGTTGCACTGGATCTGGTTGCCGCTGCAGCCGGTGGCGCACGAGCCGGCGCTACAGAACGAGGTGGAGCCCGAACAGGCGGTTCCGCAGCTCCCGCAGTGCTGCGAGTCGCTCTGGAGGTTCACGCAGGCCGTGCCGCAGAGGGCCTGGCCGACCGCGCAGGTCGCGACCCCGGCGTCCGGGGCGCCTCCGCCGGTCGAGCCGCCCGTGCTGCCGGACGTCGAGCCGGTGGCCGTGCCGCTCGTGCTGCCCGAGCCGCTGGTGCTGCCGCTCGAGGTCGCGCCGCTCCCGCTCGTGCCCGTGGTTCCGCCGCTCCCCGAGCTGGCCCCCGCGGTCTGGCCGCTCGTCCCGCCGCCCGAGCTCGACGAGCTGCCGCCGCTCCCGCCGTCGTGCGCGCCGTTGCCGGCCGGGGCGGCCGGCGCCTGGCAACAGCCGGCGGCGCACGCCGTTCCGAAGAACGCGAGGCCGAGGTACAGGGACCACCGAAGAGTCGGTCGAGCCACGAGAGCCTCCACAGGTGAAGGGTGTGGCTGCGATTATAGCGGAGGTTCCTCTCCGGAATACTTCGAATCAGTCCACCCCTGACGGATCTGTCAGTCCTGAACTTCGTCGAGCCAGGCCATCTGGATGGCCTCGAGCACCTTCTCGTTGCTCCGCTCGGCCGCGTCTTCGAATCCTGGCAGCGCGCGGACCCAGGCGTGCAGATCGGTGAAACGCACCGTGAGCGGGTCCACGCCCGGGTGGCTCGAAGCGAGCGCGATCGCGATGTCCGTGACGTCCGTCCACTTCATCGGTTGCCTCCGGCGGCGGCTTCCTGCGCCTTGCGCCGCTCCTCGGGGTGCTCGTCGTAGAACGTCTGCAGGCTCTCCGGGGTGACCTCGACGACGACGTTCGCGTCGCCCACCTCGGCCTGGCACGAGAGCCGGCTCGTGGGCTTCACCTCGAACGCCTTGTCGAGGATGTCGAGCTCCCGGTCCTCCTGTTCGGAGAGGCTCGCGAACCCCTCGCGCACCCAGACGTGGCACGTCGAGCAGGCGCAGACGCCGCCGCAGGCGTTCCCGATCCGCACGCCCGCCCCGAGCCCCGCGTCGAGGATCGACGTGCCCTTCGGCACCTCGGCCGTGATCCCGTCCGGCAGGAAGGTGACCTTCGGCATCGCGTCAGACCTCGTCCACGCGCCGGCCGGCGAGGGCGCGCTGGATGGCGCGGTCCATGCGCCGATGCGCGAAGTCCTGGGTGGCCTGGTCGACCTCGGCGGTCGCCCCGCGGAGCGCTTCGAGATCCGCCGCGGACTTCAGCCGCGCGAGCGCCGCCTCGATGGCCGCGCGCTCGGCGGGCGCGAGCAGATCGCCGTCGTCCGCGACGGCCGTCTCGGTCGCGGCCGCGAGCCGGGTGGCCTCCACCCGGGCCTCCGCGAGCATCCGCCGCCGCACGTCCTCGTCGGCGTGCGCGATCGACTCGAGCAGCATGCGCTCGACCTCCTCGTCGGTCAGCCCGTGCGACGGCTTGACCGCGATGGTCTGCTCGATCCCGGTCGACTGCTCGCGCGCCGTGACCTCAAGGATCCCGTCGGCGTCGACCTGGAACGTCACGGCGATGCGGGCGTGGCCGGCCGGCAGCGGGGGGATGCCCCGGAGCCGGAACTGCGCGAGCGAGCGGCAGTCGGCGACCAGCTCGCGCTCGCCCTGGACGACGTGGACGTCCATCGCCGGCTGGCCGTCCGCGAAGGTCGTGAAGACCTGCGTGGCCGACGTCGGGATGCTGCTGTTGCGCGGGATGATCTTCTCGACGACCCCGCCCATGGTCTCGAGCCCGAGCGAGAGCGGCAGCACGTCGAGCAGGAGCACGTCGTCGCGTCGCCCCTCGCCGGCGAGCAGGTCGGCCTGGACCGCTGCGCCGAGCGCGACGACCTGGTCGGGATCGATGTCGTGGAGCGGCTCGCGCTCGAAGAGGCGTCGGACGAACGCGCGGACCGCCGGCACGCGCGTCGATCCGCCGACGAGGATCACCCCGTCGAGCTGGCCGGGGGCGAGCCCCGCGTCCTGCAGCGCGCGCCGGCACGGGCCGGCCGTGCGCTCGACGAGCGGGGCGATCCAGCGATCCATCTCGTCCCGCGTCAGGGCGCGATCGAAGCGGTGGGCGCCGATCGCAATCCGGACCTCCACGCTGGCTGCGGCGGTGAGCGCTTCCTTCGCGCGCCGCGCCTCCACGAGGCAGGCGTGCACGAGCTCCGGCGGCGCGGGCGAAGGGGCGCCCATCTCGGCGAGCAGCGCCTGCGCGATCGCGCGGTCGAAGTCGTCGCCGCCGAGCGCGGAATCGCCCCCGGTCGCCTTGACCTGGAAGATGCCGCCCACCAGCTCGAGGATCGAGACGTCGAACGTGCCGCCGCCGAGGTCGTAGACCGCGAACGTCCCCTGCGAGCCCTTGTCGAGGCCGTAGGCCAGCGCTGCCGCGGTGGGCTCGTTGAGGAGCCTCAGGACCTCGAGCCCGGCGAGCCGGCCGGCGTCCTTGGTCGCCTGCCGCTGGGCGTCGTCGAAGTAGGCCGGGACGGTGACGACGGCCTTCTCGATCCGCTGGGAGAGCGCCGCCTCGGCGCGCCGCTTGAGCGCCCGGAGGATCTCGGCCGAGGTCTCGACCGGGGTGACCGAGCGGCCGCCGGCGAGGAAGCGGACGGTGCGCCCGTCGCCGCCCGCGAACCGGTAGGTCGAGAGCCTCCGCGTCTCGGCGTCGTCTCCGCCCTTGCCCATGAAGCGCTTGACCGACGCGAGCGTGTCCGCGGGCGCGAGGTGCGCCGCCTCGCGCGCCCTGCGGCCGACGAGGGGGGCCTCGCCCGCGCGGTAGCGGACGACGGACGGGAGCAGGAGCGCGCCGTCCTCGTCGGCGGGCAGGCAGCGGGGCCGCCCGTCCTCGACGACCGCGACGAGCGAGTTGGTGGTGCCGAGGTCGATGCCGACCGGACGCCCGCGGCCTGCCTTCGGGTCGGCGATCTGCAAAAGCCCGCCCGGAGCGGGGACGTGGAGGGGAGTGCTCACGCGGCTTCCTCGAGAAAGCGATCGTAATAGCGCAGGCGCGCCAGCGCTTCGGTCTCGGCCGCGATCGCGGCAGGATCCGGCAGGGCCCCGAGCCGGTCGGCGAGCGCAGCCATCGCGTCGCCGCGCTTCTTCTGGACGTTCTCGCGCAGCGCTTGCAGCGCCGCCGCGTCGCCGCCCGCCTTGGCCTCCGCGAGCGCCTCGCGCAGCTCGAGGATCTCTTCGAGCAGCTCCGGCCCGACCTTCACCGCGCCGGCCCGGTTCTCGTCGATCGTGACCCCGTGCAGTTCGAGCAGGTGGGCGGCCCGGCGGATCGGATCGCGCAGCGCGCGGTAGGCGTCGTTGAGCGCGGTGGTCTTCTCGAGGGCGAGCCGCCGTTCGGTCGGGCTCGCCCCGGGGAACCGGTCCGGGTGCACCTGCCACGACAGCTCGCGGAAGCGCTTCTCGAGGTCGGGCGCCGAGAGGTCGAAGCGGCGCGGGAGGCCCATGGCCGCGAAGTGATCCGGTGCCGCCGGCAACGGGATGTCCTAGACGGTGAAGCTCGTGCCGCAGCCGCACGCCTGCTTGACCTGGGGGTTCTCGAGCTTGAAGCCCCGCCCCATCAACGTCTCGACGTAGTCGAGCCGGGTGCCGCGCAGGAAGAGCAGGCTCTTCGGATCGATGTAGACCCGGGCGCCCGAGAGCGTGAAGAGCGCGTCCGTCGCCCGCGGCTCGTCGCACAGCTCGAAGACGTAGGAGAGGCCCGAGCAGCCGCCGCCGCGGATGCCCACCCGCAGGCCGGTCCGCTCGGTCGTCTCCGGCCGCCCGCGCACCGCCTCGAGGATCTTCTCGGCCGCCTTCGGCGTCAGCGAGAAGGGCGCGGCCGTCTGGGGCGGCTGCTCCTCCACGGGCTACTTCTCCGTTCCGGTCGCGGCGGGCGCGGTCCCGTGCTTGCGCTTGTAGTCGGCGATGGCCGCCTTGATGGCGTCCTCGGCGAGCACCGAGCAGTGGATCTTGACCGGCGGGAGCGCGAGCTCCTTCGCGACGTCGGTGTTCTTGATCGAGAGCGCCTGGTCGAGCGTCTTGCCCTTGACCCACTCGGTGACGAGCGAGCTGCTGGCGATCGCCGATCCGCAGCCGAACGTCTTGAACTTCGCGTCCTCGATCCGGCCGTCGTCGGTGATCTTGATCTGCAGCCGCATCACGTCGCCGCAGGCCGGCGCGCCCACCAGCCCCGTGCCCACGCTGGGGTCGTTCTTGTCGAGCGTCCCGACGTTGCGCGGGTTCTCGTAGTGCTCGAGGACTTTGTCGCTGTACGCCATGCGCTCTCTCCGTCAGTGGGCCTGCGCCCACGTCACGTTCTTCAGATCCACGCCCTCTTTCGCCATCTCGTAGAGCGGCGACATCTCGCGCAGCTTGGTCACCTTGCCGACCACGAGGTCCGCCACGTAGTCCACCTCTTCCTCGGTGTTGAAACGGCCGAGGCCGAAGCGGATGGAGGAGTGGGCGAGCTCCTCTTCGACGCCGCAGGCCCGCAGGACGTAGGAGGGCTCGAGGCTCGCCGAGGTGCAGGCGCTGCCCGACGAGACCGCCACGTCCTTGATGGCCATCATCAGGGCCTCGCCCTCGACGTAGGCGAAGCTCAGGTTCAGGTTGCCGGGGAGCCGGTGCTCGGCCGACCCGTTCAGCTCGACGAGGTCGAGCCGGCGGACGATCTTCTCGCGCAGCCGCTCGCGCAGCGCCGTGAGCCGCGCCGCTTCTTCGGGCATCTCGGCCTTGGCGATCTCGCAGGCCTTCGCGAGCCCGACGATGCCGGGCACGTTCAGGGTGCCCGAGCGCATGCCGCGCTCGTGGCCCCCGCCGTCGATCAGCTCGGCGAGCCGCACGCGCGGCTTGCGGCGCACGTAGAGCGCGCCGATGCCCTTGGGGCCGTAGATCTTGTGGGCCGAGATCGACGCCAGGTCGACGTTCGCCCGTCCGACGTCGAAGGGGATCTTGCCGACGCCCTGGACCGCGTCGCAGTGGAAGAGCACGCCCTTCTCGCGGCAGATCTTGCCGATCTCCTCGACCGGCTGCACGGTCCCGATCTCGTTGTTCGCGAGCATGATCGAGACCAGGATCGTCTTCGGCCCGATCGCCCGGCGCAGATCGTCGGGATCGAGCCGGCCGTCCTTGCCGACCGGCAGGTAGGTCACCTCGAAGCCCTGGCGCTCGAGCCGCTTCATGCTGTCGAGCACGGCCTTGTGCTCGGTCTTGCAGGTGACGAGGTGGTTGCCCTTCTCGCGGTAGAACTCCGCGGCGCCCTTGATGGCGAGGTTGTCGCTCTCGGTGGCGCCCGAGGTGAAGATGATCTCCTTGCCGGAGGCGCCGATGAGGGCGCCGATCTGCTCGCGCGCCCGCTCGACCGCTTCCTCGGCACGCCAGCCGAAGACGTGGCTCCGACTCGCCGCGTTGCCGAACTCGTCCTTCAAGTAGGGGAGCATCGCGTCGAGCACCCGCGGGTCGAGCGGGGTCGTCGCGTGATTGTCCATGTATATCGGCAGCTTGACCATCCGCAGCGCCTCTCCAGGGCCGCCCGTCCACGTGGCTCCGGTGAATGTGGAGCGGGCCCGTCTATCTTGCAACCGAGTCTATAGCGTCGGCGCCGTCCCCTTGTCAATCGCCCGAGGCCGCTTCCGACCTTCGAGGACCCCGCCGGGCGGCGTCCTCCTCGCGGCTCACGCCGTCAGGGGACGTAGATTCCGACGGGCCAGAAGTGATCCAGGTCCTGACCGGGACGCGGGTAGCACGTTCGCGGGTCCAAGACGTAGCTGTAGAGGCCGATGACGGCGTAGTCCGCCGAGGCCGCGCCCGCGGGGACGGCCACGCCGAGCGTCGCCGCCGTGCCGTTCGACATCTGCGCGAACGTGCCGCAGTTGGAGACCGTGACCGTCCCGGCGTCGCTCTGGAGCGAGAGCGCGCTCGCGGGCAATGCGGCCATGGAGCCGGAGCCTCGGTCGAACCCGACGTCCAGTTCCCATTTCATCGGTGCGGTCGACCAGCCCGTCAGGGGAATCGACGCCGTCGTGCCCGGAGAGACGGGATACCAGTCCTGGGGCACCGAGACGTTGAAGTAGGGCTGGGAGACTGCGGGGACGCAAGGATCGCCCCCCGCCGAAGCGGCGTCGTTCGAGAAGTACCGGACCGCCGTGATCGTCCCGGCGTCGCTCGCCTCGGACACGTTGGTGCCGTTGCAGAGATCGGCCGGGCCTGCGCAGAATCCGAAGTACGACGGGAAGACGCCGGCATCCCAGGGCTCGGACGACGGCGCGTGCGGCAGGTTGTAGCCGTCGCACGAGACGGCTCCGACGGCGGCATCGACGATCGAAGCGCTCAGGTCGAGCGTCGCGACGTCGAGCGTGCTGAACGGCCCGAAGCCTCCACAGGACGTGCCGCCGTAGGCGACGATCGCGAGGGAGTCGCCGAGCGTCAGCGACCGATCGGGCGGGTACGGGGTGGACCACCAGCAAAAGGCCTGGCCCTGGGCGGCAAAGGACACTCCGTCGGGCAGGAAGAGGAGGTAGACGGTCTTGCCGTCCGGCTCCGGCCCGCCGTCGGCCACCACCCCGCCGACGTAGTCGAGCGCCGTCTGGTCGGTCATCGCGCCGCCGATGGGCGCGCCCGTTCGGCTGACGAACGTCACCGCGCCGAGACCAAAGGTCTGCTGCGCGGTGGTCCACCAGCCGGTGGCGAGGAGCGCCTCCGTCAGCGCGTCGAGGGTCGGCCCGCCGTCGTCCCCTTCGGAGGTGACGAGGACGAGCGTCAACGGGTCGAGCACGCCCGGCCCCTGCGCGAGCTGCGGGAAGGACCGGTGCGGCGCCGCGAAGCCGGCGTCTGAGGGAACGGACGATCCGCTCGTGCTTCCGCCCGAGCCGCCGCCCGCCGTGCCCCCGCTCGCGCCTCCCGAGGATCCCGAGTTGGAACCGCCCGACGCCCCTCCGTCGGCCTCGCCCGGAGCCTGCGCGCAGGCGGCGAGCCCGACCACGAGAACCGCCGAAAGCAAGCGCGGACACCACGGCATCACTCGCCTCCGCGAGAGGCGAGCAACGACCGCTCGCCCTACAATCCCTTGTCGCCGCCCCGGTGCCGGCTGTCAACCGTTGCGGCGAGGCGACCGTCCCCTCGGCCGTGCTCAGATTGCCAGTGGCGAACCGACCGTCTATATCCAATGCTCGTAACGGCCGAGGCTTTCGGGCGACGAGGATTGCATGAGACGAACCGCGCTGCTTCTGGGGCTGTCCGCGGCGGGCGGCCTCGCCGTCGCCCTCGGGCCGAGCCTGCTGCCGGGCGGCCCCACCGCCTCCCTCGACGCCGGGGGCGCTGCTGCCTCGGGCCACCTCTGGGGCGCCATCGGCATCGCCTTCGCGGGCGGGCTTCTGACCGCGCTGACCCCGTGCGTCTACCCGCTCATCCCGATCACGGTCGCCATCTTCAGCGGCGGCTCCGCGGCCGAGAAGCCGAGCCGCGGCCGCAAGGCGCTGCTCACGGTCGCCTACGTGCTCGGCATCGGCGCGTTCTTCTCGGGCGTCGGGGCCGTGGTCGCCCGCACCGGGCTCGTCTTCGGAGCGTGGCTCGCCTACCCGCCCGTCGTCGTCGGCCTCGCGATCTTCTTCGCAATCCTCGCCGCCTCGATGTTCGGCGCCTTCGAGCTGGCGCTGCCGCCCGCCCTCGCGAACCGGCTCAGCCAGGTCGGCGGCGCGGGCTTCGCCGGGGCCTTCTCGATGGGGCTCGTCGCCGGCATCGTCGCCGCGCCCTGCACCGGCCCGGTGCTGCTCGGCATCCTCGCCTACATCGTCAAGGAGCAGTCCGTCGGGATGGGCGTCGTCCTGCCGTTCTTCTACGCCCTGGGCATCGGCGTGCCGTTCTTCCTCATCGGCGTCTTCAGCTTCTCGCTCGGCAAGAGCGGGCCCTGGATGGACGCGGTCAAGAGCCTCTTCGGCATCGCGCTGCTCGCCCTCGCCGCCGGCTACCTGCGCGACGCCTTCCCGGCCCTCAAGGACGCCCTCGCCTTCGACTCGCGGATCGTCTACTGGGGCGCCGCGGCCGTCGGCATCGGGCTGCTGCTCGGCGCCGTCCACCGCTCGTTCCACGGTGCCTGGCGCGAGAAGCTCCTCAAGGCGGCGGGCGTGGCGCTCGTCGTGCTCGGCGTCTCCGCCCGCTTCGGCTTCGAGGGCACCGCCCGCGCCGAGTGCCTCGACCCGAAGGACCCCGCCTGCCACGCCACGCAGGGCGTCGCGTGGGTCCGCGACGTCGACCGCGGCCTCGCCCAGGCCAAGGCCGAGCACAAGCCCGCCTTCATCGACTTCTACGCGGACTGGTGCGGCGCCTGCAAGGAGCTGGACGCGAAGACCTACCCCGACCGCGGCGTCCAGGCCGCCGCGAAGCGCTTCGTCGCCATCAAGGTCGACGGCACCCGCGAGAGCGACGCCCTCGACAAGGTCTACGACCGCTACGGCGTCGAGGGGCTGCCGACCGTCATCTTCGTGGACAGCCACGGCCAGGTCCTCAAGACCCCGCACGTCGTCGGCTTCGTCTCCCCTTCCGAGATGATCGGCGACCTCGCGCAGGTGCATTGACCGCGGAAGGACGGCCTCGCGCCGTCGTCGCCGGAGTCGAAGCTCGAGTCGGCCTCCCCGAGGCCCGACTCGCCCCTCCCGCAATCGGTGGAGCGCTCCACCGAATGGGCCGACGCCGATCCGGGCGTCGAGTCGGCCGGTCCGAAACTCGACTCGGCCCGCCCGCAATCGGAGGAGCGCCGCACCGAATGCGGAAAGGCCAATCGGCGCCTCGAATCGGCCCCTGCGAGCCTCGACTCGGGCTTGTTGCATTCGTTGGAGCGCGCCTCCGATTGCGGCGAGGCCCGGTCGAAGGCCGACTCGGCCGAGTCGGTCGCGGGGAAGGGCTTCCCGCAACCGGTGGAGCGCTCCACCGATTGCGGGCGGCACGCGTGGGGCCTCGACCCGGCCGGGTCGACCGGCGACTCGGAGCCGCTTCATTCGGTGGAGCGCTCCACCGGATGCGGGAACGTCGAGTGAGGCGTCGGATCGTCCGCCCGCTCGCTCGCCTGGCCCGAGTCGAGCTTCGAGGCTAAGCTGGAAGGCCTCATGTCCCGCCCCCGCAACGCCGTCCACCACCGCCTCATGCCCCGAGCCCGCGACTTCCGCGAGCGCCTCCTCCACCGCGTCCCCGAGGGCGCCCTGCTCGCCTTCGGAGGCGAGCTGCGCACGCGGCAAGACCTCCTCGCCGAGCTCGATCGGCTCCTCGA
>DAIDIT010000174.1 GCA_027451705.1 Pseudomonadota bacterium
GTCTTGTGCTCCTCGCGCCGGAAGAACTCGGGGCGGACGCCGGCGCGCGAGAGCGCCGCGCCCGCGGCCGTCAATTCGGCGGCGACGCCGGTCAGCTCGAGCGAACCGCCGGGCGGCAGGTGCAGGCGGCTCGCGCCGCAGAGCGCGGCGTAGGTGCGGCCGTCGAGGGCCTCGGCCCAGACGACGACCTCCTTGCCCGACGCGCGCGCGGACGCGACGAGGCCGGCGAGCGCGTCGAGCTGGGCGAGGCTCGCCTGGAGGTGGCCGACGCGGAGGACGAGGCCGCGGCAGCCGGGCGCCCGCGCCGCCCGCTCGAAGACGTCGCGCAGGTCGGCGAGCGTCAGCGTCCGCCTGCGGGAAAAGCGGCGCCAGCCTCGCGGCGTGGCGTAGTCTTCGAGCGGCCCGTGGAGGCGCAGGGCGACCCAGGCGGGAGCCCGGTGGCCGAAGGCCGCCCGGAGGGGGAGGCGCAGCGGCCAGGTCGCCGCGCAAAGGAGGTTCCAGACGAGCCGCGAGAGCAGACGCATGGCGCCCGTCATGCTAGCATTGCCCGCCATATGAGGTCAGATCGACCGGCGAAGATCGAATCCAGGAACGGCGCCTCCCGCGTCGCCGCCCTGCTGGGCGGCCTGCTCTTGGGGGCCGCCCTGGCCCTCCCCGCCCGGGCCGAGCCGCCCGCGGTCGGAAACTTCCGCTCGATCGACAGTGCGCCCGCCGCGCAGGCGCCGTCCAACCCGCCGCCGACGGAGGACGACGACACCCCGGTGAGCGTTCGCACGTTCGAGAAGCCGCCGCCGGGCTTCACCGGACGGATCGGCCCGCTCCAGCCGCTCCGCAACGAGGACGGCACGATCCCGAAGACCGAGGCGGGCGACAGCCTCGCGCACAAGATCGCCTACTACGGCGCCCTGCTGCTCCTCGTCGCGGGCGCCGTGCTCATCGTCTACCGCTACCTCGCCTTCGCATGGGCCTTCGAGGAGACGCCCGAGCTGGCGCTCGGCCATGCCGGGGGAGAGGCGGAGGCCGCGCGACCCGTGGCCGCGGCCGCTGCGGCGGTCGGCACCCAACCGTCGGACCCGCGCAAGCGGAGGGCGCCGCCGCCGGACGAGCACCCGGCCGAGCCGCCGCGGCGCGAATCGCCGCCGGCCCGCCGCGCCCCGACGGCCGATCAGCTTCTCGCGTCGGCCGCGAAGGTCTTCGACGGCAGCGACCTCTGGATGACGGCGGGCCAGGTCGCGGACGCCATCCGGGCGGACGAGGCGTCGATCGGGCCGTTGCTCGAGCGGCTCGTCGACGAAGGACGCTTGCAGGAGGCGCGCGCCGGCGACGGGCAGACGGTCTACCGCGCCGCCCGCTGAAGGCATCGAGCGAGGAGAAGGTCCGAGATGAAGTGGAGAACGCTGATCCTGCTGTTCGCCGCCGCGGCGGCCCCGCGCGCCCGCGCCGAGGTGGCGCCGGACTGGTACGCGAGCCTCATGTCCGACCGCGGCATCGAAGTCGCGGCGGACGATCGGATCTTCACGCTCTTCGCCGCGCTGAACGCCCTCGGCTACGACGCGGGACCCCTCGCCCGGCGCGATCCGATCCCGCGGCCCGACCTGGGCCCCGTCCGGGAGGCGGTCCGCCAGTCGGCCCCGATGTCGGCGGGCCTGGCCACCGAGTTCGAGGCGTTCATGGACGCCCACCCGCTGCCCCTCCAGGCGTACGTGGCGTTCGCGACGGCGCTCGGTCCGGCGCCCGCCTTCGCGCGCGGCGCCGTCCCTGCGGAGGCGGCACAGCTCGGGGGGCTCGAAGGGCTGCTCGCCCGCTACTGGGCCGAGGCCAAGCTCGGCCCGCTCTACGCGAAGCTGCTGCCGCAATACCGCACCGCACTGAAGGGTTACCTCCCACGGCTGGACGCGGCGTTCGCGCAGGCCGACCAGATGCTCGAGAGTCCGCACGCGGAAGCGCCCCCCTCCCCCGTCCTGGTGGTCAACCTGCTCGACGCGGCCGGCAACGGCTTCGGGGTCCGGCGCGGTGGCGGGAGCGTGCTCGTGGTCGGACCCGGGCCGGCGGGACAGCCGGACGACCTCGCGGCGGCGGTGGCCGCGTACGCCACGGTCCGGGCCGGCCCGCTGCTCGCCGAGCGCGCGGACGCGGTCAAGGGGTTGCCGGAGCTGGTCGAGCGCGTCCACCGGCTCGGCCTGCCCGACGGGGCGCTGTCGCCGGCCGACTACCTGACCCGCTGCTTCGCGCTCGCGGTCGCGGCCGAGTCGCTGCCCGACGCGCGCGAAGGACAGCTCGAGAGCGCGGAGCGGTCGGGCTGCTGGCTCACCGCGGAGCTGGACCGCTCGCTGCGCGAGACGCCCGACGCGGGCGAAGGCGGCGCGATCGAGCGCTTCGTCACGGCGCTGGGCGGCCTCGACGCCCGCAAGATCGGGCCGCCGGGCGAGCCCGAACCGTCCTCCCACCACCGGAGCCCCTGAGCCGATCCGTTGAGCACGTTCGTCCTCCACCTCCTGATCGCCCACCGGGCGCTCGCCTACCCGCTGGTCCTCGGCCTGCTCCTCGCCTGCGGACTCGGGTTGCCGCTGCCCGAGGACGTCGCGCTCGTGACCGGCGGCTACCTGACCTTCGCGGGCGCGGCGAACCTCTGGGTCATGCTGGCCGTGGCCCTGGTCGGGATCCTCGGCGGCGATCTGCTCGTCTACGCCGCCGGCCGGCGCTACGGGCAGCGGCTCGCGCACACCCACTGGCTCCACCGCCACCTCACCGACGCGAAGCTGCGCAAGGTGGAGGGCTACTTCGCCCGGCACGGCGAGGGGATCGTCTTCGCGGCCCGCTTCCTTCCGGGCATCCGGGTCGTGACCTACTTCAGCGCCGGCGCGACGGAGCTGCGGCCGTGGAAGTTCCTGCTCTTCGACGCGGCGGCCGCCTGCATCTCGGCCCCGTTCTGGCTCCTCACCGGCCGCAGCTTCGGCAAGCACCTCCAGGAATCGCTCGCCTGGGTGGAGCACACGCGCTTCATCATCCTCGGCGTCGCCGCCGCGGTCGGGGCCGCGCTGCTCGTGTTCTTCTGGCGCCGCAACGGAGACTCGGGCGACCGCGCGCCCGTCCCGCCGTCGGCCGAGGAAGCGCCCGCGGTGGTCCCCCGCAAGCGGACCGGCTCGGGCTGAGTCCTACGGCTTCGCCGCGGCGGCCTGGGGCGCGGCCGTCTTCGGGGCGTCCTTCCCGCCGAGGCGCAAGAGGGCGTAGGACGCCTTTCCCTGGTCGAACGACATCACCGCCGCGATGCCGCGGCCCTGGCTGCCGTCGTTCATCGTCCAGGGGACCGTGTCGCCCGCGCCCGGGTTCAGGTACAGCTCGGACGCCGAGGTCCCCTCGGCGATCGTCTGGTCGCCGTGGAGCGTCGTCGCCGTCCCGCCGGCCTCGATGATGTTCGCGAAGATGCCGAAGGGGATGTGGGTCTCGGCGAGGAACGTCGTCAGGTTCGGGTCGCCGACGTTGCCGGGCGGGTTCTGAACGCGATCGATGGCCTTCGCCCCTTCGCCGTGCGGCGGCCCGTGGGAGACGAGCACCAGCGTTCCGGCGAGCCCCTTCGCGGTCTCCCGCAGCGACTTGAGATCGTCGGCGTGGTAGAGGCAGCCGTCGGTGCCCGCGAGCAGGTAGCGCGGGTCGTGGTAGCCGGGCAGCGAGAGGAGCTTCACGTCGCCGAGGTCGGCCTCCCGGACGCGGCTCAAGTTGAAGACGTTCGGGAACTGCTTCTGGAGCGCGGCGATCGCGTCGAGGAAGCCGCCCTTCGGCTCCCGGTTGCCGATGTCGACGAGCACGGGCAGGCCGCTCTTCGCGAGCGGGGTCAAGACGCCCTCGATCGCCTCGGCGTTGTCGCCGCTGTCGCCGTCCACGACGATCGCCTGCACGCCGTGCGCCTCGAAGAAGGCGAGGTAGGCGTCGATGGCCTCGAGGTTCTCCGGGCTCGGCTCGTCGAGGTTCGCGACCACGCCGAGGTTGACCTTCGCGCCGGTGGGGACGTCGAGGGTCAGCTTGTAGCCGTTGAGCGTCCAGTGGTGGCTTCCGGAGGTGATCGCCTGGGGCGGTGCGAAGTCGAGGCCCCCGACGCACTCCGGGTCGCTGTGGCCGGGCTGGGACGGGGTAAACGTGAGCGGCGTCGGTTGCGGCGCGGCGGACGGGGCGGCCTTCTTGGGCGCGACGGGCGCGGGCGCCGGAGGCGGGGGAGCGGGCTTCTGGCACGCGGCGGCGAGGACGAACGCGGAGAGCCAGGCGGGCGCGAATCGGGCCATGGAAGACCTCGGGGCGGTCACGGGTTGTAAAGCCGCGCGAGTATAGGAGGTCTGGCTCCGGGCAGGCAAGCGCGTCGTCGTCCGGCGCATCGGCGGGCCTCCGCCTCGCGGGTCCCTGACGGACGTCAGACCCGCGATCTACCTTGAACGAAGCCGCACGAGCCGGCGGTGGAGGGACTGGTTTTCGCCGGCCCAGAGGAGGAAGCCGTTGAGAACGACGTCGTCCCACGCCCCTGTGGTGACCATGAAGCCGCGGACCCGCTGCCAGGCGCCGAACTGCACCGAGTCCGCCTGGGTTCGCTGCCCGGTCCACCACGACATGCTCTGCCCGGTCCACTTCCGGGAGCACGCCCTCCAGAACGGCTGCCGCAAGCTGCCGTGATTGCTAGCGGCCGGTCGCGGGGAGCTTGCCCCGCGCCGCCGCACGAACGACGTCGCGGTTCTGCTCGAGCGCGCGGCCGAGCTGCGCGGCGATCGCCATCATCAGCTTCACGCACGCCTGCGGCTTCTGGGCCTGGAGCTTGAGGAAATCGCGGCTGCGCAACTCGACGACGGTGCTCGCCTCCACCGCGACCGCGGTGGCGAGCCGCGTGCCGCTCGGCTGGAGCAGCGCGAGCTGGCCGACCGCCTCCCCGGGCCCCAGCTGGCCGAGCTCCACGTCGGCGCCGCCCTCGTCCTTCACGAGGATCTTGAGGCGGCCCGCGGTCACCACGAAGAGCGCGTCGGAGGCCATCCCCTCGACGAAGATCGGCACCCCCGGCGCGACCGCCCGTTCGGTCGCCGCCCCCGCGACGATGCCGAGCCCCGTCTCGGAAAAGCCCTTGAAGAGCTCGCAGCGCGAGAGCGCCGCCGCCGTCCCTTGCAGTGCCATGCCCGCATCCTCGCCAGCGCGCCCCCGCCCTGTCAACGCTCAGGCGCGCAGATCGGCGGCGAGCTTCTCGCGCGCGGCGGCGACCAGGGCGGCGTGGGCGGCGGCGACCTCGGCGTCCTCGAGCGTCCGGTCGGCGGCCCGGAAGCGGAGCGAGAAGGCGAGGCTCTTCTTCCCCGGGGGCAGCGGGGCGCCCTGGTAGACGTCGAAGAGCACGGCGGCCTCGAGCAGCGGACCGGCGGCGGCGCGCAGCACCGCGTCGACCTCCGCGGCCGACGTCGCGGCCGGGACGACGAGCGCGACGTCGCGCAGCACGGCGGGAAACCTGGGCACGCCGGAGAAGCGCGGCGCGCGGAAAGCGCCGAGGAGCAGATCCGCGTCCAGCTCGGCGACGAAGACCCCGCGCGGCAGCTCGAACGCCTCCGCTATCGACGGGTGCAGCTCGCCGAGGACGCCCGCCTCGCGGTCGCCGAGGAGGATGGACGCCGCCGCGCGCGGGTGGAGGTGCGGCGCGGCCGACGGCGCGAAGCGAAGGCCGCGCAGGTTCAATCCCTCGGCGACGGCCTCCACGACGCCCTTGAGATCGAAGAAGTCGAACGGCTCGCGCCCCTGCGCCCAGCCCGCCGGGTGGCGCGCGCCGGTCGCGAGGCAGGCGAGACGCCAGCGCTCGCGCACCGGCCCCTCGGTCCGTTCGCCCGGCGACGGCCAGCCGTACGTGCGGCCGCTCTCGTAGAGCCTGATCTGGGGCGCCGTCCCCGCGACCTGCGGCAGGTGGGCGAGGTTGCGGCGGGCGTTCTCGCAGAGGCCGGCGAGCAGCGAGGTCCGCAGGACGGATTGCTCGGCGCGCAGCGGGTTGGTGAGCGCGACCGGCGGCGCCCCGCCGAACGGCGCGAGCGCGGCGGGGCCGAGGAAGCTGTAGTTGATCGTCTCGGAGAAGCCGTGGGCGGCGAAGGCGGCGCGCGCCGCGGCGAGCGGTCGCTGCCACGCGGGCTCCCTGGGTGGCGGCACCGGGTGGCGCGGCAGCGTCGCGGGGATGCGATCGTAGCCGCGCAGCCGCGCGACCTCCTCGACGAGGTCGCGCTCCTCCTCGACGTCGAAGCGCCAACTCGGGACAGAGAAGATGCCCTCCCCTTCGCCCTTCGGCGTCTCGACGAAACCGAGGCCTCCGAGCAGGCGGCGCGCCTCGCCCTCCGGCAGCTCGTCGCCGATCAGGCGCGCGGCGCGGTCGAAGCGCAACGCGACGCTTCGCCGCGGCGGGAGCTTGCCCAGGGCCTCCTGCGGCTCCGCTGCGGTGAGCGCGGTCCCGAGCAGCGCCACGGCCCGCTCGAGCGCGCGGCGTGGCAGCTCGGGATCGACGCCGCGCTCGAAGCGGTGGGACGCCTCGCTGTGCAGCCCGTGACGGCGCGCCGTGCGGCGGATGCCGGAGGGCTCGAACCAGGCCGATTCGAGGTAGAGCGCCGCGGTCTCGGGGCCGACGCCGCTCTCCGCGCCGCCCATGACGCCCGCGAGCGCCACCGGTCGGTCGCCGTCGCAGATGAGCAGGTCGTCGGGGTCGAGCGTCCGATCGATTCCGTCGAGCGTCTTCAGGATCTCTCCCGCCTTCGCCTTCCGCACGACGATTCCCTCGTGCAGCTTCGCGGCGTCGAAGGCGTGCAGCGGCTGGCCCACGTCGAGCAGCACGTAGTTCGTCACGTCGACGGCGAGCCCGATCGCCCGCACTCCGCACGCCTCGAGCCGCGCCCGCATCCACGGCGGCGACGGCTTCGACAGGACGCCGGCCGGTGCCGCCACCGCCTGGCCCACGTAGCGGCCACA
>DAIDIT010000175.1 GCA_027451705.1 Pseudomonadota bacterium
GAGGCGGCCGTCGTGGCGCTTCCGCCGCCCGAGGACGCGGAGCTCGCGGCCGCCCTCGCGGAGACCGCGCAGGGGCTCGGCCTCGCGCTCGACCCGGCCCACGAGGCCGCCGCGGTGACCGCCGCCCGCGGCCTCGGCCTCGAGGAGGCGCGGCGGGCCTTCCGGCTCGCGCTCCGCGGCGGCGGCGATCCGACGGCCGCGGTGCTCGCCGAGAAGCGGCGGCTCTTGCGCCGCAGCGCCGCGCTCGACTGCGTCGAGCTCTCGGCCGCCGAGGCGGCCGGCCTCGACGCGGTCGGCGGGCTGGACGTCCTCAAGCAGTGGCTCGCCGAGCGGCAGCGCTCGCTCTCCCCGGAGGCGCGCGCCTTCGGGCTGCCGCCGCCGCGCGGGCTCCTGCTCATCGGGGTGCAGGGCTGCGGCAAGTCGCTGTGCGCCAAGTCGGTCTCCGCGCAGTGGCGCCTCCCGCTCGCCCGGCTCGACCTCGCCGGGCTGTTCGCGGGCGAGGCCGCGCCCGAGGCCGCGCTGCGGCAGGCCGTCGCCGCGGCGGAGGCGATGGCGCCCGCGGTGCTCTGGGTGGACGAGATCGAGAAGGGGTTCGCGGGCGTCGAGTCCGGCCGCGACACCGGGCTGTCGCGCCTCTTCGGCTGGTTCATCACCTGGCTCGCGGAGCACCAGAGCCCGGTCTTCGTGGTCGCGACGGCCAACGAGATCTCGGGCTTGCCGCCAGAGTTGCTCCGCAAGGGCCGCTTCGACGAGACCTTCTTCGTCGACCTCCCCGACGCGCGGGCGCGGGCGGACATCCTCGCGATCCACCTGCGCCGGAGGCGGCGCGACCCCGCGGCGCTTCCCGTCGCCGCGGTCGCGGAGAAGGCCGAGCACTTCTCGGGTTCGGAGCTCGAGCAGGTCGTCGTGTCCGCGCTCCACGCCGCCTTCGCGCGCGGGGGCGACCTGAAGGCCGAGGACCTCGACCGCGCCGTGCAGGAGGCGGTGCCGCTCTACCGGACGTACGAGGAGCGCATCAAGGCGCTGCGGGACTGGGCCCGGGACCGCGCCCGGCCCGCCGCTGCGGACGCGAAGCTCGTCGATTACTTTCAGCGCGCATGACCTCCGTGCCCGACCTTCCTCCCTGCGGCCTCTACCGGACCCTGGCCCCGATCGGCGCCGCCCCCGCCGGCCGGCTGGTCTTCTTCCACAACCACGGCGAGCCCGGCCCGGGCATCTACCTGCCGACCGGCTGGTCCGCGAACCGCGCCCAGTTCGCCGAGAGCGGCATTCCCCTCGACGGTCCCGCCCAGGCCGCGCAGCTCGAGCCGCTGCCCGAGCAGGGGCTCTACCGGGTGACGCGGGAGTTCTGGTGCTGCGAGAAGCACTGCCGCCGCTTCGAGCCGGAGCTGCTCGTCCAGCTCGGCTACAACGGCGCCGGGGAGGCCATCGTCTTCACCCCGGAGTGGGTCGAGGGCGCGCTGGTCTTCCCCGAGCGCGGCTTCCCGATCGACCGGCCGCGCATGGCCGCGCTCGCTCCGCTCCGCGTGCCCGTCGTCCGCCGCGCCCCCACCGACCCCGTCCACTGACGCGAACCGTTTGCGGGTGCCGTGGCTCTACAACCCTCGAGGAGAGACGACATGACGACCGAAGGACCCGCTTACGGTTTCAACGTCCGGCTCCCGGGCGTCCCGATGGAGGAGGCCAAGCGGCGCGTGGCCGACGCGCTCGCCGAACAGGGCTTCGGCATCCTGACCGAGATCGACGTCGCCGCGACGATGCAGAAGAAGCTCGGCGAGACGTTCCGGCCGTACCTGATCCTCGGCGCCTGCAACCCGAAGATCGCCCACCGGGCGCTGTCGGCCGACCCCGGCATCGGCTTGCTCCTGCCCTGCAACGTCTGTCTCTGGCAGGACGGCGACGCGACGTTCGTCTCGATCGCGGATCCGCGGGCGATGTTCCAGGTCGTCGATTCCGGGCCGGCGGCCCTCGAGGCGGTCGCCGCCGAGGCGCGCGAGCGCCTAAAGGCCGTGCACGCCCGCCTCGCGAAGCCGTAGCGCTCGGGCGCCTTCGCCGGGCGAAGGGGCCGGGCAGGCGGACCCAACGGCCAAATCCGCCTCCGACCGGGGCAGGCCACCGCGCTGCGATTGCCGTGTCCCCTCCCCCGCTCCGCGGGGGAGGGGAGGACGGCGCGCTCCGCTCCGCGGGGGACCGGAGAAGGTCAAACGACCCGGCCCGTGCGCCGCACGTTCCGGCTTGCTGGCGCCGCTTTCTTGTAGGGGCGCGCAAACTGCGGTAGTGATCGCGTCACGTCGGGCCCGCGGGTGGGTCGCGGCGCCAGCGCACCGTGGCAGAGCCGAAGCACGTCCTCATCGTCGACGACGCGGCGGCCTTCCGCCGCCTGCTGCGCCATGGCCTGTCGCGCTTTCCAGGCGCGGTCTGCGAGGAGGCGGCCGACGGCGCCCAGGCCATCCAGGCCCTCGACCGGCGCCACTTCGACCTCGTCCTCTGCGACGTGAACATGCCGGTCCTCGACGGGCTCTCGCTGCTCGCGGAGATCCGTCGCCGGCCGGACGGCAAGGACCTGCCGGTCGTCGTCCTGACCGTCGGCGACGGCGGGGACGACTCCGGTCGGGCGCTCGCCGCCGGCGCGTCGGCCTTCCTCACGAAGCCGATCCTGCTGCCCCAGCTCCTCGAAGTCGTCGGCCGCTTCCTCGGCTGACGGGCTTCGTCAGGGCACGTACACGCCGACCAGGGTGCCGGTGAAGTCGTTCTGGCTCTCGGCGGCCTCCAGCACCGCGAGGGCGTAGCTGCCGGACGGCGTGCCGGCGGGGATGCCGACGGTCAGCGTCGTCGCGCCGCCGTTGTTGAGGTAGGTCGTCCCCGGCGTGAGCGTCGGCTTGAAGCTGCCGGCGTAGGGGGCGGCGTAAAGGTAGAAGTCCGGC
Organism: Pseudomonadota bacterium; assembly: GCA_027451705.1. Taxonomy (GTDB): domain Bacteria; phylum Myxococcota; class Myxococcia; order Myxococcales; family JAKAPL01; genus JAKAPL01. Next base: position 2,925 of record DAIDIT010000175.1, read on the forward strand.
ACGGGCGCGGTCGACCAACCGGTCACGGTGAACGTCACGTTCGAGCCGGCGTCGGCGGCGACGTACCCGCTGGGCTCGACGTCCGCCCCGTAGTACGGCTCGGCGGCGGGCAGGCAGGGGCTGCCGCCGTCGGAGGCCGACGCGTTGGACCAGACGCGCTGGAGGGTGTGGCCGTCGGCGCTCCACTGGGGCAGGAGGAACGAGCAGAGGTCGCCGACCTCGCCGCCGACCTCGCCCCAGGGCGCCGTCGGATCGGCGATGGCCCAGGCGGAATGGCTTTCCGGGAACGGGTCGGTGCACGCCTCGATGATCTCGTGCGAGGCGGTCCACTCCAGGGTGGCCGTCGGCGAGACGGGCAGGGCGTCGGGGCAGTTGCCCACCACGGCGTACGCGAAGCGCCGTCCCGAGGCGCCGGCCTCGCCGTGGTAGCCGCCGGAGGACGCCGTGCAGAGCGGCTGGCCCCCCAGGCTCACCGCGGTCGAAGGCGGAAAGTAGAGCACGTAGACCGCGGATTCGAGCTGGACTCCCCCGTCGCTCGGGGCGCCGCCGTCCTGGTCGAGCCCCGGCAGGCCGCCGTCCTGGAGGAGCCCCGCGAGCAGGTTCTGCACCCCGGTGTCGTCGATCTGGGCCGGCGAGGTCGAGGGCAGCTCGGCGGGGACCTCCCGGCCGTCGCCGACGCCGTACTCGGCACCGACGTCGGCGAGCCAGCTCGAACCGGCGACGTAGCGGTCGAACGCCTCGTCGGCCGCGCGGTTCGGATCGTCGGCGAAGGTCACGGTCACGATCGTGGGCGCGGCGAGGACGGGGCCACCGTTGAAAGGGACCGAGGGCAGCCAGTGCGCCGCCTCGTGGAATGCGGTCGAGACGCCGCCGTCCGCGCCCGCGCCCGCGTCCACGACGCCCGAATCGGCGGACGTCGGTGCTCCGCCGTCGCCTGCCGACGGATGCCCGCCCGGCGGCGCGCAGCGGCCCCGAACGCAGGCGAGGTCGAGGCAGCAGTCGCTCGCGGTCCCGCAAGGAGCGCCCGCGGACTGGCAGAGGGGCGGGGGCGGCGGTCCACCGCACGCGGCGAGGAGTCCGAGGGCGAGGGCGCCGCACCCGAGGCAATGTCGGGCGACCGACATGCTTCCAGCTACACCTGCGGCCCCATCGCCTGCAACGCTCGGGAGAGCGTCCTCGCCCCCCCGCGGCAGTCGGTCGGCCGCCCGCGCGCTGGTCGTGACAGCCGGCCCGCGAATCTGGGATGATGGCGGCCCGTGCGATCGCGCGAACCCCAGACTTCCCAGGCCGAACGGCGGGAGCCGGCCGCCTTCGACGTCGAGCGCGGCAGCCTCGTGCATGCCGGGGCGGAGCTGCCGTACGAAGTCCAGGGCCGCGGGCCGGCGCTGCTCGCGCTGATGGGGCTCGGTTGCCCGGGCGCCGGCTGGGAGCCGCAGATCCCCGCGCTGCGCAAGCACTTCCGGGTCGTGACCTTCGACCAGCGCGGGACCGGACCGACGGCCACCTCGCTCCGGCCGATCCGGATCGGCCAACTGGCCCGCGACGCGGTCGCGCTGCTCGACCACCTCGGCCTTCGGCGTGTCCACCTGCTCGGCGTCTCGATGGGCGGCATGACGGCCCTCGAGGTCGCGGGACGGTGGCCGGAGCGGATCGAGCGGTTGGTGGTCGGCTGCGCGCCGCTCTACGCCGACTGGACGATGCGGCGCCTCATCGGGGGCATCGCCCGGCGCGCCGGCGCCACGCTGCGCCGCGGAGGCCTCGCGGCCGCGCGCGACGCGGTGAAGGACGCCTGGCTTCCGCTCGTCTTCAACGGCCAGCTCGGCCCCGAGGAGGCGGCGTTCGTCGACTCGCAGATGCGCGCCTTCGACGATCCCAGGGCGAGCAACGGCGTGGCGGCCCAGGCCGCGGCGGTCTTCTTCCACGACGCGCGGCGGGCGGCGCGCCGCATCCGCGCTCCCGCGCTGATTCTCGGCGGCACGCACGATCAGATGATCCCGTCGCGGTTGGTCTGCAAGGTCGCGGAGGCCGTGCCGGGTTCGAGGCTGGTCTTCCTCGAGGGCGCGCCCCACGGCGTGAACCTGGTTCGGGCCGCCGAGTTCAACCGCCGAGTCATCGAGTTCTTGACCCAACCCGTGGACGCGCTAGAACTGGCCCCGCCCCGGAAGGAGGGGCGCACATGACCCGCACTCGATTCCTCTTCGCCAGTGCCGCTGCCGCCGCGTTCGCCATTGCCGGGTGCGGCCCCACCTCGACCGGCAAGGACGGCGGGACGGAGGGGACGGGCGGCGCGCCGGTCTGCATCGCCGACGGACAGCCGTGCGCGGTCGACGCCAACTGCTGCAGCGGCGCCTGCGTCGACGGCTTCGTCGACGGCGGCCACGTCTGCGGAACCGCGCCCAGCTTCTGGAACCCCTGCGACGCCTCGGCCTGCGTCGGCGGCAACGAGCCCTCTGTCTCCTCTTCGGGAGGGACGAGCGGCACCGGGACGACGGGCACCGGTTCGACCTCGAGCGGGACGAGCGGCGCCGGGACGACGACGTCCGGCGGCACGACGACGTCCGGTGGAACGACGTCCGGTGGAACGACGAGCGGCGGAACGACGTCGGGTGGCACGACCTCGAGCGGTGGCTCGACATCGGGCGGCACGAGCGGCTCCGTCACCGACGCCGGCACGACCGACGACGCCGGCACGACCGACGCCGGGGCGACGGACGACGCCGGCACCGCGTCCGACGCGGGCTAGATCAATCGTTCGTAACGCTCGAGGGGCAGCCGCCAGACCGGGACGCCGCAGTAACGCGCGCCCTCGGGACATGTGGGCCGGATACCGGCGAGGTCGCGGGCGGTGCAGGGCGGCACGATCTGCTCGCCGATGCGCGGGTGGACCTCGCGGACCTGGCGCACCTCCTCGAGGCTGCAGCGCCAGATCTCTTCCTGGGCCGTGTAGCAGAGGCGCACGGTCCACTTGTGATGCAGGTGCAGGAGCTCGCCGGACTCCTCGAAGCGAACGGGGAAGGCGTTCGGCAGGAGGTAGAGGGCGCTCGGCGCCGGGACGCCCGCGTCGAGGAGCGCGTCGATCGCGCCGAAGACTTCGCGCAGATGGCCTTGGTAGAGGTCGAGGGCCTCGGGGTTGCGGGCGATCAGGTCGGGGACGATGGCGTCTGGCTCGCCCCCGGCGTACTGGGCGGCGAGGACCGGCCGGCTGCCCGGGACCATGCGGTGGCGCTGGTCCTGGGAGTCCGCGGTGTGCGAGAGCTTCTTGCGGAAGGTGTAGTGGGGGTGGCAGAGGGCGCGAGTCGCCTTCGACAGCGTCGTGAGCGTCAGCGATTCCCCGAGGAGCCGGTTCGAAGCGGGTGAGAGCACGCGGCGGATGGCCTCGCCGTCGGACAGTTCGTCGCGCGAGAGCGCGGCGGTCCCCCGGACCGCGTCGGCGAGCGTCGCCTCGGCGTTGACCTTGTAGTCCACGAGTCGGCTGCGCCACGGGCCCAATGACGCGTCGAAGTCGCGGTTGAAGCGGCGCGCGCGCTCGCCACCGACGGGGGCGCGGCCGTGGGCCTCGAGCAGCGCGTGCTCGGGCGTCGCCTCGAGGGGCAGCGGGTCCTCGATGTCCCGGAAGAAGAGCGGATCGCGGGCGCGGACCGCCTCGACCATGGCGTCCACGAGCAGCCGCAGCTCGCCGGGCACGTCGATCGACTCGCAGAGCCGGTGGTAGCGGTGAAGCGTCAGCCCGCTGACCGTGTGGTAGAGGTGCGCGAAGGACGCGACGGGGACGACGTAGCGGGCGATCTCCTGTGCCTTCTTCTTGACCTGCGGCAGCCAGCGCGGGCGATCGGAGCGCCGGCCCGGGAAGAGGCGGAAGTACTCGGCCTCGGCGGGCGCGAGCAGCAGCTCGCAGAGTTGCCGGTAGGCGGCCTGCTGGCGGTCGAGCGTCGCCCGGTAGAGTGCGAGCGGGCGTTCGGGCAGAGCGGGCACGACGGCGTTGCCCGGCTGCACCGCGACGTAGCGCTGGCTCACCTGTTCCGAGTTGTAGAAGGGGTGCGCGTGCAGGAACGCCCAGAGGAGCTGCCGGGAGACGTTCGTGACCGCGAACTGGAAGGTCGCGTGCTGGAGGGTCGTGTGGTGGCCCGCCTGGTAGGTGTCGCGCGCGATCCGGTCGCGAAGCTCGCGCGCCCGGTCGTCGCGCCCGACCTCCTCGGCCGTCACGATGCGCGGGGCATAGCAGGTCCGGGCCGTGGCGACGGCGTTGTCGAGCGTGTCCGCGAAGGCGTTCGTGAGCACCGCGCTCGGCGGCGGCGAGAGGAAGGCGGCTTGGTTCATGCACGGGCCCCTGGAAGATCCATCCATAGCCCACCCCCCTGACGCCGGCCTGGCAGTTGCGCCGGGGTAGAACGTGCGCACCGTTGGCTTGACCACATTCGAAGGGCCCGAGTGGGGCCGTGGTCGGCAGTCAATTCGAACACGACATGAGAGGTCAAGCCATGAAGAGAATCTGGTTTTTCACGCTGTCGGGCCTCGTGGCCCCGCTCGCGTTGGCCTTCGCCACGCCGGCGGCCGCGGCATCCCGCAATCAGCAGAACGAGGGCCGGATGTCGATGACGGCCAGGTCCGAGGCGACGCCCTCGGAGACGGGCGCGGTGCAGGGGACGGTGCGGAGCATCGACTTCCGCAACGGCATCCTCCGCATCTCGTCGGGCAACCGGCTGATCTACCTGCACGCGAAGCCGGACCAGCTCGCCGCCTTCCAGCCCGGCGATCAGGTCAACGTCGACTACGACGACTTCGCGGGGGTGCTCTGGCTCTCGGGTGAGCCCGCCGGCGGGACCGCCGGCACGGCCGGTGCCGAGAACTTCGCCCTCTCCGGAACGGTCTCCGGCACCGTGGCAGCGCTCGACAAGTCGCGCGGACGGGTCACCCTCACCGGGGGGATGCGCAACCACACGTTCCTCGCGCACCCGGACGACATCCGCGACCTGATCCCCGGCCAGTTCGTCAGCCTGACCTACGAGCGGATCGGGAACTCGGACTGGGTGTCGAGCATCGGGCAGAACGGGGGCCAGGAAGAGCAGCAGCCCGCGGAGCAGAAGTAGCGATCTCGGGGGCCGCGGGGCCTCAGAGCTCGGGGGAGCGTCCGCCGGAACGGGGCGGGCGCTCCTCTGACGCGTTCGGCAGGAGGACCGTGACCTGCCGGGTGGCGTTGTCGAGGACGACGACGCCGTTCTTCCAGAGCGCGTTGCCGAGGAGGCCGGCGAGCCCGAGGTCGTTGCGGGCGGACGGCGCGAGCACCCGGCGGCCGTCCGCCGCGAGCGTCGCGTCGCCCAGCTTCACGGGGAGCGGCGGCAGCGACGGGAGCGCCGCCTGACCACCGGCGCCGCGGACGGCGGAAGCCTCGAGCGGGAAGACTCCCGTGGCTGCGTACGCGTCGCTGACTGCGAAGGCGCCCTGCATGCCCGTGTCCAGGCCGAAGAGCGACGTCGGGCCGTCGCCGACGCGGGCTTCGACGGCGAGGTCGAAGCCCGCGAGCCGGTAGGGGACGGTCACGGCCCGGTGCGTCGCGTCGCTGCGGACGGGCGCCGAACCCGGGGCGAGGTGGAGTCGGTGCCGTCCGAGGTCCAGCGTCGCCGTCACCCCTGCGAACGCCTGCTGCGGCGAGACGATGCCGAAGACGCCGACGCGCTCGAGCTCGCCCAAATCTACCACCAGGACCGGAAGGTCGTGGACCGTCAGGCCGCCGACCGCGAGCGAGGGTAGGACGGCGAGTCGGGCTTCGGTGCGGCTACCTCCCGCCGCGACACCGACTGGAAAGGCAGCACGGGTCGTCCGGAGTCCCAGCGCGCGGGCGAGGGAGACCGAGATGACCGTCTCGCTCGCGCCGCTGTCGATGACCATGCCGGTCCGGCTGCCCCCGGCCCGGACGAGCGCCACGGGCACCGGAGCGGTCGTCGAGAGCGGGACCTCGGTAGGGGCGGAGAGAGCGACCTGCGGCGCGGGCGGCGGCCGGCCGTAGAGCTCGGAATCCGCGCAGGCGCGGCCCGTCCGGTCGCCGAGGCGGCAGAGCCGCGCGGCGGCCCGGCCGATGGCGGGGCCGTCGCCGCGCGCGTGGGCGAGGTACCAGGCGATCTGCGCGGCCTTCACGCCGCCCGCCGGAAGGCGCGCGCCCTCGCGCTCGGCCGCGGACAGCTCGCCGCGGGCGATGTCGACGCGTGCCCGGATGTAGCCGGCCTCCTCGCCGTTCGCGGCCGGCTCGGCCAGCGCGGAGGCGAGGTCCCCGCGGCGCAGCGCCCGCGCGGCGGGGGAGGCCGAAGGGGCCGCGGCGAAGAAGGTGGCGAGCAGGGATGCGAGGGCGCTGGTCGTCGGGGTCATGCCTGCGACAACAGCCCCCGGCGCACCCCTCTTCCCTCCGGCGGCGGATTACGCGGGCACGGTCCAGGCGCCGCCGCGCCGGGCGACGCGGCCGTCGCCGGCGAGCTTCTCGAGGTGCGCGAGGGCCTGGCGTTCCGCGATCGGATGGAGCGGCTCGGGCGTGTCGAGGTAGGCGCGTGCGACGACCTCCGCCGGGCTGCGTGCGCCGCCGCGGATCGCTTCGAGCACGAGCGCCTCCCGCTGTTCGCGGTGGAGCAGGTAGGCGCGCAGCTTGCCCGGACCGTCGGCGAGCGGGGCGCCGTGCGCCGGGTAGATCGTCCCGCACGGAAGCTCCAGGAGGCGGCGGAGCGAGGCGAGGTAGCGCGCCATGTCGCCCTCGGGTGGATCGATGACGATCGTCGACAGGCTCGAGACGAGGTCGCCCGCGAGGACGGCGCGACTCGGCGCGTGGAGGAGCGCGACGTGGCCTCGGGTGTGGCCGGGCGTGTGGAGCGCGCGCAGCGGGAAGTCCGGGGCGCCGACCTCGTCGCCGTCCTCGACGCGCCGGTCGACCGCGAGCGGAAGGTGCCGTGCCGTCTCGGAATGGGCCCAGATCGGAAGCCGCAGCGCCCGCGCGACGGATTCGGCACCACCGACGTGATCGCGGTGGTGGTGGGTCAGGAAGACGGCCGCGGGGGTGCGCCCCTCGGCCGCGAGCGTCCGGACCGCCGCGAGGAGGGTCCCCACTTCGTCGGGGTCGTCGCTCCCCGGATCGACGACGAGGAGCGAGGAGAGGCCGGCGAGGTAGCAGTTGGTGTGCGTGGCCGGCGGCAGAGTCGGCGTCCGCTGCGGGACGAGGACCACTCCCTCCTGGAACTCGATCCGCTCGGCGACGAAGCCGCTGACCGAGGGAGGGTGGAGGAGCTTCTCCATGGCCGCGGCCCAGTCCGCCTCGCGCATCGCCCGGAGCGCGTTGAGGTTCGGCGGGTGGAGGAGGGCGCGGCCTTCGCGCCAGCGCTGGAGCGCCGCGGCGGGCGCGAAGAAGGCGCCTTCGGAGGCCTCGGCTTCGAAGACCTGCGCGGTCTGGCCCTCGGGCAGCCGAGCGAGGAAGAAGCGCGCGTCGAAGCCCGCCGGCAAGAACGGCGGCGTGACCCAGCGACCCGCGGCCACGAGCCGGTCGGCTGACAGCCGCGCGCGCAGGACGTCGAGAAGTTCTCCGAAGGCGATCTCGCCCGCGAGCAGCCGCCGCCGGAAGCCTGCCAGCGTGTCGGCCGGGACGGGCGGCCCGTCGGCGATCAACACGCCCGTCTCCTCGAAGAGTTCCCGGATCGCGCAGGCGCGGAAGGCCGCTTCGTCTCCCTCGGCTCCATCGACAGGCACCGTCCGATCGGCCGCGTCGAGCTTGCCTCCCGGGAACGCGTACATGCCGCCGCCGAAGGTCAGGCCGTCGCCACGCCGGAGCCAGAACAGCTCGCGGCCGTCCGCGCCCTCGCGCCACAGCAGGACCACCGCCGCGTCGCGCGGCCGCGACGGCGGGGGGGCGACCAGCCCGGGGACGGCTTCGCTCACGGATTCCCGCCGGCTCTCACGAACGGGCGACGCGTGCCGCCCGCCGCGCCGCGACCGCGGCGCGCGGTGGATCGATCCAGCGCTCGGCCCAAAGTCCGATGGCGTCCATCACCGCACCGAGCGCGCGCCCCTTCTCGGTCAGCTCGTACTCGACGCGGACCGGGGTCGAGGGGATGACCCTCCGCTCGACGATCCCTTCACCCTCGAGCTCCTTGAGCCGCTCGGACAGCATCCGCTCGCTCACCACCTCGAGGCGCGAGGCCAGCTCGTTGAACCGTAGGGGGCCGTCGAGGAGTGCCTTGAGCACCAGGCCCGTCCAGCGCTTTCCCAGCAGCTCCACGGCGGCCTGGAAGCGCGGGCACATCGTGTGGTTGAAGCGCATCGGTCCGGACCTCGTTCGCGGCTGCGATCTCATGCTTACAGAAAAGAAGCCGCTTGACAATCGGGGACGCCGCGGCTACGTTCGCTTCCGAATCGTAAGTCACAAACGCCGCAGAAGCAAGGTGTCCTTCACGCCCACCGGGTCGCTCGACCCGACGAGAGGAGAGAGAAAATGTCCCGCACCGTATCCGTGCTCGCCGCAGCCGTACTCGCCGTTCCGGGCCTGGCGCTCGGCGAGGTCTCCACCTGGACGATCGATCCCGCCCATTCCGAGGCGGAGTTCCACGTCCGGCACATGATGGTCAGTACCGTCGACGGAAGCCTGGGCACCGTCACGGGCACGGTCGTCTACGACGACCAGAACCCCGAGCGGTCGTCCGTCGAGGCTTCGATCGACGTCCGGGGGCTCGACACGCGCGTCGCGAAACGCGACGCCCACCTCAAGTCCGGCGACTTCTTCGACGTCGCGAAGTTCCCGGCCGCGACGTTCAAGTCGACCCAGGTGGCGAAGACGCCCGACGGCCTCCTGGTCACTGGCAACCTGACTCTCCACGGTGTCACCCGGCCGGTCACCCTCACGGTCGAAGGGCCGACCGCGCCGTTCGCGGACCCCTGGATGCACCAGCAGCACCGCGGATTCTCGGCGACCACCAAGCTGAACCGCGAGGACTTCGGCCTCAAGTGGAACATGCCGCTGGCGAACGGTGGCCTCCTCGTCGGCAACGACGTCGACGTCAGCCTGAACCTCGAGGTCCTGCCGAAGCCGACCCACCCGACCGCCGCGAAGTGATCGGGCGCGCGGGGGCCTTCGGGCCCCCGCGCTAACGCAGCGGAACGGCGTAGACGAACGTGGCGCCGCGAAGTTGCGCCGGGGGGGGGGCGAGCTTCCAGTGTAGTGCCGCCTCGGCGACGCAGCTCGCAAGCTTCGCATCGGCATCGCCCTGCTCCAACGCGGCCTGGAGCACGCGGCCGTCGTCGGCGAGCGTCAAATCGAGGCGGACCGGATCCGAGGCGGGCGCCCGGTTCGACACCGCGCGGCAGCGGGCCACGTCGTCGACCACGAACGCCGGGGTGGGGGTCGGCGCCGTCGGAAGCAGGGGCCGGATCCGGCGCGGCGACTCGGTCCGCACCGGCGTGGGGAGACCCAGCAGCCGCGCCTCCTCGGTCTCGGCGCGAGAGGCGGATTCGCCGAGCGGCCGCGCCGAGCCCAGCATGGGCCCGCGCGCATCCGAGAAGCGCACCCGCTGCCCGGGCGCCAGGAAGAAGCCGCTCGCCGCGCCGTCGCCCCGGATTTCGACCGAACCGTGCAAGAGGCCGACGTCCACCTCGCCGCCGGTCCGCGCGACCCGGAAGCCGGTGCCGTGCACTATCACCCGGAATCGGCCCGTGCGTATGGCGAGCGAGCCGCTGCCGAGCTTCGCGGCGTGGACGAAGATCGCCCCAGAGGACAGCTCGACCTCGACCCCGTCGGGATCCAGCCGCGCGAGCCGCGCCGACGACGACGGCTCGAGGAGCGCGAGGCTGCCGCCGGGCAGTCCGAGCCGCGCCTCCGCCTTGCCGGTCGAGATCCGCGCGCCGGCCGCGACGATCCGGGCATTGCTCGCGACTGTCGGCCCCGCGCCGTCCGCGACCTGGACCGAACCCCCGAGCGCCTCGAGCCGCACCATCGGTGGAGCGGCAGCGGGGCGCGCGGGGAGCGCCGGGAGGGGGCGAGGCGCCGGCGGCGTGGAGGCCACGATCGGAGCCGGGGGTGCCGGTACGTCGGCCGTCGGCGCGCGCACCAGCAGCACGGCCGCCGCCCCGGCCAGACCCGCCGCCGCGAGCCAACCCCACGCTGGCACCCGGCGCGGGGGCGCAGGCGCATCGAGCGCCGCCGAGAGCCGCCGCCAGGCTTCGGTTTCGTCCGCCGGCTTCGCGGGCTCCCAGTCGCCCAGCAGCCGATGGAGCAAGCTCTGCCGCGCTTCCCTCATGTCTGCGGCCCTCCCTCGTCTTCTTCGAAGTATTCCGCGAGCGCCGGATCCGACCGGGCCGCGGCGGCCAGTTCCTTGCGCGCGTAGAAGAGGCGCGTCCGCACCGTCAGCACGGGCGCGCCGACGAGCTTGGCGATCTCGGCGGCCTCGACACCCTCGAGGTCGTGCAGGACCAGCACCATCCGCTTCTTGGGCGAGAGCTGGTCGAGTATCCGAAGTACGCGGGCGTGGCGGTCGCGGACCTCGGCTCCGCGCGCGGGGTCGGCCTCGGCCGGCGGCTCGGCGAGGTCGGCGTCGGCCTCCGCCTCGGGCGGCGGAGCGCCTTTCCAGTGGCGGCGCATGTGCCGGTAGGTGGCGCGAACCGTGATCCGGTGAACCCAGGTCGAAAAGCTCGAGCGGCCCTCGAAGGACCGCAGCGAACGGAAGATCTCGAGGAAGACCTCCTGGACGACGTCGTCGACCTCGGCCCGCCGGCGCAACAGGAAGGAGACGTGCCGGACGATGCGCGGCCGGAGCTCCGAGAAGAGTGCCCGCTGGGCGGATCGATCGCCCTGGGCGGCGCGCCCGACGAGGGCATCCAGCGCGGGGCGGTCCGAAGCCGGTTCAGTGGCGACGGGGCGAACGGCGGTTCGGACGCTGGACACGGCGGGGACCGCGAGACCTTCGGCGGTGACGGCCGTCAACATAGCACAGGACGCGCGCACGGGGCTCCCGCCACCCTTTGTGCCCGGCCGGCCCTCCAGCGTTCAGCCGGGGGTCAGGTGCTGTTGCAGACCGTGTTGCTCGCGTCGCCGAACGTGTTGGCGCTGCCGTACGTCGCCAGGTCCGTCGCGCTGATCCCGCCCGCGATGATGCCGCAGTTTCCCGATGGGTAATCCTTGATCGTACAGGCCGAGATGGTCGGGCCGGGAGCGGCGGTCGGCGGTACCGTGGTCGGACCGTCGAGGAAGATCGACCCGGACTGCTGCGTGTCGATGGTCCAGTTGCCGCCCGCCCCTTCGACCGTCGCGCCCTTCAGGGAGGACTTGGCGATCCCGGATGTGGTCACGTGGAAGTGGAGACCGCTCCAGCTCCCGGCCGCAGGGCTGCTCGGGTTCGAGAACGACGTGAAGACGATCGGCGCGGTCGCCGAACCGTTGGCCACGAGGTCTCCCTGGGCGGAGCCCCCCGGATCGATTTCGATCGATCCGGCGTTTCGGAATTCGAGGGTGTTCGGCGCGGCGATGGTCAGCGTCGCATGGCCGTTCCCGGCGCCCTCGATGTTGATTCCGCTCTGGGTGCCCTGGCTGCCGGTGCCCTGTGTGGCGCCGTCCAGGAGGTAGGGGATCGGGATGGCCGGCCACGTCTGGCTCGACATCACCCACGAACTGCCGCCGCCGCCGCCCTGGGTGTCGCCGTCCCCGTCGACGAGGTCGACGACCGCCGGGGTCCCACCTGATTGGGCGGGCGTGGTGAGGGAGGCGGGGAGGGTCCCGGCCTGGTTGGCCGAGATGACGAAGGGCTCGCCGTTCGCACCCCAGTCGTTCACGGTGAGGTTGCCGGAGCCCGGTGCGAATCCAACGCTCCAGCCGTTCATGACGAGGCCGTTGACCGCGTTGTGGGTGAACGTCAGGTCGTGCAGGAGGATCTGGAAGCTCGCCGACTGGCTGTCGGTCACGAGCGCGCCCTGGGGCCCGCCGTAGCCCACGCTGCCGGCCCCGATGCCTCCGCCGTACTCGAAATCGGCGAACGCGATCGTGGAGCTCGGTGCGGCGTTGTCGAGGAGGACGACCGCCGACCAGTCGCCCGCCTTGGGCTGCGCCGAGTTCGAGGTGAAGGTGATGTGCGAGCCCGTGGTCCCGACGGCGTGGAGGCCTCCCGCCGCATTGACGCCGATCGCGAGCGTGCCGTTCGAATCGAAGGCCACGGTGACGCCGGGGTCGATTGTCAGCGTGGGGGCGGCGTTTCCCTCGACCGTGGTGCCGGTCGAGGGCACGATCCAAGGCTTGCACGAGCCGTCGAGCGTCATGTCCGTCGCGATCGTCGCCGGCAGCGTGCAGTCGAGGCCGGAGCCGCTCGTCGAGCCGCTGCCCGAGCTGCTGCCGGAGCCGCTGCTCGTCCCGCCGCCGGAGGTCGACGTGCCCGAGCCCTTGTTGGGCGCCGGCGTGCCGCACGCGAGTGCCAGAGATGCCACTGCTCCCAACGCCCAGCCGGATTGACGAGTCATGATGGGTCTGTCCAATCGAAGGAGAGCCCGGACGGTAACCGGCCTGCCGAGCGTCCGCAAGCGAGACGAGCGGCGAAGGTGATATAGGGGCAATCCCGACGTGCCCCAGGAGGTTCCCGTGACGCTCGATCCCCGCAAGCTGCACCCCGAGTCCCTGATGATGAGCCACGGCTACGATCCTTTCCTCTCCGAGGGTGCGGCCAAGCCGCCGATCTTCATGACCTCGACGTTCGTCTTCCGGAAGGCCGAGGAGGGCGAGAAGTTCTTCCGCTGGGCGTACGGGCTCGAGGAGCGGGGCCGCGATCAGTCGATGGGCCTCATCTACTCGCGCCTGAACAACCCGAGCCTGCAGATCCTCGAGGAGCGCCTCTCCCTCTGGGACGGGGCGGAGGCGGCGCTGTCGTTCGCGAGCGGCATGGCGGCGATCTCGACCATGGCGCTCGCGACGCTCGCCCCGGGCGACGTGCTGCTCTACAGCATGCCGGTCTACGGCGGCACCGAGTTCTTCTTCGAGAAAATCCTGCCGCGCTTCGGGATCGTGACCAAGGCTTTCCCCATGGACCTGCCCGCCGCGGAGCTCGAGTCGCTCGCGCGAGGCTACGGCGACAAGCTCGCCATGTTCTACCTCGAGAGCCCGGCCAACCCGACGAACGTCCTCATCGACATCGCGGCGGTGGCGGCGCTCGCCCGCAAGCTCTCGTCGGCGAGGCCGGTGCGGACGGCGGTCGACAACACCTTCCTGGGGCCCGTCTTCCAGAACCCCCTCGCGCTCGGTGCCGACCTCGTCCTTTACTCGGCGACGAAGTTCATCGGCGGCCACAGCGACGTCATCGCGGGCGCGGTCACCGGTCCCAAGTCGCTGGTCGACCCGATCTCCGTCTACCGCACGATGCTCGGCACCGTCCCCGACCCGTTCACCTGCTGGCTGCTCTTGCGCTCGCTCGAGACCGTCAAGGTGCGAATGGAGGCGCAGGCGAAGAGCGCCGAGCGGATCGCGCGCGCCCTCGCCGAGAATCCGCGCGTCGAGAAGGTCTACTACCCGGCGCTGCTCGAGCCGGGTACGTCCCAGCGGGCGATCTACGACCGGCAGTGCACGGGGCCGGGGTCGATCATCTCGTTCGAGGTGCGGGGCGGCAAGGCCGCGGCGTTCGCCTTCCTCGACTCGGTCGCGCTCTGCAAGCTGGCCGTCAGCCTCGGCGGGACCGAGAGCCTGGTCGAGCACCCGGCGACGATGACCCACTCCGACGTTCCGCCCGAGATCCAGGCGCGCTTCGGCATCACCGAGAAGATGATCCGGCTCTCCGTCGGCATGGAGAACGCCGACGACCTGATCGCGGACCTCCGACAGGCGCTCGAGGCGAGCGCGCGGTGAATCACTGCGTCGCGGCGGCCCCCTGGACGACGACGATGCTGCGCGGCTGGGCGCAGTAGCAGGTCGCGCCTTCCGCGCAGGGGCAGAACGCGCTCGGGCCGGGCGGCAGCGGAATCGGGCTCTGGACCCAGATGTTGGCGGAACTCTTGGGGTCCGGGCTGCCGGAGGCGCCCGCTCCGAAGTACGCGTCCTCGTCGTAGTAGGTCTGGGTGTCGAGCAGTGACGTCCAGCTCCCGGGCGGCAGCGTGAAATCGGTCATCGTCGTCTCGAAGTTGAAGAGGACGTCGATCTCGGGCCCGGCCGCGCTCGCCGGGTAGTGCATCGCCAGGTGGGCGCTGTTCCAGTTCGCCGGCTGGCCGGCGGCGGCGTCCTCCCACGAGACCGGCACGCCCGAGCTCCAGTCGGAGGGCGCGAGCGCGTAGCCGTACGCCTTCCGGAAGGCGAGGAGCTGGCGGACGAAGTCGTGCATGCGCAGCCGGTGCGGGTCGGCCTGCCAGCTCCCCCAGTCGAACCAGTTGTAGGAGCTGTCGGCCAGCGTCGAGTAGGCGTTGTTGTTGCCGAGCTGGGTCCGCATCCACTCGTCGCCCCCGAGCAACAGCGGGGTGCCGTGCGAGACGATCATGGCGACGAACATGTCGCGCATCAGCTCGCGCTTGACGTCCTCGCTGCCCGAGCCCCAGTTCTTCGAGATGTTGTTGTCGACGCCGTCGGTCTGGTTGCAGTAGGTCGTGAGCTGCTCCGTGCAGCAGGCCGGGTTGAGGGGACCGCAGCCGTTGACCTTCTGGTCGTAGGAGAAGAGGTCGTACATCGTGAAGCCGTCGTGGATGGTGACGAAGTTGTAGGAGTTGTAGGGCTCGCGGCCGTTCGGCGCGAAGAAGTCGTGCGAGCCGAAGAGAAAGAAGCCGCCGTTCTCCTGCCCGATCGGGCTCCAGATCGTGGAGTTGAAGGTCCAGCCCGCGACGTTCGCCATCGACCGCCACCAGTCGCGGAACGGCCCATTCCACTCGCCCCAGCCGTAGCCGGGCAGGGTGGTCGAGGAAGGGAAGTGCGTCTGCCAGTCGCCGGCGCCGGACCACGGCTCGGCGACGATGCGGATGTTGTCCTTCTGGAGCAGCGGGTCGTCGGCGATGGTCTGGAGGACGGTCTTGGTCGGGTCCGCCCAGCAGTGCTCGGGGCAGCTCCCCTCCGCGGGGCTCGTCTCGCCCAGGATGGCCGCCTCGTCGAAGCGGAAGCCGTCGACGTGCATCTCGGACACCCAGTAGTGCAGCGAGTCGAGGATGAGGCGCGTCATCGGCAGGTGGTTCGGGCGCGTCTCCTGCCCGACGCCGGTGTTGTCCCAGTAGAACTGGTTCGTCGGATCGAGCGCGTAGTAGGCCTGGTTGTCGAGGCCGCGCCACGAGAGGATGCTCGCGACCTCCTTGGGGTCGAACGCGGTGAGCTGCGGGGCGCCGTTCGGGAGCGGCGGCACGTCGTCGAACTGGATCTCCTGCCGCCACAGGCCGCCCTCGCCGGTGTGGTTGTAGACCACGTCGAGGAAGACCTCGATGCCGCGCTGGTGGAGCTGGTCGACCATCCACTTGAACTCGTCGATCGCCGCCTCCGGGTGCTTCGGGTCGAGCAGCGAGACGTAGGTCAGCTCGGGGATGAAGAAGGCGAGCGTGTCGTAGCCCCAGTAGCCGCCGTCGGTGGATTTCGCCATGACCGGGAGGAACTCGACCGCGTTGATCCCGAGGTCCTTGAGGTAGTCGGCGTCCTCGCCGACGCCGCGGAAGGTGCCCGGGTGGGCGACGCCCGAGGCCGGGCTCGCGGTGAAGCCCTTCGGGTGTACCTCGTAGACGATCAGATCCTGCGGCCGGTGGCCCGGCATGTTCGGATCCTGCCGCGCCGCGAGCCACTGCGACTCGTTCGCGCTCCAGGCGTACTGGCTCTGCGCGGTGATGGCCTTGCCGGCCGCCTGGTAGGTCAGGACCGTCCGGTCGGGTCCGCTCGCCGCGCTTCCCTCCGTCCAGTCGAAGTCGCGCGTCATCATCGGGGCGTACGGGTCGAGCAGGAGCTTGTTGGGATCGAAGCGGTTGCCCGCCGAGTCGACGTCCGCCTGGAAGCCGGTGATCGTGCCGGGGTGCCAGCTCGGGTCGTAGGGCCAGTTCGGTCCCCAGGCGACATAGCCGTACGCCTGGTTCAGGCCAATGCCGGAGACCCAGACGTTCCAGACGTCGCCCTGCTCGACCATGTCGAACTGCTGGCTCGGCAGCGGCGCCTCCGGGTCGTCGAAGAGCAGCACCTGGACCTTCGTCGCGTTCTCGGAGTAGACGCCGAAGTTGATCCCGCCCCCGACGACCTGGGCGCCCAGGTGGTCGAGCGCCGCGACGTCCGCGGCCGAATAGCCCGGAGCGAGCGGCTGCGTCTGGTAGAGGTGGGTGTAGTTGCCCTGCGGGCACGCGCCGGCCCCGAGAAGAAGCATCGGAAGAAGGGCGCGGCGCATCGATCCGTTGATTTACGCCAGTCGCGGTCCGCCTGGCAATCGCCCGCTCCGTGAGCGCCGAGCTTCGCGGCGAGGTGACGATCGGTCGGCTTCTCGGCTTGTCGACCGCCTGCACGGCGCACGGCGCCCCCGATGGCGGGATTGCCATTGACCCGCGTCGCGGGCCCGCGGTACGAACGCACATCATGGCGAAGATCGCGGTCATCCCGGGGGACGGGGTCGGGCCCGAGGTCGTCTCCGTCGCGGTGCGGGCGATCGAGGCCGTCGCGCGCGCCCGATCGCTCGCCTTCGAGCTGGTCCACTTCGACTACGGCGCCGACCGCTACCTGCGCGACGGCGTGACGCTCCCGCCCGGCCAGATCGAGGACTTCCGCGACCACTACGACGCCATCCTCTTCGGCGCCGTCGGCGACGCCCGGGTCCCCGACAACCGGCACGCGCGCGAGATCCTCCTCGCGCTGCGCTTCCAGCTCGACCTCTACGTCAACTTCCGCCCGGTCCAGCTCCTCGACGAGCGGTTCTGCCCCCTGAAGGGCAAGGGCCCCTCCGACGTCGACCTCGTGGTCTTCCGCGAGAACACCGAGGGGCTCTACGCGGACGTCGGCGGCATCTTCAAGAAGGGCACCCCCGACGAGATCGCCGTCAACGAGGACGTGAACAGCCGCAAGGGCGTCGAGCGTATCATTCGCGCCGCCTTCGACTGGGCCGTCGCCCACGGCAAGAAGCGCGTCTGCATGAGCGACAAGTCGAACGCGCTCCGCTTCGCCCACGACCTCTGGCAGCGCGCCTTCCGCGAGATCGCGGCCGACTACCCGCAGATCGAGCCGCGCCACCTCTACATCGACGCGCTCGCGATGAAGCTGCTCGAGACGCCCGAGGCCTTCGACGTCGTCGTCACCTGCAACCTCTTCGGCGACATCCTGACCGACCTCGGGGCCGCGCTCTGTGGCGGTCTCGGCCTCGCCGCCTCGGCCAACCTGAACCCGAAGGCGCCGCGCTGCCGCGGCCTCTTCGAGCCCGTCCACGGCTCGGCGCCCGACAACGCGGGCAAGGGGCTCGCGAACCCGCTCGCCGCCGTCCTCTCCGCCGCGCTCCTGCTCGACAACCTCGGCCACGCCGCCGAGGGCGCGATCCTCGAGCGCGCCGTGCGCGCCGCCGTCGCCGCCTCCGTGCTGACCCGCGACGTCGGCGGGGACCGCTCGACCGCCGAGGTCGGCGATTACGTCGTCGCCGAGGTGGAGCGGCTCGCGCGGGGCTAGGATGCGCTGGCAGATCCTCCTCGCCGGCGCGGGCGCGGTCTGGTTCCTCTTCCGCAACCTGCCCCAAGGGCTCCTCTTCTTCTTCCCCGGCCTCTTGCGCGCCCGCGAGACCGACGACGACGGCTCGCTCGACCCGGCCCGCTGGCCGGCGATGGAACACGTCGAACGCGCCCTCGGCGCACTGGGTTTCGCCCGCGCCGGGGCGATCGAAGTTCGCCCGCCGCTCTCGGCCCCGGTCGCGGACCTCGTCTATTCGAATGCTCCGGCCTCCGGCCTCCTCCAGGCCCCCGCGCTGCACGCGTTCGCGGACGTCGGCGCCCGCGGCGGCGCGATCGAGGTGACGTTCTTCACCCCGTTCCAGGACGGCCGCGCGGTCCTCACCTCCGACTTCCGCCGCCCGACCGTCGAGCGGAAGGGCTACCTCGCGGGCGGCCTGCCGGGCACCGACGTTCCCGAGCTGTGGGCCGTTCACCGGCGCCGCGTCGAGCACTTCGAGCCCGGGGTGCCGGCCACCCCCTGGTCCGACTTCAGCGCCGCCGGCCGCGTCCTCGCCGAGGAGGCCGTACTCGCCGGCCCGGGTCGGAAGGAGCTGCGCGGGCGGTCCGCGAGCGCCGCGCTCGTCTCGATCATGGCGCTCGCGCTCCTCGTCTTCACGACGCTCCAGCTCCTCCGCCTCGCCTGATGAAGCGCCCCCCTCTTGCGAAACCAAACCCGCCCCCCACTTGCCA
>DAIDIT010000176.1 GCA_027451705.1 Pseudomonadota bacterium
TGGCCGCGTGGTGGAAGAGGGCGTCCATCGAGATCTGGATTCCGGGCGCGATGGCGCCGCCGAGGTACTCGCCCTTGCCGGTGACGCAGTCGAAGGTGGTCGCGGTGCCGAAGTCGACGATGACGAGCGGGCAGTGCCAGCGCTCGTACGCCGCGACCGCGTTGACGATCCGGTCGGCGCCGACCTCGCGCGGGTTGTCGTAGAGGATCGGCATCCCGGTGCGGGTGCCGGGGCCCACGAAGACCGCCTCTTTCCGGAAGTAGCGGCGCGCGAACTGCTGGAGCGCGAAATGGAGGGGCGGCACGACGCTCGCGACGACGACCGCGTCGACCTCCTTCGGATCGAGCGCGGCCTCGCGGAACAGCCCGAGCGCGAGGATGCCGTACTCGTCCGCCGTCCGGCCGGGATCCGTCCCGAGCCGCCAGTGCTCGAGCAGTTGCGCTCCGCGGTAGACGCCCAGGACCGTGTTGGTATTGCCGACATCGATGGCCAGCAACATGCGCCCGATCGTAGCACGAAGTGGCGTCCGTTCGACACGCCGTTCGGCCCGCGACGGAACGCGCCGTCGGGAATGCGCGCCCGGTGGCCCGGCTTCCCGGGCGACTTGACCCGGGTCGTGTCCGGCGGACCTCCCTCCGCCCTACCGCGCGAGCAGGACCACCAGGGCATTTCCGCTGTCGTCGGAGGCCGCGAGGTCCATGCGGCCGTCGCCGTCGAGGTCCGCGCTCGCGATCCAGGCGAAGCCCATCCCGGCCGCCACGGGGCACGGGCTTCCGAAGCCGCCCGTGCCGTCGCCGAGGAAGACGTCGATCGATCCGTCGAAGTTCGCCGCCGCGACGTCCGCGCGCCCGTCCCCGTCGAGGTCCGCGATCGCGACGCCATAGGTGAGCGAGGAGGTGGTCAGGTAGCTCGCCGCGCCGAAGGTGCCGTCGCCCTTGCCGAGCAGAATCGCGACCCCGTTCGTCGCGCCGTACAGCGCGATCGCCACGTCGGGAACCTGGTCGCCGTTGAAGTCGCCGACCGCGATCTCGGATTCCTCGCCCTGGCCCGTCGGGTAGCTCGCCCCGGTGCCGAAGGTGCCGTCGCCGTTGCCCGGGAAGACGCTCAGGAAGCCGGACGACTGGTTCGTGAGCAGGAGGTCGAGCGGGCCGCCGGCTTTCGAGGCCACCGCCGCGAGGCATTGCCCGGAGAGCGCGGGGTCCGTCGTCGTCTGGGCCGCGGCGAACAGTCCGCCGCCCTTGCCGAGGAGAATCGAGTAGCCCTCGATCGCGGGTACGGCGAGGTCGGGCAGCCGATCGCCGTTGAAGTCCGCCGCGACCATCCCCTCGGAGGTGCCGGTGACGGGGTAGGCCACCTGGGGTTGGAACGTGCCGTCGCCCTTGCCGAGCAGCACGCTCACGTTCGAGCTCTGGTAGTTCGCGACCGCGAGGTCGGGGATGCCGTCCTGGCTGAGGTCCGTCGCGGCGATGCCGTTCGGCCAGCTCCCGACGGCGACGGTCGCCTGCGCCGAGAAGGTCCCGCCGTCCTGGCCGAGGAAAATGCCGACCGTGCCGTCGTCGATGTTGGTCTGGGCGACGTCGAGCCGGCCGTCGCGGTTCAGGTCCGCGATGGCGAGCGAGACCGGCCCCTTGCCCGCCGTGTAGCGCGCAATCGAGAAGTGGAGGGCGGCGCAGGCCGACGGGCAGGCCGCGGCCGCGCAGCCCGCGTCCGCGCCCGCATCCGTCCCTGCGTCACCTCCCGTGTCGACCGACCCCGCGTCGATCGGGCCCCCGACGCAGTGCCCGTCCTCGCAGCGACCGCCCGGCCCGCACACCGTCCCGCAGAAGCCGCAGTTCTGGTCGTCGGTCAGCGTGCTCGTGCAGCCGCCTTCGCAGAGCGTCCCGCCGGAGGGGCAGGCGCAGCCGCCGTCCGAGCAGACCTCGCCGCCCGCGCACGCGTTCCCGCAGCCGCCGCAGTTCTCGGGGTCGTCGAGGAGGTTCGCGCAGCCGGAGGGGCAGGCGGTCGCGGACGCCTGCGGGCAGCCCGCGTCGGCGGCGACGAGGCCGGGGACCGCGTCGGCGCCTCCGTCGGGGGCGGGCGTGTTCGTCAGCGTCGGGGGCGGGCAGCAGGCGGCACCCAGGAGGGCGGCGACGCCGATGGGCGCGGCGATCCTCACGCCGGCTCGACGTCCCCGGCGACCACCCGGCGGATTGTCCCGCTCGCGTCGCGGACGAGCAGCGCGCCGTCCTCCGCGAGGTCGACGGCCACCCCTTCGACCCCTTCGGCGCGGACCTTCGCGCCGAGCGTCGCGGATAGCTCGATCCAGCGCTCGCGCACCGGGGCGAAGCCCTCGGCCTCGTGCCGCCCGAGCCACGCCTCGAGCGAGGCGAGGAGGGTCGCGAGGAGGAAGACGCGCGGTACCTCCTCGCCGCGGACGATGGCGAGCGAGGTCGCGGTCTCGACGAGCTCCGGCGGGAAAGCCGACCGCGGCGCGTTGACGTCGACGCCGATGCCGAGCACCGCCCAGCGGACGGTGGCGCCCTCGACGCACAGCTCGGTCAAGAGCCCCGCGACCTTGCGGCCCTCGAGGAGCACGTCGTTGGGCCACTTGATGCGCGCCTCGAACCCCGCGTCGCGCAGGACCTCCGCGACCGCGACCGCCGCGACCAGCGTCAGCTCCGGGGCGCGCACGGGCGGCAGGTCGGGCCGCAGGACGAGCGAGAAGAGCAGGTTCTTCCCCGGCGGCGAGACCCAGGCGCGGCCGCGCCGCCCGCGCCCGTGCCGCTGCGATTCCGCGACGACCAGCGTCCCGTGGGGCGCGCCGTCGTCCGCGAGCCTGCGTGCGACGTCGTTCGTCGAGTCGACCTCGTCCTCGGCGTGGACCGTGCGGCCCAGCTCCTCCGTCGTGAGCAGCGGGGACAGCTCCAGCGCCGTCAGCCGGTCCGGCATCGCGACCAGCCGGTAGCCGCGCCGGGGCAGAAGCTCGATGCGGTAGCCCTTGGCCCGCAGCCCGTCGATCTGCTTGAAGACCGCCACGCGGGGCAGGCCCAGCTTGTCCGAGAGCGCTTCGCCCGAGAGCCATCCGTCCTGCGCCTCCGCGAGGAGGCCCAGCACCATTCCCTCGGAGATTTGCTCCGTCGGCTCCACGCGACACCCGTCCGACCACGCTAGGCCAGCGAGGGCGCGCAGGTCAATCGCCGTCCAGGGGATGATTGCGCGCGGGCCCGCCGCGTGGTGATCTCGAGGCCCGTGCGCCCCTCCATCCTCGCGCTCGCCGCGCTCGCGGGGTGCTGCCACCACGGCCCCGAGGGCTCCGACCCCATCG
The DNA here is from genome assembly GCA_027451705.1 of Pseudomonadota bacterium. Lineage (GTDB taxonomy): Bacteria > Myxococcota > Myxococcia > Myxococcales > JAKAPL01 > JAKAPL01. The sequence continues at coordinate 3,305 of DAIDIT010000176.1, forward strand.
GCGCCGACGGGGGCTGCCACACCGCGGCGGGCGTCACCGAGGCGCAGGTCTGGGAGAGTCTCTGGCAGAGCTTTGCGACCTGCGTCTCGAGCCACAGCACCGAGGAGTGCCGCACCCAGGTCGAGCAGCAGGAGTGGGCGGCGCTGCCGGGCGCCGGGCCCGGGACCTGGCGCACCGCGCTCCTCGGCACGGTCGCGCCCGGGGGCTCGCAGTACGCGAGCCCGGAGATGGCGCCGGAGGGCGACCTCTGCGTGAGCCACGACGACATCGACTGGAACCTCAACGTCTGGCCCGACCCGAGCGGCGCGGCGATGCTGCAACCGGGGAACCTGACCGGCGACGCCGACCACCCGGGCGACGGAGACGCCGGCGTCGTCGAGGCGGAGTGGGAGGCCATGTACGTCGACCCGGCCTTCGCCGCCTGGCCCGGGGACGCCGGCAGCCCGTACGAGGACTTCGCGCGGCCGTCGATCGACATGGCCGTGGGCGACCGCGTGGCGCTGCGCGGCGCCGGGGTGCTCGACTGCGGCCACGCGCCGTACCGCAGCGAGCTGCACCCGCCCTACCTGCTCGCGTGGGGCGGTCTGCGCGACGGCGGGACGTCCGTCGTGCACGTGCGCGCGACCGCGCGCTTCACCCGGCCCGAGGAGTTCGTGACGCTGCCCGATCCCCCCGAGCCCGGGGAGGCGCTGCGCGCGGACTTCCCGCTCCCGCCCCCGCCCGAAGGCGGCGCGGCGCTCTCCGTGACGACCTCCGTCGACTGGTTCCTCGACGATCCGGCGATCGTCGTCGACCAGGGCTGCTCGCTGACCGCCGGGGTCTCGGCCGCTTCGTTCGCGCCGAACACCGACGCCGACCTCGCGAGCCCGGCCGCGCACCTCGTCGGCGACAGCAGCCCCGCCGCCGCCTCCGACTTCTTCTACCTGTCCGCAGGGGCCGACGGCGGGCGGCTCTGGGTCGAGATCGCCCCGGTGAGCCGCCCCCGCCAGGCCGTCTTCGGCGCCACCGTCCGCGCCGCGTGGATCCCCTCCGACGGCGGAAGCTGAGCGGTGGGACGGCTTCTCGTCCGGAATAGACGGGGGCGCCCGGCGGGGATGCCGGGCGCCCCCGGTGACCGCTACTTGCCCGACGGCGTGTTGCCCGAGCCGCCGGCCGGGGCGGCGGGCGCGGCGTCCGTCGCCGGGGCGACGTTGCCCGCGACGGTCACGGGCTCGCTCGCGCCCGGCGGGGTCGGCCCGGTGAGCAGGCCCGGCTGGATCTGCCCGCCGGGCTTCACGAGCGCGAGCCCGGGCGTCCCCTCGGCCGTGACCTTGAGGCGCTCCTTCCGCCCGAGCGTCCCGCGCACGTCGCGCGTCTCGCGCAGCTTCGCGAGCGCCTTGGCCTTGGTCTCGGTCGTCCGCACCGGGTTCTTCTTCGGCTTGAGGCCGAAGTCCGCGAGCACGGGGTTGCGGGGCCCGAACAGCGCCTTGAGCGCCGCCTCGTAGTTCTCGATGAACGTCTTGAGGGCGGGAAGGCCGGCCTCGTACGTCGCGAGCGCCTGGGCGAGGACCGACCGCGCCGCCGTCACCGCGGCGTAGTTGTCCTCCGCGGTCCCGAGCGCGGCGAGGATCTGGGCCTGGTCCATCGCCTGCCCGACGACCGGGATCGTCATCTTGCCGACGATGTTCTTCTTCGTCCCGGCCGCCAGAACGTCCGCGTGCTCGATGATTGCCGCCGGGCCCTTGCCATTCTTCGAAGCCATGATCGCATCCGACCTTTCCTTGCTGCGCCAGCGGGAGAAGGTTCCCGTGGGAGCGCGGTACCTGTGGGTCCGCGCATCGCTCGGGGGTAAGAGCAGCCTGCGTGCCAGCCGCAACCCCTCGGAATTACGTCGCCGCTCGGGAGGGGGTGGTGCTGAATCCGAACCCCAGCCGCCTAACGTGTTGAATTGACTGAATCGGAAATCGGACCGGGGGTTCTCAATTCGGACCGTGGCGGCGTCGCCCTCGCGCCCCGGTCCTTCCGGGAGACGCGGCGGTGCTTCGAGGAGGCGCCCAGGTGCCGGCCACGGGTGCCGCGAAACTTCCCCGAGGTGCCGCGGTGCGACGCCGGCGCGCCGCGATGCCGCGTCGAGCCGCCGCGGTACTCGCCCGAGGTGCCGCGCGACCTCCGCGAGGCGCCGCAAGACCTCGCCGGGGTTGCGCACGGGCTGGCCGAGGTTCCACAGGACCTCGCCGTGGTTCCACGAGACCTGGCCGAGGTACCGCGAGACCTCGCCGTGCTCCCGCGCGACCTCGGCGAGGTCCCGCGCGACGCCGCGGTGGCGCCGCGCCGCCCCGGCACCTCTTACCTCCGCGCGACCGGCTCAGGCCGCCGCCGGGAGGGGGAGGGCGAAGTGGAAGGCGGCGCCCCGTCCTGCCTCGCTCTCGGCCCAGATGCGGCCGCCGTGGGCCTCGACGATCATCCGGGCGTTGTAGAGCCCGAGGCCGTGGCCGGGCGGGCGCTCCGGTGAGGCGGCGCGGGCGAAGCGCTGGAACAGGCGGGCGAACTGGTCGGGCGGCACGCCGGGCCCCTCGTCGCGCACGGTCACGATGCCCTCGCAGCCCTCCTGCCGGACCGCCACGGTGATCGGCTTGTCGCCCGAGAACTTGAGCGCGTTGGAGAGCAGGTTGTCGAGGACCCGGTCGAGCCGGTCGGGGTCGGCCTCGACGTCCAGGGGGGCCGGGCCGGTGTAGACGTGGATGCGGCACGCCTCCGCGGGCGGGAGCCGATCGACTCCGGAGGCGACGAACCGGCACAGCTCGAGGCCCTGCTTGTGCAGCTCGAGGCTCCCGGAATCGAGCCGCGCGGTCTCGAGGAGGTCGGCGATGAGCCGGTTCATCCGGCGGGCGTCGCCGAGGATCTCGTCGACCATCCGCGCCTCGCCGTCGAGCCCGCGCTGCGCGAGCGAGCGGCGCAGCAGGCCGGCGCGGAGGTAGACGTTGCCGAGCGGGTTCTGGAGGTCGTGGGAGACGAGCCCGACGTACTCCTCGCGGAAGCGCTCGGCCCGCTTCCGCTCGGTCACGTCGATCCCCACCGAGAGGCGGGCGAGCCGGCCGTTCCACCAGCGGATCGCCTTGTCGATGTGGAGGTAGGAGCGGCCCGTCGCGGCGCTCTCGACCTCGTGGGCGACCGGGGGACCGGGTTCGCCGTCGACGAGGAGGCGGGCGTTGACGCAGTCCGCGCAGGGCCCCGCCTGGCCGGCCAGCAGCGCCTCGTAGCAGCGCCGGCCGAGGAGCGCCGGGCCGTGCAGCTCCCGCGCGTACGAGTTCGCGAAGAGCAGCTCGTAGGTCTCCATGTCGGCGGCGGTGACGACGGCGTTCAGCTCGTCGACGACCGCCATGAGCGAGATGAACTGCTCGTGCGGACCGGGGTGCGCGGCGTGGTCGGGCAGGAGCTGGAACGCCGCTTCCTCCTCGCGCCGGACCCGCTCGAAGAACGGGCAGTGGGTGCAGGTGGTGAGCTTCTGCGCCCAGGTGCCCTGCACGGCGCCGCCGCAGAGCGTCCCCGCGACGGCCCAGCAGACGCGGCCCGCCCCGAGCCCGCCGTTGCCGCAGCCGGGGGTGGAGGAGAGGGCCGCGGGGCAGACGCCGAACTCGGCCGCGTGGCCCCCGCCCACCTCGCGGCCGCAGCCGGTCGCCTCCCAGCAGTTGAGCTTTCCGGCCGCGGACATGGGTTTCCGCTCGAACCATGACTCCAAGCCGTCCCGGCGACTTGATCGCGGTCAATCGCCCGGCCGACCGCCGCCGCCCGAGGCGGTGAAGAGCGCGACCGTGTCCTGGAGGCGCACCGCGGCGGCCGCGGCGCGGCCGACCCGGGCCTGCCGGCGCTGGGCGTCGGCGACGAGGAGCTGCACGTAGGAGACGGCGCCCGAGCGCAGGCCGGCGTCGGTCAGCCGGTACGCCGCGTCGGCGGCGCGGACGGCGTCGTCCTGGGCCGCGAGCACGTCGGCGTCGTGGGCGAGGGCCCGGAGCGCGTCCGCGACCTGGGCGAGCGCCGCGAGGACCGTCTGGCGGTAGGACGCCGCGGCCTGGTCGCGCGCCGCGATCGCGGCCTTGCGCTGGAACCAGAGGGCGCCGCCTTCGAAGAGGGGCGCGGTCAGCCCGGCGCCCAGGCTCCAGACGACGCTGTCCGGCGAGAACAGCGCGGTGATCTGGCTGCTCTGCAGCCCCACCGAGGGGGAGAGGGTGAAGCGGGGCAGGAGCGCCGCCGTGGCGACGCCGATCTGGGCGTTCGCGGCGTGGAGCTGCGCCTCCGCGGCGAGGACGTCGGGCCGCCGGCGCACGAGGTCGGCGGGGAGCGCGACCGGTACGTCGCGGGGCAGCGCGAGGTCGTCGAGCGCGATCTCGGGCGGCGCGAAGTCCGCGGGCGCGCGGCCGACGAGCGTGGCGAGGAGGTGGTCGCTCTGGTCGATCCGCTGCTCGAGCGGCGGCAGCGAGGCCAGGGTGGCCGAGAGCTGGACCTGCAGGCTGTCCACGGCGAGCCAGCTCCCGATGCCGGCGCGCGCCTGGTCCTGTGCGAGCGCGAGCTGTTCCCGCTCGGCGGCGACGAGCCCCCGGGTCTCCTCGGCCTCGCCGGCGTAGCCCGCCCGGGCGATCACCGCGAGCGCGACGTCGCCGGTGACGGTCAGGACGGCGGCGCGGTACGCCTCCCGCTGGGAATCGACCTGCGCGCCGAGGGCCTCGACCTGCCGCCGCCCGCCGCCGAAGACGTCGAGGGCGTAGCTCACCTGGGCCGAGAGGGTGAAGAGGTTGAACGCGATCGGCGGGAAGCTCAGGCCGACGGCCTTCGGGTTGAACTGCTCGCGGGCCGCCGAGGCGCCGCCGCCGAGCTGCGGAAAGAAGACGCCGTAGCCGGCGGTCAGGAGCGCCTGGCTCTGCGTGAGGCTCGCGCGCGCGGCCTCGAGCGTCGGGTCGCGCGCGAGCGCCTCGGCCTCGAGGGCGTCGAGCCCCCGGCAGTGGAAGAGGCGCCACCAGTCGGCCGGCAACGCGGCGCCCGGCCGAAAGCGCTGCGGTGCCCCGAGCGCCCCGGCGGTCTGCGCGGGCGGGGTCCCGTGCAGGTACGCGGCGCCCTTCGGCGGCGCGGGGCGGACGAAGTCCGGCCCCACCGGGCAGCCGGCGAGGAGCAGGGCCGAGGCGCAGGCGAGGGCGATCGCGCCGCGCTCCCGGGGCCTCTCCGTCGGACGCCGATCGCCCCCCACGCCTCAGCGCCCTCCGTCGGGAGGATCGAGCAGCGACTGCTCCTCGGCCTTCCGCCCGAGGTAGACGTCCACGAGCTGGCCCGGGTAGACGCTCGCGTCCCCGGGCGGCTGGAAGCGGAAGATCAGCGGCAGCACGCGCAGGTCCACCCGCTCGAGCCGCTCGTTCGCGAGCTCGATCTTGGGCGACACGTACGGCTGCACGCGCACGAAGGAGAGCGGGATTCCCGCCGCGCGGCCGCGGACGAACATCGTGCCGGTGAGCTGGCCGAGGGGCGGCAGCCTCGGGATGAGGACCTCGTCCACGAAGCAGCGGAGCTGGAGATCGCCGTGGTCCTCGTGGCTGAGCACGACGGGCGGATCGAAGCCGCCCGTGTAGCCGTCGTAGACGCCCTGCGGCGAGAGGTAGCTTCCGACCGCGGCGCCGATCGACCGGACCACGCTGTCGGCCGGCGCGCGCAGGACGTACTTCGCGAGGAGCGCCTCGCCCGAGGCCCACGCCTTCTCGAGCGCCTCGGCCTGCCGCTCCTGGTTCCGGATGTCGTAGACCCACGCGCCGGCGCGGGTGAGCTGGAGCTGCCGCCGGGCCACGAGGAGGTTCGCGCGCGCGGCGCGGACCGCGTTGCGGGCGCTGTCGAGCGCGTCGCGGCTGACCGAGCGGTGGTCGATGCGCCACGACGCCCGCTGCTTGTGCCAGCTGTCGCGGCTGGTGCGGAGGTTCGCCCGGGCGGCCGTCACCTGGGCGCGCGAGACTGCGAGGATCTCGCGGCGCGGCTCCGCCCGGAGCTCGGCGAGGAGGGCGCGCGCGGCCTCGGCCTGCGCCCGCTCCTGTTCGACGGTGGCGCGCTGCACCGAGTCGTCGAGGGCGAGCAGCGGCGTCCCCGCCCCGACGGTCTGCCCCTCGGCGACGTAGATGGCGCGGACCACGCCGGTCACCTCCGGGTAGACGTTGACGTTCTCGCCGTGGCTCTGGGCGCTCTCGACGATGCCGTTCGCGTAGAGCCCCGCCGGGTAGGGGTCCTGCGGCGGCGGGAACGCGGGAGGCGGAGGCTTCTGGGGCAGCGCGTAGAGGAATGCGCTGGAGAGCGCCGCGAGGAGACCGATCCCCGCGAGGGCGAAGACGACCCGGTTGAAGCCGCTACGCACGGGGCCGCTCCTCGCCCACGATCCGGCCGTCCTCCATGTGGAGGATCCGGTCCGCGAAGTCGTAGATGCGGTTGTCGTGGGTGACGATGACGATGCAGCGGTGCTCGTTCAGGATCTGCCGCTTGACGAAGCCGACGATGCGGTGGCCGGTCTCGCCGTCCAGCGAGGCCGTCGGCTCGTCGAAGACCAGGATGTCCGGCGCGCCGACGATGGCGCGGGCGATGGCGACGCGCTGCTGCTCGCCGCCGCTCAGCTTGCCCGGGGGCACGTCGGCCCGGGAGGCGAGGCCGACGACCTCGAGCTGGCGCCGCGCCTGCGCCAGCGCCTCGTTCCACGGCACCCGGCGGATGATGAGCGGCAGGGCGGCGTTCTCGGCCGTCGTGAGCTTTGGGAACAGGTGGTAGTCCTGGAAGACGAAGCCCACGGTGCGCAGCCGGAAGTCGGCCAGCCGGTCCGGGCTCTCGCTCCAGATGTCCCGCCCCTCCACCCAGACCTTCCCGGCGCTCGGCCGCAGGATGCCGGAGATCAGGCTGAGCAGCGTGGTCTTGCCGCTCCCGGAGGGACCGACGACGAAGAGCATCTCGCGGAAGCGCGCCTCGAAGCTGACGTCCGCGACCGCGTTCACGCGCGTCGGCCCCTCGCCGAACCACTTGCGGAGTCCCTCGACCCGGATGGCGCTCGCTTCGGCCACGGCTCACCCCCGGAAGACGTCGAACGGCTCGATCCGCAGGACCCGGCGCACCGCGACCACGCTCGCGAGGCCGGAGATCACGACGACCATCCCGAACGCCAGCGCCAGGTTGCCGTAGGTGACGACCGAGGCGTAGTCCGGCACCCGCAGCTTCGCGAGGGCGATGAGCCCGGCGCAGAGCCCGACCCCGAGTCCATAGCCGACGAGCGCGGTGAGGCCGGCCTGGGCGAGGATCATGTAGACGAGCTCGCGCCCCTTCGTGCCGATGGCCTTCAGCGCGCCGAACTTCTCGAGGTTCTCGAGGGTGAAGCTGTAGAACGCCTGGCCCGAGATGGAGAGGCCGACGAGGAAGCTGATCGCGGTCATGATCAGGATGTTCGTCCCGAGGCCGGTGTGCCAGGTGTAGAAGCGGGTGATCGTCGCGATGAACTCCTCCTGCGTCCGGGCGACGTAGCCGAGTCCCGCGACCGCCTTCTTGATCGACGGGACGTCCGCCGGAGAGCAGGCCCGGGCGAGGACGAAGGAGAGGGTGAAGCGCATCGACGGGACCGCCTGGATCGCCCGCGAGTAGGTCGTGTAGAGGGTCGGCAGGCCGAAGAGGCCGCTCGCGGGCAGCTTGGCGAGGCCGACGACGTGGCCGCGCTCGTCGTTCAGCTCGAAGTCGGTGCCGACGTCCGGCCGTTCGAGCTTGCCGTACTCCTCGTCCTCGACCACGGCGTAACCGTACTCGGCGTACAGGTCCTCGATGCGCCCCTTCGCGAGGCGCGGCCGCCCGAAGAGCGTGGTGTCGTCGAGGCCGAGGATCATCACGGGCTGGTAGGTGCCGTCGTGCAGGTGCACGAGGCCCGCGCCCGAGAAGAAAGGGACCGCGAACTCGACGCCGGGGAGGCTGCTGACGACGTCCCTCACGTAGTCCGGCATCGGGATGCTGCTCGCGACGTTGTTGACGGCCGGGTCCATCACCCAGATCGGCGCGCCGGTGTTGGTGACCGTGGCCGCGGCCTTTCGCAGGATGCCCGCGAACATCGACGTCATCTGCACCATGAGGAAGACCGCGAACGTGATGCCGGTCAGCAGGGTGACGAAGCGGCCCCGGTCGTTGATCAGGAGCTTGAAGGCAATCCGAAGGATCCCGAGCACGCAGCCCTCGCGACGGACCGGCGCGGGCGCAGGTCCGAGACACCAGGGTAGGAACGGGCGCGCAGGCGCGGGGCCGCGCACCCACCCGGGTGCCGGGCGGCGCGCCGGGCGCATCGCCTGCGCGCCGGGGCGAACGCGACCCCGATCGGCCCATCGCGAGCGCTTGCCTGCCCGCCGGGGATGCGATCGCGTAGACGGGACGCGTTGGGCCCTTTCGGACGACGATGACCATCGTACAAGCGACCACTGTTGGACGTGAGGAGGTGTCTGTCAGGTGGAAGAGAAAAAATTCGGCAAGGGAATGACCGTCCAGGAGGCCGGGAGGCTCGGCGGCGAGAAGGTCGCCCGCGAGCGGGGCAAGGAGTTCTACTCGCTCATCGGCAAGAAGGGCGGGGAGAAGGGCGGCGAGGCGCGCAAGGAGCAGCTCGGCCCCGAGGGGTACCGCGAACTGGGTCGCCTCGGGGGCGAGGCGGTCTCGCGGGCGCGCGGGCCGGAGTTCTACTCCGCGATCGGCCACAAGGGTGGCCAGCGCGTGCGCGAGCTGATCGACGAAGGCAAGGGAGCGATCAAGCACTGAAGGCGGAGCGGCCGGCGGAAGGCGAAAGGCCTCCTCCGCCGGCACGCGGGGAGCGCCGCGATGAAGATCGAACTGTCCGTGGAGGAAGCCGAAGCGCTCCTGCGCCTGCTGGACTGGACGCTTCCCGAGTTGCGCACCGAGGTCTACAAGACCGAGAGCGAGCCGATGCGCAAGCGGCTGCAAGAGCAGGAACGGGTGCTCCAGGGGCTCAAGGAGCGGGTGGACGCGGAACTGGCGCGGGCCGAGGTGACGAGCGTCAGTTGATCGGGCGGGCACGGGGCGTTAATTTCCGCGCCGATGGCCACCCGTATCACCGACGCGTGCATCAATTGTGGCGCCTGCCTGCCCGAGTGTCCGAACGGCGCGATCAGCCAGGGCGAGGAGATCTACGTCATCGATCCGGCCCTGTGCACGGAGTGCGTCGGGTTCAACGAGCGGGAGGCCTGCGCGGCCGTCTGCCCGGTCGACTGCTGTCTGCCCGATCCGGAGCGCGTCGAGGGCGAGGCGGCGCTGCTCGAGCGGGCGCGGCGGCTGCACCCCGACCAGGCATTTGCCCAGATCAAGTCGAGGTTCCGTAAGTCTGCGTGATCGTTCGGTTTGCTCGATGTCAGAGCGGACCGATAGACGTATTTGCTCCTGAGGAGCCAGGGTTGGGGCAAACGACCACATCGACCACGGAGTTCGACGCGCGACGCCCTGCGGGCGGCGCGCCGGGAGGACACATGGAGCGGCAGGTCAGAGAGACGCAGCCCGTTCGCAAGCTGCACCGCAAGCGCGGGGGTGGGGGACTCGCGGTACCGCGTTACTTCACGACTGCGGGCGTCAACCCCTACGACGAGGTCGCCTGGGAGCTCCGGACGGCCACGATCACCGGCGAGGACGGCAGGGTCGTCTTCGAGCAGAAGGACGTCGAGGTCCCGAAGACGTGGTCGCCGCTCGCGACGAACGTCGTCGCGTCGAAGTATTTCCGCGGCACCCTCGGGACGCCGGAGCGCGAGCGGAGCGTCAAGCGGCTGATCGCGCGGGTCGTCGACACCCTGACCGAGTGGGGCCGCAAGGGCGGCTATTTCGCCTCCGAGGCGGACGCGGAGAGCTTCCATGCGGAGTTGACGCACCTGCTCGTCCGGCAGAAGGGCTGCTTCAACAGCCCGGTCTGGTTCAACGTCGGGGTCGAGAAGCAGCCGCAGTGCTCGGCCTGCTTCATCAACAGCGTGCAGGACTCGATGGACAGCATCCTGCGGCTCGCGCACACCGAGGGGATGCTCTTCAAGTACGGCTCGGGCACCGGCACCAACCTGTCGGCCATCCGGTCGTCGAAAGAGAAGCTCGCGGGCGGCGGCGACGCCTCCGGTCCGGTCAGCTTCATGAAGGGGTTCGACGCCTTCGCCGGCGTCATCAAGAGCGGCGGCAAGACGCGGCGCGCCGCGAAGATGGTGATTCTCGACGCCGACCACCCGGACATCCTCGAGTTCATCCGCTGCAAGGCCGAGGAGGAGAAGAAGGCCTGGGCGCTCATCGACGCGGGCTACGACGCGAGCTTCAACGGCGTCGCGTACTCGTCCATCTTCTTCCAGAACTCGAACAACTCGGTCCGCGCG
>DAIDIT010000177.1 GCA_027451705.1 Pseudomonadota bacterium
AAGGAGGTCGAGAACGCGCTGGTCTCGATCCCGGGCGTCCGCGAGGCCGCCGTCATCGGCGTGCCCGACGAGCTGCTCGGCCAGGCCATCAAGGCCTTCGTCGTGCTCGAGCAGGGGTCCGAACTGGCCGTGCCGGCCATCAAGCTCGAGTGCCAGAAGCGGCTCGAGCCGGCCCTGGTGCCGAAGCATGTCGTGGTGGTGCCGTCCTTGCCCAAGACGGGCAGCGGATAGATCAAGAAGACGGAGCTGACATGAGCGTGACCGAGAACCTTCCCTCGAGGCCGGACCCGGGCGCCGAAGTGGCCGCCCAGGTCCGCGCCTTCGTGCTGTCGAACTTCTACGTCACCGAGCCGGACGCGTTCGGCAACGGCGACTCGCTGCTCGCGAGGGGCGTCGTCGACTCGACCGGCTTCCTCCAGATCATCGGCTTCCTCGAGGCGACCTTCGGGATCGCCATCGACGACCGCGAGCTCGTCCCCGACAACTTCGACTCGGTCGAGAAGATCGCCGCTTTCGCCACGCGCAAGCTCGCCGCCGCGAAGTAGCGCCCGCTCGAAACCCGCCCCTTCCGTTGCATGGCGAGGGACGGGCAACCAAACCCTCCCCCGCTCCGCTGCGTGGCGAGGGACGGGCAACCAAACCCACCCCCGCTCCGTCGCGTGGCGAGGTGGACGGGCAACCAAACCCTCCCCCGCTCCGCTACGTGGCGAGGGCCGGGCAACCAAACCCACCCCCGCTCCGCTGCGTGGCGAGGGACGGGCAACCAAACCCTCCCCCTTGCGCTGCGTGGCGAGGTGGACGGGCAACCAAACCCTCCCCCGCGAAGCGGGGGAGGGCAGGGTGGGGGGAACAGCTCGTTCCCCGCGTCGCTCTCGCGACGGATCCTCGCCGGAGGGCTGCTCGAGCTCGGTGCCGCCCCGCAGCCGGTCGAGGTACTTCGCGTCGCTGAACGCCCGGTCGCGGGCGGTGCTCCCGGCGTCCCGTCGTCGAGCGGCAACCCCACTTCCGATGGGGCTCCTCCCGCTCCCGCGGCGGGCCTCGGAGATCAGCGGGCCGGCGGTTCGAGATCCCGGCGCACCGAGACGGTCGCGGGCAGCGTCGCGGAGATCCCCCCGAAGCTCGCCGTCAGGACGGTCTCTCCGGGCGCGCGGGCGGTGACGTGGCCGTCGGAGGTCACGGAGACGATCGCGGGCGACGCCGACGTCCAGCGCGCGGCGACCTGGGCCACCGGCTTTCCGTCCTTGATCGCGTAAGCGCCCAGCGGCCGCTCCTGCCCCGGCGCGAGCGCGAGCCGGAGATCGGCGACGGCGCCGTGCGAGCTGTCCCCGCCGTTCGAACGGACCGAGACCCGGAGCGGCGCTCCCAGGTCGCGCCCCAGGTCGACGAGGGCGCTCGCCATCTCCGCCGAGAGCCCCGGCGCGAGCCCGTCGAAGTCGAGCGGTTCGACCCGGACCTCCATCTTGGATTGCAGGTCGCCGTTCTGTACGGTGATGACGGCCTTGCCGGGGGCGGCGGGGACGACGTCGCCGCGCCCGTCCACGGCGGCGACCCGGGGATCGCTCGACGACCACTGCAGCGGCGCGTCGGGGAGGAACCTGCCGTCCTCGTCCTTCGCGACGACGGTGAGGTGCACCGGCAGGCCGGTGGCCCGCTGGACGTTTTCTCCGGTCAGGAAGATGGCGGCCGGCATCGCGACGGTGACCGCGCACTTCGCCATCGCCCCGCCGGCCGAAACCTCGACGTCGGCGCGGCCGTTCTGGTGGGGCGTGACCCGCCCGGTCGAGTCGACCGACACGATGTCCCAGTCCTCGCACGCCGTGCCGCACGCGGTCGTCCGGCTGCGCCAGACGAGCGTGACGCCCGAGACCGGTTTGCCCTGCGCGTCGAGCGGGACCGCCTCGATCACGAGCGGCGCCCCCCCGTGGACCAGGAACTGCGCCTTCGTCGGGCGAATCTCGATCCGCGCGACGCGCGGCCCGCAGGCCGCGAGCGCGATCGCGGCCGCCGCGACGAGCCGGCGGAGGCGTTCGGCGCGCCGTCGCGCCGCGTGGGTTGCGTCGAGGGTCACGTGGGCTCCGCCGCCGGAGCGACACGCTAGCGCAGTCGGACCGGGACCTTCAACGTTTCCCTTCCCGGCGCCGGTCGAGGCCGCTACCCCCGGCGCCGCCGCATCGAGCGCAGCGCGAGGGCCGCCGCGGCGACTCCCACCCCGAGCGCCACGGCGGTGCGGCCGGCGCGGACGACGAACGGCGGCTCGGGCGGCGGGGCGCGGAGCTTCTCGGGGAGCGGGCGGCGGATCTCCCCGGGGCCGAGGCGGCGCGCGAGGCCGATGACCTCGGCCAGGTGGAGGGCGCGGCGGCCCACGTCCGACTGCTCGAGTTGCGTCTTGCACGAGAAGCCGTCCGCGACGAGCAGGGCGTCCGCGGGGGCCTTGCGGGCGGCCGGCAGCCAGCCGACCTCGCCGCACCGCATCGAGATGTCGTACTTGCCCGCCTCGAAGCCGAACGAGCCGGCGAGGCCGCAGCAGCCGCCTTTCGCCTCCTCGACGGAGAGGCCCATCCCCTCGCCGAGCAGGTCGCGCTCGGACGCCGTTCCGCCCGTGGCTTTCTGATGGCAGTGGCCCCAGACGACGGCGCGGCCGCCGGGCAGCCGCGGCAGCGCGACGCCTTCGCGCGCCAGGAAGTCCGAGAAGTGGGCGACGTTGTCCGCGAGGCGCCGCACGTCGTCGTCGTGGGGCAGCATCCCGAGCATCTCGTCCTTGAAGACCGCGACGCAGCTCGGCTCGAGCCCGATCACGGGCGTCCCGCTCCGGATCTCGTCCCGGAGCTGCCGCAGGGTCCGCTTCAGGTAGCGCTCGGCGGCGTCGAGGAAGCCGTAGTCGTACAGCGGCCGGCCGCAGCAGACGTGGCCGAACGGCATCGACACGCGGTACCCGGCCGCCTCGAGGGCCTCGACCGCGGCGACCCCGACCTCGGTGTGGAAGTGGTTGTTGAAGGTGTCCGGCCAGAGCACCACGCGCTCGCCTCCGGGGTTGCGCGGTCCGCGCCGCCGGAACCAGGCCTGCAAGGTCGTCGGCGCGAAGCGCGGGATCCGCCGCCGGCGGTCGATGCCGGCCGCCCACTTCGCGAGGCGCGACAGCCCGGGCGCCTGGGTGAGGGCGTTGGCGATCTCCGGGAAGAGCGACGCGAGCCGCGACGCCTGGTCGACGAACCCGAACGCGTACATGTGCCGCCCGCGGTTGTGCCGGAGCCCCTCGTAATGGTGGTAGAGGAACTCGGCCTTCAGAGTCGGCATGTCGACGTTGACCGGGCAGTCGTTCGTGCAGCCCTTGCACGCGAGGCAGAGGTCGAGCGCGCCGCGGACCTCCTCGCTCTTCCAGCCGTCCCGGACGACGTCGCCCTGGAGCATCTCGAAGAGCAGGCGGGCGCGGCCGCGGGTGGTGTGCTTCTCCTCCCGCGTCACGATGTAGCTCGGGCACATGACGTCGGCGCCGTCCGGCTTTCGGCACTTGCCGACGCCGACGCAGCGCAGCGCCGCGTGCGCGAAGTCGCCGCCGTCCTTCTGGAAGGCGAACTTCGTCCGGGGCCTCGGCGGGTTGTAGCGGACGCCCAGCTTGAGGTTCTGGTCGATCCGGTAGGGGTCGATCACCTTGCCCGGGTTCATCTTCCAGTCGGGGTCCCAGACGAGCTTGAACTCCCGCATCGCGTCCACGATCTCGGCCCCGAACTGCTTGCCGAGGAACTCGGCGCGCTGCTGGCCGTCGCCGTGTTCGCCGGAGAGCGAGCCGCCGTAGGACACGACGAGATCCGAGGCGTCGTCCATGAAGCGGCGGTAGGTCGTGAGCCCTTGCGCGGTGCGGAGGTCGAACGAGATGCGCGAGTGGATGCAGCCCTGGCCGAAGTGGCCGTAGATGGCGCCCCGCAGGCCGTGCTTCTCGTAGAGGCGCCTCAGGTCCCGCACGTAGTCGGAAACGCGCGAGGGGGGGACGGCGGAATCCTCCCAGCCCGGCCAGTGGTCCTTCCCGTCCGGCGGGAAGGCCGTCGCCCCGAGCCCGGCCTCGCGGATCCCCCAGATCTTCTCGCTCGCGCCGCCGAGGGCCGGGCCCGCGAACCGCTTCACGCGGTCGCCCGCGAGGCCCTTCTCGCGGACGAGCCACTTCTCGAAGGCCTCGGCGGTCGCCCGCACCTCGGAGGCCGAGTCGCTGCCGAACTGCACGAGGAGCCAGGAGTGATCGCCCGGGCGCGGCAGCTCCGCGAGCGCCTGCCGCTGCGCGGGTTGGACCCGCGCGTCCTCGAAGAGGACGTCGTCGATCCCCTCGAGGGCGATGGGCTTCCATTCCAGGATCGCCTCGATCTGCTCGGCCGCGTCGGCGAGCGCGTCGAACTCGACCACGACGGTGACGCGCTCGAGCAGGGCGGGCGTCAGGAGCAGAGTCGCGCGAAGCACGGAGACGCATGTCCCCTCGGTCCCGACGAGGGCGCGCGCGACGTTGAAGCCGCGCTCGGGGAGCAGCTCGTCGAGGTTGTAGCCGGAGACGCGCCGGGGCAGCACGGAGACCGGGGGAAAGCGCCTGCGGATCTCGCCGGCGTGGCGGTCGCGCAGCGCCCGCAGCTTCCCGTAGATCTCGCCCTTGCGCCCCCCCGCGCGGACGATCCGGTCGATCTCGCCCTCCTCGTTCGTCCCGACCCAGAAGCGCTCGCCGTCGTAGGTCACCACCTCGAGGGCCCGCACGTTGTCGGAGGTGCGGGGGCCCGGGCCGTAGAGCTGGGACTGCACGGAGTGGACGCCGCAGGAGTTGTTGCCGAGGTTTCCGCCGATCGTGCAGTAGGCGTGGGACGAGGGATCGGGGCCGAAGATGAAGCCCGTCTTGCCGATCCGGAGGTTGAGTTGCTCGTTGATGACGCCCACCTCGGTCGTCACGGTGCGCGCCGCGACGTCGACCGCCTCGACGCGGGTCAGGTACTTCGAGCTGTCGATGACCACGGCGTTGTTGACCGTCTCGCCGGAGAGGCTGGTGCCGCCGCCCCGGTTCAGGATCGGCGCCCCGAACCGGTGGCAGAGGCGGTGGGCGGCGACGATGTCCTCGACCGTCTTCGGGATGACGACGCCCAGGGGCGCCTGCCGGAAGTTCGACGAATCGGTCGCGTACAGCGCCAGGGCCTCGGTGCCGAAGCGGACCTCGCCCGCGATCGCCCGCTTCAGCGCGCGGTAGAGGCCGGCCACGTCCACCGTGACCTCGCCGACCATTCCCATGCCGCGCGCCGGGAACGGCTTGGACGGCACGTCGATCTTGCTCCGCGGCGGTCGGGTCGTGAATGTCGCCATGGCAATCCTCCCCCTCGGCAGCGCGAGGACCGTCCGGCCCTCACAGTTGGAAGCGACGGGCCTCCGTCCGCTCGAGCTCCAGCCCGGTCCCGGGACGCGAGAGATCCGGCTCGAGCCGCCCGTCGCGGGCGCGCGGCGCGCCGGCGAAGAGCATCCGCTCGATGCGCACGTGGTCGTGGAAGTACTCGAGGTGGCGCAGCGTCGGCATCGACAGCGCGACGTGCAGGCTCTCCGCCGGCGCGCAGTGGACGGAGAACGGGACCGAGCGGGCCTCGCAGAGCGCCCCGACCTCGAGCATCCCGGAGACGCCCAGGCAGCGCGTCACGTCGGCCTGGAGCACGTCCACGGCCTCCGCCGCGAGCATCCGCTGAAGGTCGAGGGGGCGGTAGCCGTACTCTCCCGCCGCGACCTGGAGCGGCGGCGGAAGCCGATCGCGGAGCAGGCGGAGCCCCGGCAGGTCGTCGCTCGTGACGGGCTCCTCGAACCAGCTCACGCCCAGTCCGGCGAAGCCGTGCCCGAGGGCGAGCGCCTGCTTGCGCGAATAGGCGCCGTTCGCGTCGACGAACAGCTCGACCTCGGGTCCGATGGCGTCGCGCGCGGCCCGGACGCGCTCGAGATCTTCGTCGGGCCTGCGGCCGACCTTCATCTTGACGCGGCGGATCCCTTCCCCGGCCCAGCCGGCGAGCTGCCGCCGGAGCTTCTCGATCGTGTACGAGGTGAAGCCCCCGCTCCCGTAGACGGGCACGGACTCGTGCACCCTCCCGAGCAGGGCGCAGAGCGGCAGCCCGAGGAGCCTGGCCTTCAGGTCCCAGAGCGCGCAGTCGACGGCGGAGATCGCCATGGCGGCCACCCCCTCGCGGCCCACGTTGCGGACCTTCCGCAGCATGGCCAGGCGGCGCGCCGGGATGTCGAAGGCCCCCTTCCCCGTCACCTCCGCCGCGAGCTCGTCCTCGACGATGCGCGCCGCGGCCGGGGCGGCGTAGGTGTACCCCAGGCCCGTGATTCCGCCCGCCGAGATCTCCACGACGACGACGTCGGTCTTGCTCCAGCGAAGCGTTCCGTCGGATTCGTGCGGCTCGTCCGTCGGGATCCGGTAGACCGACGTCTCCAACCTGTCGACGGTGACCTCGCGCATCCCTCCTCGACGTTGCGTCGCGGACTCTGCGGTGGGAAGAGACCCGCATCCGAATCGACCGGCCGCGGCGCTTTGCCGTGGCGCGCGCGGGCGCGGCGGAGTACATGGAGGAGGGTGCGGCACACACTCTCCAACGGGTTGACGGCGATCGTGGCTCCGAACCGCGCGGCGCCGGTCGCGGCCGTGCAGGCGTGGGTGCGCGTCGGTTCGGCCGACGAGCGGGAGGACGAGGCGGGGCTCGCCCACCTGCACGAGCACATGCTCTTCAAGGGCACCGCGCGGCGCGCGCCCGGCGAGATCGCGCGCGACGTCGAGGCGCGCGGCGGCGAGGTCAACGCCTGGACCTCGTACGACGAGACGGTCTACCACCTGGTCCTCGCCTCGCGCTTTTTGCCCGAGGCGCTCGACGTGCTCGCGGACGCGATCCGCGGCTCGACGTTCGACGCGGCGGAGCTCTCGCGCGAGACGGAGGTCGTGGTCGAGGAGATCAAGCGCAGCCAGGACATGCCCGGGCGCCGCCTCTCGCGCGATCTCTTCG
>DAIDIT010000178.1 GCA_027451705.1 Pseudomonadota bacterium
CGCCGCCGAGGCCGCCGCCGTGCAGGCCGCTCCGCCGGCCCCGGTGGCCGCCGCTCCGGCCGCGGAGGAGGCCCCTCCCGTGCCCGAGCCCTCCGCCGAGGGCGGCCCGACCGCGCACGCCCAGGCCAGCGCGTCGCCCCGCCCGGTGCCCCAGGCGGCCGCGGCGCCCGCGGCTCCGGCGATCGATCCGCGCACGCTCAAACCGACGGCCACCCAGGCCGTCGTCATCTCGCGGCCGCTCATCCCCGTCCGCCGCGTCACGCCGCCGTCGACGGCGCACAAGCAGATCCCGATGGCGCCCGGCCGCAAGGTCATCGGCGAGGTGAAGGAGTTCAAGGTCGTCTCCGACGCGCTCGGCCGCGGCCGCGAGTTCATCGACGTCTCCAAGGACAAGGCCGGCAAGAAGCGCGGCGGGGGGCGCCTCACCGAGAAGGCGAGCCTCAGCAAGCACGACATCATGGAGCTGGCGCGCGAGCGGGCGATGATCCCGATCCGCGGCAAGAAGAAGCGGCCCACCAAGAAGGGCAAGAAGACCGAGATCACGACCCCCAGGGCGAGCAAGCGCGTCGTCGACGTGGAGGATTCGATCACGGTCGGCGACCTCGCGCGCGCCATGGGCGTCAAGGCGTCCGAGCTGATCCGCAAGCTGATGTCGAACGGCGTCATGGCCACCCTGACCCACCCGCTCGACCTCGAGACCGCCCAGCTCCTCGCGTCCGACCACGGCTACGAGGTCAAGAGCACCGCCTTCGACGTCGGCGAGTACATCGAGGAGACCGAGGACGCCGCCGAGGACCTCGAGCCGCGCCCGCCGGTCGTCACCGTGATGGGCCACGTCGACCACGGCAAGACCTCGCTGCTCGACGCGATCCGCAAGACCGACGTCGCTGCGGGCGAGGCGGGCGGCATCACCCAGCACATCGGCGCCTACCAGGTCGAGACGCCGAAGGGACCGATCACCTTCCTCGACACCCCGGGCCACGAGGCCTTCACGGCGATGCGCGCCCGCGGGGCCCAGGCCACGGACCTCGTGGTCCTGGTGGTCGCGGCCGACGACGGCGTCATGCCGCAGACGGTCGAGGCCATCAACCACGCGAAGGCGGCGGAGGTCCCGATCCTCGTCGCCATCAACAAGATCGACAAGCCGGGCGCCGACCTGCAGCGGGTCAAGAACGCCCTGATGGCACACAACCTCGTCGACGAGAGCCTCGGCGGCGACACCATCATGGTCCCCGTCTCCGCGAAGACCCGCGCCGGGCTCGACCAGCTCCTCGAGATGATCGCCCTCCAGTCGGAGGTGCTCGAGCTTGCGGCGAACCCCGAGAAGCCCGCGCAGGGCGTCGTGATCGAGGCCAAGCTCGACAAGGGCCGCGGCCCGGTCGCGACCGTGCTCGTGCAGGAGGGGACGCTGCGCCCCGGCGACGCGCTCGTGTCCGGCACGCACGCCGGGAGGATCCGCAGCCTCGTCGACGACCACGGCCGCAAGGTCGAGTCGGTCGGCCCGGGCTGCCCGGCGGAGGTGCTCGGCCTCTCCGGCGTGCCGACGGCGGGCGACGCGTTCAACGTGGTCGCGGACGAGAAGACCGCGAAGGAGATCGCGGACCACCGCGCCATGAAGGCCCGCCAGACGGACCTCGCGAAGAGCGCCAAGTCGACGCTCCAGGACCTCTTCCAGCAGGTGGAACGCGGCGAGGCCAAGGAGCTGAAGCTCATCGTCAAGGCCGACGTGCAGGGCTCGGTCGAGGCGGTCGCGGACGCGCTGAAGAAGCTCGCGACCAAGAAGGTCGGGGTCGCGGTCCTCCACCAGGCGGTCGGCGGCATCAGCGAGAGCGACGTGATGCTCGCGGCCACGTCGGGCGCGGTGATCATCGGATTCAACGTCCGGCCGGAGGCCAAGGCCGGCGAGATCGCGGCGAGCCAGGGCGTCGACATCAAGCTCTACACGATCATCTACGAGGCCGTGGACGACGTCCGGAAGGCGATGGAGGGGCTGCTCGAGCCGACGCGGCGCGAGAAGGTCCTCGGCCGCGCCGAGGTCCGCCAGCTCTTCACGGTACCGAAGGCCGGGACGATCGCCGGCGTGGCCGTGGTCGACGGCAAGATCAGCCGCAGCGCGTTCGTCCGGCTGATCCGCGACAGCGTGCCGGTCTTCACGGGCAAGGTCGGCTCGCTGCGCCGCCTCAAGGACGACGTGCGCGAGGTCCTGAGCGGCTTCGAGTGCGGCGTCAGCCTCGAGAACTACCAGGACATCAAGCCGGGCGACGTCATCGAGGCGTTCGAGATCGAGGAGATCCGGCAGAGTCTGTAGCCGCCGGGGTGGTCCGTGGTCGTCGGGATACTCAGGGTCGGGCTGCTGGTGCCCGGTGCGCGGTCGCTCAAGGACAAGCGGCAGGTGCTGCGCCGGGTGATCGACCGGACGCGCGCGCACTTCGACGTCGCGGTCGCCGAGGTGGGCGATGGCGACCTCTGGCAGCGTGCCCAGCTCGGCGTGGCCGCGGTGGGCAACGACCGGCGCGTCGTCAACGGCGTCCTCGACCAGGTGGTGCGCTTCGTCGCGGGCATCGGCGGCGCCGAGATCGCGGGCCACGCCCTCGAGATCCAGAGCCTGGGCGAGGACTTCTACCCCGAGGCCTGGCCCGAGCCGGGCGGGCCGGGGAGGGCGCCGTGACCCGCCTTCGTGGCCCCCGACGCGGCTTCGGCGGCTCGCCGCGGGCGACCCGCGTCGGCGAGCAGGTCCAGCACGAGCTCGGCCAGATGCTCGTCCGCGGCCTCAAGGACCCGCGCATCGCGGGCCTCGTGACGATCACCGGCGTCGAGCTCTCCCCCGACCTGCGGGAAGGCGTCGTCTACTACTCCGTCTTCGGCGGCGCGGACGTGCGCCGCTCCACGCAGGAAGGGCTCGAGGCCGCCGCGGGGTACCTCAAGCGCGAGGTGGCGCAGCGGCTGCGCCTGCGCGTGACCCCCACGCTCCGCTTCGCCGTCGACGAGTCCATCGAGCGCGGCGACCGCATCGAGCGGCTGCTGCGCGAAGTGCACGAGGCCGAGAATTCCACTCCCCCGAGCCAGCCAGTCCCTCCCCCGCTCGCCGTGGAGGGCCAGGGTGGGGGGGCAACCCGCGGTGACGCGAGTCCATCCCGCTCCCGGCCTCCTCCGCTTCGCAGGGGAGGGGAGGGCGAGGCGGGGAACGGCGGCGGCGAGGGCTAGGATGGACGGGGTCCTCGTCGTGGACAAGCCCGCGGGGCCGACCTCGTCGGACGTGGTGCTGCGGGTCAAGCGGCTCCTGCGCGCCGCGCGCGTCGGCCACACCGGCACGCTCGACCCCATGGCGACGGGCGTGCTGCCGCTCTGTCTCGGTTCGGCGACGCGGCTCGCGCAGTTCCTTTCCGACGCGGACAAGTCCTACCGCGCGACCGTCCGGCTCGGCGTGCGCACCGACACGGGCGACGCGGAAGGGAGGCCCGTCGAGTCGAAGCCCGTGCCCCCGCTCGACGAGGCGCGGATCGAGGCGGCGCTCGCGACGCTCCGCGGCCCGCTGATGCAGACGCCCCCGATGTACTCCGCGGTCAAGGTCGGCGGGGTGCGGCTCTACGAACGGGCCCGGCGCGGCGAGGCCGTCGAGCGCGCCCCCCGCGCCGTCACCGTGCGCCGCTTCACCCTGTGCGAACTCGCGCCGCCGGACCTCGTCGTCGAGGTGGAGTGCTCGAAGGGGACCTACGTGCGGCAGCTCGCCGAGGACCTCGGGGCGCGGCTCGGGACCGTCGCGCACCTGGCGGCGCTGCGGCGGCTCACGGCCGCGGGCTTCGGGCTCGACCGCGCCGTCGCGCTCGACGCGCTCGAGCGCGCGGCGCCCGACGATCGCGCGGCGCTCGTGCGCGAGAAGCTCCTGCCGCCGGCGCGCGCGCTCGACGGGCTGCCACGCCGCACGCTCACGCCGGAGGAGACCGTCTCCGTCCGCCACGGCCGGGCGCCGAAAGGCGGCGCGGAGACCGCGGGACCGGTGGCGCTCGTCGACCCCTCCGGCGCGCTCGTCGCGGTGGCCCGTTCGGACGGGAACGGCGGCCTGGTCCTGGCCCGCGTCGTCGCACATTGACCCACCCGGCTGCCCAAAGGGGTTGCGCGGCGGGCCGACTGGCGCTATCAGGGCCACGCGCCACCCCCGCGCGAAGGAGCCCCCATGGCCAAGGACACCCTTTCGGTCACCGACAACCGCACCGGCAAGAGCTACGAACTCCCGATCAAGGACGGCACCCTCCGTGCCATGGACCTGCGCCAGATCAAGACCTCGGCGGGGGACTTCGGGCTGATGACCTACGACCCGGCGCTCTTGAACACGAGCATCTGCCGCAGCTCGATCACCTACATCGACGGCGACAAGGGCGTCCTGATGTACCGGGGCTACCCGATCGAGCAGCTGGCCGAGAAGTCGACGTACCTCGAGGTCGCCTACCTGCTCTTGAACGGCGAGCTGCCGAACGCCGCGCAGTACGAGGAGTTCCACACCCTCGTCACGACGCACACGTTCGTCCACGAGAACATCAAGCAGTTCATCGAGGGCTTCCGCTACGACGCGCACCCGATGGGCATGCTGGTCTCGGTGGTGGGCGCGCTGTCGACCTTCTACCCCGAGGCGAAGAAGCTCGACGACCGCGCGGTGCGGCGGCTCCAGATGATCCGGCTCATCGCCAAGATGCCGACCATCGCGGCGTTCTCCTACCGCCACAGCATGGGGATGCCGTACGTCTACCCGGTCAACGACCTCTCGTTCGCCGGCAACTTCCTCGCGATGGTGAAGAAGATCGCCGAGGTCCGCTACACGCCCAACAAGACGCTCGAGCGCGCCCTCGACACGCTCTTCGTGCTGCACGCCGACCACGAGCAGAACTGCTCGACCTCCGCGATGCGGCAGGTCGGCAGCTCGCGCGTCGACCCGTTCTCCGCCGTCGCCGCGGCGACCTCGGCGCTCTACGGCCCGCTCCACGGCGGCGCCAACGAGGCGGTGCTGCGGATGCTCGCCCAGATCGGCAGCAAGAACAACATCCCCAAGTTCATCGAGAAGGTGAAGACGGGGGAGGGCAAGCTGATGGGCTTCGGCCACCGCGTCTACAAGAGCTACGACCCGCGCGCCAAGCGCGTGAAGCAGCTCGCCGACGAGGTGTTCGAGGTCACCGGCAAGAACCCGCTGCTCGACATCGCCCTCGAGCTCGAGCGGTTCGCCCTGTCGGACGACTACTTCGTCAGCCGCAAGCTCTACCCGAACGTCGACTTCTACTCCGGGCTCATCTACCAGGCGATGGGCTTCCCGGTGGACATGTTCCCGGTGCTCTTCGCCATCCCCCGCACGGCCGGCTGGCTCGCGCAGTGGGAGGAGATGATCCTCGACGAGGAGCAGAAGATCGCGCGGCCCCGGCAGATCTACACCGGGTCCGAGAAGCGGAACTACGTGCCGATCGCCGAGCGGAAGTAGCGCGCGGCCATCGGCGGGATCCGCGCGGGCCTCTCGCCGAGGCAGGCGGGGAGGCGGGAGCGGCGCATCGCGGGCGCCGCCCTGCCGCCGGCGTGCCTCGCCGAGGGCCTCCGCCGCCGCGCGAAGGCCGCCGCGAGCCTCGCGGAGCGCTCGAGCAATTGCGTACCGATGGGTACATGATTCGTCGCGCGACCGCAGAGGCCGGCGATCGCCTTCGCCGGCCCGGAAAGGCGCCTGGAGAATCGCGTACCCGTGGGTACGCGATTCTTCGAGGCCTCGGCCACCCCCGCCGGGGGGCCGGCGACCACGGCCGGTCGCCCGAACAATCGCGTACCCACGGGTACGCGATTGTTCGCGGCCCGTGCTACGATGGCCGAGGTGGCGAGGACCTACGACAAGGAGCTGCGCCGGCTGCGCGCGTTCGTCGCGAGGGAGTTCAAGCCCACCGACAGCCTCACCGGCAACGGCGTCACCCGCAGCGTGGCGTCGTGGATCGCGGCGGTCGACGCGGAGATCCGGTTCAAGGACGCGCTCGGGCAGGCGCGGCTCGCCTTCCGGCTGGCCAGCAAGGCGGACATGGACCGAAGGGACGGGCAGAGGCAGCTCGTGGCCGACCTCTCCGACGCGGTGAAGATCTTCTACCCGAAGGGCAGCCCGACGCTGAAGGCCGCGGGCCTGCGCCACTTCCCCGGCCGGCCGGCGGGGAAGAAGGGCACGGTCGCGGAGCGCGCCGCGGCCCTCGCGAAGCGGGGCGAGACCCGCGCCAAGGGCCGGAAGCGCTAGGCGGTGGCCGGGAACGGGCGGACCGCGGGGGAGGTGAGCGCTCGCTTCGCGCGCGGGATGCGGCCGCTCGCGATCGGGACCGCGGTGATCGTCGCGCTGGCCGCGCCGGTCGCGGACTTCCTGCTCGAGCGCCACGACGTGGAGGGGCGCGCGGCGCGCGAGGCCCGGGTGCTGGCCGCGCGGATCGGCCCGCTCTCGCCCTCGCTGCAGGCGGCCCGCCGCCAGGTCCTCGCGGAGCTGCCTTCGGGCGCGGAGACCGAGGTCGAGGTGGTCGCCGCGGGCGCGCGCCCCGTCGCGATCGCGGGGCCGGGCCTCGACGCGCTGCCATGGCCGCGGCTGACCGCGACGGCGGAGCTGACCGGCGGCGGGACGGTCCGCGTGACGCTCGGCGAGGCCGAGTGGCTCCCGCGCGACCTGCTGCTGCTCGCGGTCTTCGGCGCGCTCGGCCTCGCCCTCGGCCTCGCGCTCTACCTCTTCCCGCTGCACCTCTTCCGCGAGCAGGACCTCGTGGGGGCGTTCGCCTGGGCCGAGGTCGCGGCGGCCGAGGAGGAGCGGCGGCGGCTCTCGCGCGAGCTGCACGACGGCCTCGGGCAGACGCTCGGCGCCGCCGCGGTCGCGCTCGCGCGCTTGCGGACGTCGTGGGAAGAGGCCGAGGGAGGGCGGATGAGCCCGACCGAGGCCGTGGGGGCCCGGGGGGCATCGGAGGACGGCCCGAAGGGCCGCCCGCACGGCCCCCCCGATCTGGAGGAAGGGGCGAAGCACGTGGACGCGGCGCTCGAGGAGCTGCGGCGGGCCGTGCGGTTCATGCGCGCGCCCGCGCTCGACGACCTCGGCCTCGGCGCCGCGGTCGAAGCGCTCGCGCGCGGGACGGAGCGCGCGGGCCTCGCCGCGCGCGTCGAGATCGGCGAGCTGCCCGAGCTGCCGCCGGACCTCGAGCAGGCCGCGTACCGGCTCGCGCAGGAGGCGCTCGCGAACGTGGTGCGCCACGGCCGGGCCGCGCACGTGCGGGTCGCGCTCGCGGCGGGCCCCGGTTCGCTGCGGCTCGAGGTCGAGGACGACGGCTGCGGCTTTCCGGCCCACGGCGGCGGCGGAATGGGCCTCGCCGGCGCCCGCGAGCGCGCCGCGAAGCACGGCGGCAGCCTCGAGGTCGTGAGCTCGCCGGGGAAGGGCACCCGCCTCACCGCGGTCCTGCCCCTGGGTGCCTGAATGAAGTCCCTGCGCGTCCTGCTTGCCGACGATCACACGATCCTCCGAGAGGGCGTCCGCCTCCTGCTGTCGCGCAGCGCGGGGGCGCCGCGGCTCGACGTGGTCGCGGAGGCGGGGTCGGGCCCGGAGGCGCTCGCGCTCGCAGGCCAAGCGCGGCCCGACGTCGCGGTCGTCGACCTCGCGCTGCCCGGCCTGCACGGGCTCGACGTCTGCCGGCGGCTGCGGGCCGCGGGGACGCCCGTCGTCGTCCTCACGATGCACGTCTCCGCCGAGCACGTGCGGCGCGCGCGTGAGGCGGGGGCCGGGGCGTACGTCGTCAAGGGCTCGGGCGTGGCCCAGCTCGCCTCCGCGATCCGCGCCGTCGCCGAGGGGCGGCAGGGGCCGTTCCCGGAGGCGCCGCCCGACCCGCTCGCCGGGCTCACGCCGCGGGAGCGCGAGGTCCTCGTCGAGGTCGCGCGGGGGGCGAGCAACCGCGAGATCGCCGCCCGGCTCGGCGTGTCGATCCACACGGTCAACACGCACCGCGTGAACGTCATGGAGAAGCTCGGCGTGCACGACGCGGTGGGGCTCGGCCGCCTCGCGGTGAGCCTGGGCCTCTTGGCCTGAAGCCCTCGCGCGATCGCGCGATGGTGGGGCGGGCGAGCGGCCGGTAGGCTGCCGGTCATGGACCCGACACTGCGCAACGCCTCGCTCCTCGCCGCCGCCATCGTTTTCGCCGCGCCCGCGCTCGGGCAGACCGCGGGAGGCTTCACGGCCGGGCCGGGCCTCGCCGCGCCCGCGCCGAAGCCCGCGCCGGACGCGCAGGCGAAGAAGAAGAAGGCCGAGGGCGCGGCGGCGGCGGGCGAGGCCGCGCCCGAGGCCGCCGGCAAGTCGGCGGGCCCGGGCCTCCCGACGGCGGCGCCGAGCGACGAGGCGGGAGGCGAGTACCGCACCCGCGTCGAGAGCTACCGGCAGTCGCCCGCGTTCAGCCAGGACCGCGACTTCCCCGGCACGCGCTTCTGGCGGCTCGACCCCGGCGCCTTCGAGGTCGAGGGCTGGTGGACCGGCGAGGTCGGGCTGCCGGCGAAGCTCGGTGGCGGCCAGGACAACTTCTACCAGCTCGAGATCGAGATGGGGCTCGTGCCGCACATCCAGATCGACATCTACGCCAACATGGACAACCCGCCCCACACGGCCGACTACAACCTGGACGGCCTCGCGGTGGAGATCCGCTACTCGATCGCGCGCGACTACGGCGAGATCTGGGGCAACCCGGTCCTCTACCTCGAGTTCACCCCGCAGTACTTCAACTCTCCGAGGCTCGAGGGGCGGCTGCTGTTCGGGGGAGACGTCCTGCCGGGCAAGCCGGGCTTTCTGGTCGCGGCCGGGAACCTCTACTACGAGCAGAACCTGCTCCCGTCGCAGACCCCCGACGGCATCGACGCCGAACTCGGGGTCGACGCCGCCGCGTCCTTCAACGTGGTCAACGACGTGCTGCGCCTCGGCGCCGAGGTCAAGGGCGGCCTCGATGACCACGCGGTCGCGCGCCTGACGACGGGCCTGCCGCAGTTCCCCGTCCTCCTCGCGGGCCCGAACTTCATCGTCAAGCTCCCGGGCAACCAGCTCAAGCTGATGGGCACGGTCTTCTTCGGCACGATGCCCTACGACCCCGTGGTCGAGCCCATGCTCGTCCTCGGCTCCATGTTCCACGGCTGAATCCAAGGCCGCCGCCCTTGCGCGCCCGCCGCCCGGGTCTACACTCGCGGGATGGAGCGGCTGTCGACCGTGCCGCGCACGCTCATCGGGATTGCCGCCCTCGCCGGGCTCGCCGGGTGCGGTGGGCCCGCGACGCCACATCGGGGCCGCTGCCTCTGCGGGGTCGATGGGAAGCCCGTGGCTTTGCCGGTGGCGCTCGACTTCGGGACCGTCGCGGTCGGGAGCAGCAGCAAGCTCGTCGTGGAGGTGGGGAACGCGGGCTCGGGTGAGATGTCGGTCGAGAGCGTCGGCGTCTCCGGCACGGCATTCCTCGTCGAGGGGACACTGCCCGCGATCTTGAGGCCAGGCGAGCAAGCCGCGATCGGCATCCTCTTTTCGCCGGACGCCGCGGCGCTCGACGACGCAACCCTCTCGATCGAGACCGACAGCATGGAAGCGCCGGTGCTGAGCGTGCCGCTCGCCGGCACCGTTGGTTGCCGCGAGCGACGGGGGAAGCTGAGGCGCGCTTGACAGGCGGGCCTGGGGCGCGCTTCTGCTGCCGCTGACGGGGCCTCGGGCCTCGCGGAAGGAGCGGGCGATGCGCGGGCGGACGGTGGCGGCGGCAAGCGTGGCGGGGCTCTGGCTCGGGGCGGGCTGCTTCCACGCGGCCGGGGCGCCGGACGCGGGGAGCGCTTCGGCGGACTCGGGCATGGCCGCGGCGGACGCAGGGGCACCGCCGGACGCGGGGAGCGCTGCCGACGCGGGGACCTTCCTCGACGCCGGCAGCCCCGAGCCGGACGCGGGCACGCCCGGCTCCGACGGCGGGCCTGCCGGCGCCTGCGGCCCGAGCGGACAACCGTCCTGTTCCACCGCCGCGGACTGCCCGAACGCGACCAACTTCACGTGCGACCCGGCCACGAACTGCTGCGTCTTCCAGTGCACGGCGGCCGCGGACTGCGGCGGCCCCTTCGACCCCGGCGATCCGTGCGCCGCGTCGACCCTGGGCTGCACGTGCACGCAGGGCGTCTGCCGGAGCAAGCCCTGCACCGCGGACTCCGACTGCCCCGCCGGCCTGCTGTGCAAGGGAGGGATCTGCGCGAAGCCCGACGCGGCTCCGGCGGCCGGGACGGTCGTGGTCGAGCCGAACCCGGCGCTCATGCACGTGGGCGTCTTGCAGCGGTTCTCGGCGACGCTGCTCGACGCGAACGGCCGCGCGGTCCTGCTCGCGCCCGGGAGCGTCGTCTGGTCGGTCTCGCCGGCGGGGGCGGGAAGCTTCAACCACGACGCCACGGGGGAGTCGGCGCTCACGCCCGCGAACCCGTCGGCGGCGTTCGGCGACGTGACGGTCACGGCGACGGTCTCTTCCACGGGCCTCTCGGGCGCGGCGATCGGGACGATCTACGCCGCGCCGGCGGCGGGCGCGGCCCAGCTCACGCTGATCGACGCGCAGGCCGGGCTGCCGGTGACGGACGCGACGGTCGCCTACTCCGACGGGAGCGGGAACCTCCTCTCGGCCGCGGTGGGCGCGGCCAGCCCGCTCGGCGTCTACGCGCTGCCGCCGTCCCCGCCCGCGGGCGCGGCGATGCTGAACGTCTTCGAGGCGTCCCACGCCGACGTCTCGCTCGCGCTCGGGACGGTCACGAGCCAGGACCTCTTGCTCCTGCTCCCCCAGGACCCGGTGACCACGTCCGTCGGGGGGACTCCGGCGCCGGTCGCGGGCGGGCTGACCGGCGACTTCACGCAGGAGCCCGGGATCCTCGACCCGACCGACGGGGAGCCGGCCGCCGCGAAGGGCGACATCCATTTCGCGGTCGCGGGGACCGCGCTGCCGGCCGACTTCGCCGACTTCTCGCCCGCGGCGTTGTTCGGCCCGGACCACCTGGTGACGATCAACGTCGGCGGGTCGCACACGGCCGACATCCCGCTCGGCGTGGAGATGGGCTTCGGGACGACCTACTTCGCGTGCGGCTACGACGCGCTCGGCCCCGCCGGCGGCTGCGGCCTGCCGCCGTGCGCGAACGGGGCGACGTCGGGCTGCCTGAACGCCGAGACGGACCCGACGCAGGCGGACTGGGCCTCGAGCGCGTTCGCGTGTGGGTTGCGGCCCGCGTGGGGTATCGGCGGGAGCATCCCGTTCTCGCAGATCGCCGGGCAACTCGGCGGGCTCGGCTCGAGCCAGTCGGCGCTCCTCGGCGCGCTGTTGCAGCACGCCTCGGGCTTCGCGTCGGCCGTCGACTTCCAGGTGCCGTACACGCTCGCGCCGCAAGTGCCGGCGTCGAGCGTGACCGACGCCTGCACCGGGCAGCCCGAGACGGGCGGCGGCGTGCTTCCGGACCCGGGCAAGCTGAACGCGGAAGCGACCCTCTCGCTCGACACGCCGGTCGGTGCGGCCACCCAGGCCGTGCTCCCGCCGCTGCCCGCGGTGAAGAGCGCGCCGCAGCAGGAGGCGCTGGTCCTCGCGGGGGCGTTCGTCCGCGGCGAGGGCTTCGTGCCGCTCGGGCTCGCGGGGGCGACGACGCTTTCCCAGAACGGGACGCCGAGCGCCAACGGCGAGGTCTGCGACACGGCGGTGACGGGTTCGTGTTCGGCGGACGGGAACGTCTGGCTGTCGGTCGCGCCGCGCCACGGCGGTCTGGAGGGTGGGGCGTTCGCGGTCGTCGCGGTCGCGTACGGCTCCGCGACCGGGACCGGCCCGGCCGCGCCTGGCCAGCCGGTCGCCACCTCTGGGCTCGTCGCCCGCTTCGATCCCTCGCAGCCACTGCCGGCCGCGGTGCAGCTCGGCGGCACGTCCGCGCCCGCGTTCGTCCAGTACGCGGGCGGGACGTCGTGGACCGCGGCCACCCGGACGATCTTCGCGAAGACGTGGCAGGGCGAGGCGTGGCTGCGCTTCGCCTTCCAGAACGACGTGGGCAAGCGCTGGCTCGTCTACACCGAGAACAGCGCGACCGGCCTCGTCCTGCCGGTGCCGCCGAGCCCCTTCTCCGACCCGACGCTGGACGCCGGCGGGACGACCTCGGCGGAGGTGTCGGTGGCGGCGATCGCCGCGGCCAACCCCGGGATCGGACTCGGCGACCTCGTCGACTTCGGCCGCCCCGCGGGCACGGTCGCGACGGACCTGTCGGCTTACGCCACGGGCTGGAGCAACCTCCCGCTCTGCACCGGGAGCGGCTGCTAGCCCGTGCGCGCCGCCGCCCTCGTCCTCGGCCTGCTCGCCGCCTCGGGCTGCTGCTTCGACGCGAAGGGGGAGCTGCCGTTCGCGGACGGCGGCGGCGCCGGGGCCAGTGGCATCGCCGGTGCGGCGGGCTCAGACGGCGGGGTGGTCGTCGCGACGATCGGGTCGGACGCGGGGCTGCCGCCGATCGCGTGCACGACCTACGTCCCGCCGGCGATGACGGCGGCCTGCCCTTCGCCGGCCGTCGCGGCCGGGGGCGCGATCGCATTCCCGACGTCGCAGCCGGTCTCGTCGTGGGCGCTCGCGACGAGCGGGGGCGGGGAGGCCTCGCTCGCGTTCATCCTCGGCGACACCGCGAGCCCGCAGCCGTGGCGCGTCTACCTCCAGCGGCTCTCCGGCGAGGGGGAATTGCGCGGGCCGTTGAACGAGATCGACCTGCCGGAGTGGGGCGCGCTCGTCGCGCTCGCGGCGAGCCCGGTCTCGCACGTCATCTGCTGGGAGGACAGCGGGCTCTCGATCGCCTGCGCGGCGATGCCGGTCGGGGGCGGGCCGGTCTATCCGGGCATCGAGGTCGCGGGACAACTGCCGGGCGTCGCGTACGGGCCGGCCGGCTTTTTGCTCGCGTACCGCGGCAGCGACGGCAGCGTCGCGATCCAGCCGCTCGACTGCTCGGCGCGCGCGGCGGGGCCGGCGACGAAGATCGCGGGGTTCGGCGCACAGGCGCTCGGCTTCGTGGCTTCGGCGGACGGCTACGCGCTGGTGGTCGACCCGCCGGCGCCCGCGTCGGCGGCCATGGCGGTGCAGTTCGTGACCGCGAAGGGGACGCCGGACGGACCGCCGATGCAGCTCCAGGGCGCGTTCGTGAGCGGCTCGTCGCTCGCGCTCTCGGCCAACGTGCTCGCGGTCGACAGCGACCTCGCGACCACCGCCGGTCCGAACGGCCAGTACAGTTGCGGCACCGGCCCGGTCGCGGCCGCCTCGGGATCCTTCGGGACGATCTGCGCGAGCCAGGGCGGGTTCGGACAGGGCCCGGCCGTCGCGTGGATGGCGGTCGACACGACGGGGCGGCCGCTGGGCCCGACGGCGGAGCTGGACGCGAAGGGCGTCGGGATGGCGGTGCTGTCTGGGCCCGTCGCGGATGGCTTCCTGCTCATGACGCAGGGCGGCGCGATCTTCCACCTCGGCTGCCCGTGACGGGTGTCGAAGGCAGGCTCTCGAATGCTTGACAGGCGGCCGGAGGGCGTGATCGAATGCGCGCACCTTCGGGAGCGGCGGCTCGCCGCGAACCCCATACAAAGAGGAGCAGTCTCGATGCTCAAGCGTTCGGTTGCGATGTTCGTCGTGGGGGCTTCCGTCGGGTTCGGCCTCGCGGTCGCGAGCTGCAGCAGCAAGCCGAGCGGCGGCGGCGATGGCGGCACCAACGGCGGAGGCGACGGCGGCTCGTCGAGCGGCGGCGCTTGCACCATCGCGGGCGGGACGACCTGCGCGTCCCTCGGCGACTGCCCGAGCAGCAGCAACTTCAAGTGCGACCCGGCCTCGAACTGCTGCGTCTTCTTTTGCCAGGGGCCGAGCGACTGCGGCGGCCAGTACGATCAGGGCGACCCGTGCAAGACCTCGGCCCTCGGCTGCATCTGCGATCAGGGCGTCTGCAAGAGCAAGCAGTGCTCGTCGGACGCGGACTGCGGGGCGAGCGGCAGCCAGGTGTGCAAGGACGGGAGCTGCGTGTCGCCCGACCCGGCGAGCGCGGCGGCGACGGTCGTCGTCCAGCCGAACCCGGCGGTCCTCCACGTGGGCGTCAAGCAGCAGTTCAGCGCGACGGTCCTCGACAGCAGCGGCAAGGCGGTGATCCTGGCCCCCGGCACGCTGACCTGGAGCGTCACCCCGACCGCCAACGGCTCCTTCGACGCGGCGGGCACGGGCGTCTTCACCCCGTCGACGGCGAGCACCGCGGTCGGCGACACCACCATCACCGCCACCGCCGGCTCCGTGAAGGGCACCGCGACCGCGACGATCTACGCAGCGCCGACGACCGGCACGACGCAGATCACCCTCATCGACGGCCAGGCCGGCGTGCCGATCACCGACGCGACCGTGCAGTACTCGGACGCGAGCGGGACGCTGATCCCGGGCACGCTGCCGCCCGGCAGCAGCATGGGCGTCTACACGCTGCCGGCGCTGCCGACGGGCGCGGCGCTCCTGAACGTCTTCGAGCCGAACTACCAGTACGTCTCGATCGCGGCCTCCGATCTGCCGACGAGCGGCGACCTCGTCCTCTTCCTCGCACAGAACCCGGTCAGCACGCCGGTGGCCGGCGCGGGCGCCAACGGCGCTTCGGCGCCCGAGCAGGTGGTCGGCGGCTACACGGGCGACTTCGTGCAGGAGCCGGGCATCCTCGATCCGAACAACGGCGAGCCAGCGAGCGAGAAGGGCGACATCCACTTCGGCGTCGCCGGGACCGCGATCCCGCAGAACCTGCTGGACGTCTCGGTGTCGGCGCTGCTCGGGCCGACGCACGACGTGACCATCAACATCGGCGGGAGCCACACGGTCGGCTTGCCCCAGGGCATCGAGCTCGGCTTCGGCTCGACCTACTTCAAGTGCAGCTACGACGGACTCGGCGCGGCGGGCGGGTGCGGGCTGCCGCTCTGCACCGGCGGCGCGACCAGCAACTGCCTGAACACCGAGACCGATCCGACCAAGGCCGACTGGGCGCAGAGCGTCTTCGCCTGCGGGAACCGCCCGGCGTGGGGCCTCGGCGGCGGCATCCCGTTCTCGGCGATTTCGGCGCAGCTCGGCAACCTGAGCAGCGGCAACGCCAGCATCGGGGCGATTCTGACGGCCATCCTTCCGGACTTCTCGAGCTTCAACTCGGGAGTCTTCTTCCAGGTGCCGTACACCATGGCGCCGCCGGTCCTCGCCAACACCGTCAACGACTCGTGCACCGGCAAGCCGTTCACCGACAGCAAGCCCATCCCCGACCCGAGCAAGCTCAACTCGAACGTCACGCTCTCGCTCGATACGCCGCTCGCGCTGTCGGCCAGCGTCACCCTGCCGGCCCTCCCGACGGTCGGCGGCAAGGCGCAGCAGGACGCGCTCGTGCTCGCCGGCTCGTACCTGCCGGGCTACGGCCTGCTGCCGCTCGGGCTCTCGGCCGGGACCACGCTCGACTCGAACAACAACCCGAGCAGCAACAACAAGACCTGCGACACCGACTCGGCGGCCGGCAGCGCGTGCAACCCCGACGGCCACGTGACGCTGCACCTCGCGCCGGCGCACGGCGGTGCGGAGCGGAACGCCTATGGCGTCGTCGCACTCGTGCTCGACGTGAGCGCCAGCTTCGGAACGTCCTCGTCGGGTTCGAGCTCGCACACCGCACTCGCCGGGCTCGTGCAGACGTTCCCGGCGAGCAAGGGCCTGCCGTACAACAGCCAGGTCAACTTCGGCAACGGGACGGGCAGCTTCCTCCCCTACGCCGAGAGCGCGAGCTGGACCGCGGCGAGCAGGACGTACACGAACCAGACGGTCGCGGGCGCGAGCTGGATGCGGCTGCGCTTCGAGGACGACCAGGCGCGGCAGTGGGTGGTCTACTTCGATCCGGCGGCGACCAACGTGAAGGTGCCGGCCCCGCCCGCGTCGATGGCCGACCGGACCGCGAACAGCGACGGCAGCCCGGCGACGCCGGCGGTCCAGGCGGTCGAAGCGTCGGGGAGCCTGACGCTCCAGAACTTCCTCGACTTCGGCAACTCGACCGGCGTGATCGCGACGGACGTGATCGATCACATGGCCGCCTTCAACAGCTACGACCTGTAGCGGTCGGGGCGGCGCGCCGGGACCGGCTCGGCCGCTGGTCCCGGCGCCGCGATGGACGAAAAGACCAAGACCCGAACCGCGGTCTCGATCGTCAGCAAGATCGGGGAGCGGCCCGTCGCCAAGGAGGCGGCGCTCGTCGTCCTCCACGGCGACGACCTGGGGAAGCGCTTTCGCCTCTCCAAGGAGGAGCTGTCGATCGGGCGCAGCTCGCGCTGCGATATCCGGGTGGATCAGGAGAGCGTGTCGCGCAAGCACGCGACCCTCGCGCGGGAGGGGCCTGCGGTCGTCCTGCGCGACCTCGATTCGACGAACGGAACGCTCGTGAACGACGAGCGGATTGCCGCGCGCCCGCTCCAGAACGGCGACCTGATCAAGATCGGCCGGACGATCTTCAAGTTCATCGTCGGGGGGAACATCGAGCAGCTCTACCACGAGGAGATCTACCGGCTCACGACGATCGACGGGCTGACCCAGGCGTTCAACCGGCGCTACTTCGTGGAGCAGCTCGAGCGCGAGATGGGCCGCTGCCGGCGCTACGGCCGCAAGCTCGCGGTGGGGATCTTCGACGTGGACAACTTCAAGGCCGTCAACGACGCCTACGGCCACCTCGCGGGCGACCGGATCCTGGCCGACCTCTCGCGCCTCGTGATCGGGCAGATCCGCCGCGAGGACACGCTCGCCCGCCTCGGGGGCGACGAGTTCGCGCTCGCCTTTCCGGAGCTCTCCGTCACGCAGGCGGTGCAGGTCGGAGAGAAGCTGCGAAAGGGAGTCGCCAAGCACGCCTTCGAGTTCGAGGGCGAGCGCATCCCGGTTTCGATCTCCGTCGGGCTCGTCGAGTACCGAGGCAAGGCCGCAGACGCCACCGAGCTGCTCGACCAGGCGGACCAGAAGCTCTACGAAGCCAAGCGCCGCGGCCGCAACCGCGTCTGCGGGTAGGAGCCCGTCGGGAGCTCGCGTGGAAACGACCCCGACCTCCCTCGGCGGGGGAGAGGCCAGGTGAAGCTGCCGCTCCGTGGGGCTAGAGGAAGGCCGAGCGGCGCTCGGCGAGCATGCCGTCGAGCAGTTCCTGGACCTCGGCGCGGACGTCCTCCGCGAGGCGGGCGACGAGGGGGCGATCCTCGGCGTCGCGGGGGCCGCGCCCGAGGACGATGGGCGCGCCGACCCGGAGGTAGAGGCGGGTCGGCAGCGGCCAGAGGCCGAGCGGACCGAGCCACGGGAACGTCGGCGTGACCGGCAGGTAGGGAAGACCGAGGCTCCGGGGCAGGTCGATGCGGGCGAGGACCGGGTGCGCCTCCTCCGCGCCGAGGAACGCGACCGGGAGAATCGGCACCTGGCAGCGGAGCGCGAGCTTCACGAAGCCCCCGCGCCCGAAACGCTGGAGCTGGTAGCGCTGCCGGTAGAGCTTGCCGATGCCGTGGGACCCCTCGGGGAAGACGGCGACCGCCTGGCCTTCCGCGAGGAGCCGCTCTGCGTTCTCGGGGCAGGCGCGCACGCAGCCGAAGCGGTTGAGCCAGGAGCCGGCGAAGGGGAAGTGGATGGCGAAGTCCTCGGTGAGCGGGCGGACCGTGCGGTGCTGGGGGTGCTGGTCGGCGATGGCGGCCGCGATGAGCACCTCGTCGAACGGCAGGACGCCGGAGTGGTTGCAGACGAGGAGGGCGGGGCCCTGGGCCGGGATGTTCTCGAGGCCGCTCGCGGCGAGCCGGAAGTAGTGGCGAAGGAGCAGCGCGAGCGCCGGTTGCCACCGTTCGACGAGCACGGGAGAGCGGCCGTAGGGGTCGACGTCGGGGACGGCCTCGGGCGCGCCGACGAGCCCGAGCCCCTCTGTCGCGGCCCGGCCGACGCGGCCGATCAGTTCGGGAAGACGCTGCTGGAGCAGCGCGCGGAGTTGCTCGCCCGCCGTCGCCGTCGGAACGCCCGCCGCAGCCGCCCGCGGAGTCTCCGGGGGCTGCGTCGCGGTGGCCTCGCGCGTCGAATCGACCCGGACCGGTTCGACGTCCGGTCGTCGAGACGCGGAGGCCACGGGGGGGCGCGGAGGCCGGTGCGCCGGCCGCACGACCTCGCCCGCGGGCGGCGGGGGTGGTACCGGCGGCGGAGGCACCGGCGGTTGCAACTCCGGCCGCACGGCCGCGCCGCGCTCGAACGGGTCGTTTCCGAGGACCGGTCGCTTCGCCATTCAGCCCACCGTCACCAGCCGCTCCGCGGGAACGCCGCCGGCGAGCCCGAAGGCGAGGACCGCTTCACGCGAGCTGTGGTGGTACTCGAACCCGAGTTCGCGCGCGGCGCGGCTTCCGTCCGCCACCCAGACATAGCGGAGGTAGTCGAGCCACGAGGGCGGGGTCCCGAAACCGAGGATCGACCAGAGGGCTCCCATGCCGGCGCGGGCGACGACGCCGGGCAGCGGCAGGGCGGTGCGACCGAGCAGCCTCAAGATCGACGAGAGGGGGAGGGCCCCCGGCGGCGCGACGTTGAACACGCCGCCCACGCGCTTGATGACGGCCACTTCGAGCGCCCGGACAGCGTCGTCCTCGTGGAGGAACTGCATGAGGGGATCGTGGCCCAGCAGGACCGGGACGATCGGCCGACCGAGGAGCTGCGTGGCGGGATTTCGAACCGTCGGCCCGAGCAGCGCGGCCATGCGCAGGATCGTCACGGCCGCGTGAGGCTGCTGCACGCGGAACGCCTCGAACTGCCGTTCGACCTCGAGCTTGTCGGCGAGGAAGCGGCTCTGGGGCGAGGGCCGGAGCGGGCGGTCCTCGGTCAGGAAGCTCGGGTTGTCGGGGCTCGCGCCGTAGAGTGCGGTGCTGCTGAGGGCGACGATGGAACCGACCCGCGCGGCCGCTGCCGCGCCGAGGAGCTGGAGCGTCCCGATGGCGTCGACCTCGTGCGCGTAGGCCGCGTTGTGGATCGGGTTGTAGAGGAGCGCCAGGTGTACGATCGAGTCCGTGCCTGCCTGGGCGAACGCCTCGGCCATCCGGCGGTCGGAGCGCGGGTGGGTGAGGTCGACCTGCACGAACGCGGTCTTGCGGAGGGTGCCGGGCGGCGGCTTGAGATCGAGGGCGAGGATCCGATCGATCGCCGGGTTGGCTTCCAGGCGGGCAATCAACATGCGCCCGAGGAAGCCGAAGGCACCGGTGACGGCGACCGACCTGCCGGCCGGCGCGATCGCCGGTTGCTTCGCTTCCGTGCCCCGCGTGCCGCCGCCGGGCGATCTTCGCCGCTTGCCACCCATGGTGTCGTTGCTCTGCTGAAGAGCGCGGGAAGCGTAGGCGGTCCGCTACCCACCGTCAACCACGACGACGTGCCGCCTTCCGCCGTTGACTTCCTCCCGTTCGCCACGCTACGCGGTGGTTCCTCGTGGGCGTCCTCGCCGCAAAAGACCTCGCGCTGTCGTTCGGGCCGCGTTCGCTGTTCTCGAAGGCGACGTTCACCCTCGGCCCCGGCGAGCGCGTGGGGCTGATCGGCCCGAACGGCGCCGGCAAGTCTTCGCTGCTCGGGATCCTCGCGGGCGTGCGGGCGGCCGACGCCGGATCCGTGCAACTCGCGCGCGGCGCGCGGATCGGCTACCTGCCACAGGAGGCAGCGGAGCTGCCGGACGGTCCGATCATCGACGTGCTTCTCGGCCAGGTGCCGGGACGAAGCGCGCTCGAGGGCCGGCTGGCGAGCGCCGAAGCGGACGTGCAGACCGCCGCGGACGAGGCCACGCAGCTCGAACTGGCCCAGACCCTCGCGGATCTCCACGCCTCGCTCGAGCATTTCGAGGAGCGATTCGGCCGCCACCGGGCCGAGTCGATCCTCGTCGGGCTCGGTTTCGACGGGGGCCGCCTCGATCGGCCGGTTCGGGAGCTCTCCGGCGGCTGGAAGATGCGGCTTTCTCTGGCGGCGCTGCTGCTGACGGATCCGGAGGTCCTGCTGCTCGACGAGCCGACCAACCACCTGGACGTGCCGACGCAGGAGTGGTTCGACGCCTTCCTGACCGAGAGCCGGCGGGCGCTCGTGCTCGTCTGCCACGATCGGAGCTTCCTCAACCGCCACATCGATCGCGTCCTGTCGATCGAGCCGGAAGGGCTGCGCAGCTACGCGGGCAACTACGACCGCTACCTCGAGGCCCGGGCGCTCGAGGAGTCCCAGCTCGAGGCGCAGGCGGAGCGGCAGGCGGCGCGCCGCGCCGAGTTGCAGGCGTTCATCGATCGGTTCGGCGCGAAGGCGACCAAGGCCCGGCAGGCGCAGAGCAAGCAGAAGCAGCTCGACCGCGAGTCGCTGATCGAGGTGCGCGACCACCGCGCGACCCTGCGGTTCCGCTTCGGCGAGGTGCCCCATTGCGGCAGAGAGGTCGTCAGGCTCGAGGGGCTCTCGAAAGCGTTCGGCGAGAAGGTGCTCTACCGAAACCTCGAGGCCTCGGTGCTCAAGGGGCAACGGGTGGCCATCGTCGGCGCGAACGGAGCCGGGAAGACGACGCTCCTGCGGCTGATCGCGGGAGAGCTCGCGCCGGACGCCGGCAGCGCCACCCTGGGCCACCAGGTGACCGCCGGCTTCTACGCGCAGCACCACTTCGACCCCGCGCAGGGCGCCGCCGCGGGCAGAACCGTGCTCGAGACGCTCTGGGCCCTGGCCCCGGACCGGTCGGAGGCGTGGCTGCGGGCCCTCGCCGGCCTCTTCCTCTTCTCGGGCGATGACGTCGAGAAGCCGATCTCGGTCCTCTCCGGGGGCGAGCGGGCGCGCGTCGCGCTCGCGAAGCTTTTGCTGGTGCCGAGGAACCTGCTCCTCATGGACGAGCCGACGAACCACCTCGACATCACCTCCTCGGAGGCGCTCATCGAGGCGCTCCGCGGGTACGGTGGAACGCTCGTCTTCGTCT
>DAIDIT010000179.1 GCA_027451705.1 Pseudomonadota bacterium
CGGGGAACGTCAGCCTCTACAACGAGACGGACGGACGCGCGATCCAGCCGACGCCCGCGGTGGCCGTCGTGGGCCTCGTCCCGGACTGCGCGCGGACCGCGCACGCGTGGTTCCGCCGGCCGGGCGACGTCGTGGCGCTTCTCGGCTCGCCCTGGTCGGGCCCGGCCGAACTCGGGGGGAGCGAGCGGCTGGCGATGGCCGGCACCGTGGCGGGACGCCCGCCGCGACTCGACCTCGACGCCGAGCGCGCCGTCCAGGCCGCCTGCCGCGCGATGGTCCGCGGGGGCCTCCTGGCCTCGGCGCACGACGCCTCCGACGGCGGCCTCGCCGTCGCCCTCGCCGAGTGCTGCATCATGGGCCCGGCCGGGCAGCGGTTCGGGGCGCGGGTCGCGATCGACCTCGGCGGCCGGCGGCCCGACCTCGCCCTCTTCTCCGAGGAGCCCTCGCGGATCGTCGTCTCGTTCCCGCCCGAGCGCGAGGCCGAGGTGGCGGCGGTCGCCCGCGAATCCGGGGCGCCGCTCACGCGGCTGGGCAGCGTCGGCGGCGACGCGCTCGACGTCGCCGGGCTGTGCCACGTCCCGGTCGAGACGCTCTCGGAGGCCTGGCGGGGCGGGCTTCCCGCGGTCCTCGGGGCCTCCGACTTGTCCGGCGCGCCGCGGCTCGAATAGACTTCGCGCCGCATGAGACACGGCTTCACACTTCTCGCGCTTCCCCTCCTGGCCGGAGGCTGCTGGGTCAGCGCCCAGCACGGGGACGTCATCGACCAGCGACTCTCGGCGCTCGAGGCGGACACCAAGGACCAGCACGATGCCCTCGGCCGGGCTCGGCGGCGGCTCGACGACCTGATCCGCGACGTGGCCGAGACCCGCAAGCAGCTCGACAAGCTCAACCAGGGGACGCACGCATCGGGCGCGGACCTCGCCTCCCGGCTCGACGATCTCACGGAGAAGCTCCACGAGCTCCAGGGCGAGCTCGACGAGGCGCTGCACCGCGTCCAGGGGATCGCGGCGTCGCAGACGGCCGAGTCGTCCGAGATGGACCGCAAGCTCGCCGCGGCGCTGGGATCGCAGGCGATGGCGCAGCTCACCGCCAAGGAGAAGGCGATGAAGCTCGCGCCTCCCGACCGGGCGGGTCTGTTCGCCGTGGCCTTCAAGCAGCTCTCGGGAGGCGATTCCGACGTCGCCCGGGCGCTGTTCGAGGAGTACCTTCGCCGCTACCCGAAGGACCCGCAGGCGGGCGACGCGCAGTTCTATGCCGCCGATTCGTACTTCAAGGCCGGGCAGCTCAAGCAGGCGGCGCTGGGCTTCCAGCGCGTCGCCGACCAGTACCCGCGCTGCGACAAGGTCTGCGACGCGCGCCTGGAGCTCGGCGACAGCCTCG
Organism: Pseudomonadota bacterium; assembly: GCA_027451705.1. Lineage (GTDB taxonomy): Bacteria > Myxococcota > Myxococcia > Myxococcales > JAKAPL01 > JAKAPL01. The sequence goes on from DAIDIT010000179.1 coordinate 1,381, forward strand.
CCGGCCTCAAGATGAAGGCGGACGCGAAGCTCGCCTACGAGGACACGCTGCGCCACTGCGGTGGAAAGCTCGCGGTGGCGAAGCGCGCGAAGCTGGCGATCAAGAAGCTCTCGCCGCCGGCCAAGCACCACCGCCGGCGCTGACCGGCACGCCCGCAGGGCGGGAATGACGGCGCGCCGAGCGCGGGTGTAGAATCGGCGCGATGGACGGGACCGGCCCGGGGCGGGATGGATCCTCTGGGGCCGTGCCGCCCGCCTCCGAGCGGCTGCTTCACCATCTGATCGACGGGGTGCGGGACGGCGTCGTGCTGGTCGACCCGGGCGGGCGCGTCGTTCGGCTCAACCGTTCCGCCGAGCGGCTCGGCGCGCGATCGGCCGATGCCGCCGCCGGCCGAATCGGTGTCGAGGCCCTCTTCCCATCCGGGGTCTGGGCCGAGCTCGATCGGCGCCGCGGCGGACGTTCGTGGCCGGAGCCGATCGAAACCGAGTGGCTGGGGGCGGTCGGTGACCGCGTGCCCGTCGAGCTGTCGGTCGTGCCGATCGATCAGACGGGCACGGCGCCGTGGCTCCTCCTGATCGCGCGCGAGCGACGTCCCCGTGGCGCCGGGGACGGACCGCGGCCGCCGGTCATGCTGGCGGAGCTCGCCGCGGCCGCGGCCCACGAGCTGAACCAGCCGCTCACGTCGATCCTCGGCTACACTGAACTGCTACGGCGCGGCCTCCCCGACGGTTCGCCGCAGGCGGCGACCGCCGACACCGTCATCGCCGAGGCGGAGCGGCTGGCCGAGATCGTCCGGAAGATCGGTCGGGTGCAGCGCTATGCGACCAAGCCGTACGTCGGAGAGGCGCGCATCGTCGATCTCGACCGCGCCGCGGACGACCACGGTCGCGAATCGGATTCCCGGGAGGGTCGAGAGGATTGCGACGTCTAGCCGGACCCAGCGCCGGCGCACCGTCCCGCCGCGGGGCGCGCCGGTCTCCACCGGGGACATCGAGCGGCGGCTCGCGTTCGCGCAGAGCGAGGACGAGGCCCTCGCCGGTCTGGTCGCCGCGCTGCGCCGGGCCCACCCGGGCTGCCTGTGCGCAGTGCGCCTGCTCGACTCGCAGACCGGAGCGCTCGCGGCCGCCCGAGCGCACGGATCGCTGTTGCCGCGGGCGCGGGAGGCGATCGCGATACCGGAGGCCGCCCTCCGCAGGGCCAGCCTCGAAGGCCGTCCGCTGCCGGCCTCCGCGTCGGCGGGTGGTCGCCGCGCTTCGATCTTTCGGCGCGGAGGGAGGGGAGTCACCGTTCCCCTGGTTTCGGCCGGCCACCTGGTCGGCGCCGTCGACGTCGAGGCGCCCGAGGGCGAACGGGCGGTCGGGTCGGCCGCACCGCTCTGGCGCCTCGCGCCGTGCATCGCATCGGTGCTCCGGAGCATGCGGCTCGAGGCCGAGCTCTCCGCCTGCAAGCACCGGCAGGAGGATCTCGTCGAGCGGGCCAACGCGCTGATCCTGGTCGCCGACGGGGCGCGCCGCGTCCGCGTCTTCAACCAGGCCTTCTGCCGGCTCTCGGGACGGCGGCGCGAGGACGTCCTCGGCTGCGACGTCCTCGAGTTGGTGCCGGAGGAGGACCGCCGGCGGCTCGTGCGGGCCGTCGCAGCCACGCTGCGGGGTGAGACCGTCGAGCACCTGGAGGTGGGAGTTCGGATGGCCGAGGGGCGCTCGGCCCGGGTCTCGATGAACACGGCGCCGCTCGTCTCGCCCGACGGCGCGATCGACGGCGTGATCGCCGTGGGCGAAGACCTGACGCGTTTTCGGGAGCTCGAGGGCCGCGTCATCCAGGCCGAGAAGCTCGCGTCCGTCGGCCGGCTCGCGGCCGGCGTGGTGCACGAGCTGAACAACCCGCTGACGTCCATCTCGGTCAGCGCCGAATCTCTGAAGTCGCGCTTCCTGACCGCCGACTCCATCTCGGGGGGCGACCGGGAGAAGGTCGACCGCATCCTCGAGGCGACGCAGCGAATCCTGAGGTTCACGCACGACCTGCTCACGTACGCGCGCCCCGCGCCCCCGGAGGACTCCGCCATCGACGTCCGAAACCTCGTCGAGACCGCCGCGCGCTTCGTCGATCACGTCGCGCGCGACGCGAACGCCGAGATTCGGCTCGCGATCGAAGACGGGTTGCCGCCGCTGCGGGGCGTCCGGCAGAACCTGGTCCAGGTGCTGGTCAACCTGCTGACCAACGCCTGCCAGGCCCTCGACGGCCGCGGAACCGTGGAGGTCGCCGCCTTCCGGGAGACGGCCGGCGTCGGCCTCCGGGTCCGCGACGACGGCCGGGGCATTCCCGGCGACGAACTCGGACGCATCTTCGAACCGTTCTTCACGACCAAACCCGGCGGCACCGGCCTCGGCCTCGCCATCGTCCAGGGCATCGTCGAGAAGCACGGCGGCAGCGTCGAGGCGCAGAGCGAAGTGGGCCGCGGCACCTCCGTCACGCTCCACCTCCCGGCCGAGTTCGCGACGGAGCGCCAGGCCGAGCGGTGACGGGGCCGGCGCCCCGGGGCCGGTTCGGCGGTGACAGTCGGATGGCGTATCCTCGCCCTCGTCGATGATCCACCTCGTCTACGGCAACCGCACCGAGACGCTCTTCGAGCGGTTCGCCCGCGACCTCGAGGCACACCGGCGGAAGGTCGGCCCGCTCGAGCCCGTGACGGTCGTCGTCCCGAGCCGGTCGGTCGGCGGCTGGCTCAAGCGGCAGCTCGCGCGGCGGGACGGCATCGCCGCGAACCTCGAGACGCTCTACCTCGGCCAGCTCGCGGCGCGGCTCGCCGCGGCGCCGCCCGCCCGCGGACTTCTCGGCGACGCCGAACTCGCCTTCGACGCGGTCCTCTCCGTCCTCCTCGACGACGCCACGCTGGCCGCCCCCGAGCTCCAGCCCGCGCGCGACTACCTCCACGCCGACGAATCGAGCGACGCACGGGAGCTTCGCCGATACCAGCTCGCCCGCCGGCTCTCGCACCTCTTCGAGGAGTACGCCTACAGCCGGCCCGACATGCTCGCGTGCTGGGCGCGTGGCGAGGCCGCGGTCGGCGGCGACACGGAGGCCTGGCAGCGCCACCTCTGGCGGATGGCCCTCGGGCCCGGCGGCGCGCTCGACCGCCGCTCCCGTCGAACCGGCGAAAGCTTCGTTCCCCTCCACGGCATCGATCGGGTGGCCAGGAGCGCCGCGGCGGCGCGCGACGGCCTCTTCCTCTTCGGCGTCTCGTTCGTGGGCGCCCTCGTCCACCGGTTCCTCGCGGCGCTCGCCCAGGACCGTGCCCTCCACGTCTACAGCCTGAACCCCTGCTACGAGTTCTGGGAGGACGTCGTCACCGCCCGCGAGCGGGACCGCGCGCCCACGCTGCCGCACCGCGGGGAGCAGCGGCCCGAGACGGCCGAGCCCGACGCGCCGCTCCTCGTGCTCTGGGGCCGTCCCGGGCGCGAGAACATCCGCCTGCTCGACGCCCTCGCGGGATGCGATTTCGACGCAGCCTTCGACGACCCGGGAGGGTCGACGCTCCTGCGCAAGCTCCAGCGGGACGTTCTGCTCCGAGCGCCCGAGCGGCCCGCGCCCGATCCCGCCTTCGACTTTCGGGACGACGCGAGCCTTCGCCTGCTCGTCTGTCCGAACGCGCAGCGGGAGGCGGAGGCGATCGCGTCCGAGATTGCCGCCCTCGTCGTCGACACGCCCGGGCTGCGCTTCGGCGAGATCTGCGTCCTCGTCGCGGGCCCGGATCCGGAACCGACCTTCGCCCAGCTCCGCGCCGCGTTCGGCCAGCGCGGGCGCGAGATCCCGTACGTGACGGATTCGGGTCAGCCGAGCCCGATGGCCGAGGCGGCCGACCTCCTGCTCGCGCTGCCCCTCGAGCGGATCACGCGCGCGACCGTCCTTCGCGTCCTCACCCACCCCGCGGTCCTCCGCCGCTTCCCCGAGGTCGACCCCGACGCGTGGGCGCGCACCGTGGCCGCGGTGGGGGTCTACCAGGACGCGGCGAACGACGGGAGGTTCGGCTGGGACCAGGGGCTGCTCCGACTGGCCCTCGGCGACGCGATGCTGGGCGCGGCGAGCGGGCAGGCCGAGCCCGTCCCCATCGGCGGGGCGGCCTACTTCCCCGAGGAGTCGGGAGCGGACGGCCCGTCCGCGGCGCTGGGCCTGCTCGCCCGCTCGCTCCTCTCGGACGTGCGCTTCGCGCTGGCCGCGCAGCTCCCGGCGCGCCGCTGGGCCGAGTTCCTCTCCAGCTACTTCTCCGCCTACCTCGTCGCGGACGGCGAAGACGAGGAGCGCGACCGCGAGCGCTGCCTGCAGGCGGTCCGCGCGGCACTGGACCTGGACGTGGCCGAGCGCCGCTTCGGCTTCCGGCTCGCGGCCGAGCTCGCGCGCGCGGCGCTGTCCCGTCTGCCGGCGCGCCCGCAGGGGCGGTCCGGCGTCACGGTCTCGACGCTGGCGTCGATGCGCGCGCTCCCGTTCCGGGCGATCTTCGTCGCGGGCCTCGGCGAGGATCGCTTCCCCGCCCGACCCGCCCGCGACGCGCTCGATCTGCGGATCGCGTTTCCGCGTCCCGGCGACGTGCAGCCTCGCGAGCAGGACCAGTACCTCTTCCTGGAGGCGCTTCTCTGCGCGCGCGACCGCCTCTGCCTGTCGTACGTCGGCCGCGACGAGGTCACGGGCGACTCCCTCGAACCGTCGTCGGCCGTCGGAGACCTCCTGCGGCTGCTGCGGAAGTGCTATCTCGCCTGGCCGGCGGGCGCTCCCGCGCCGTTCCAGCGGGACGTGCCGCTGCGTCGCTTCGACGCCGCGTCGGCCGACGCCCCCGCACCGCCGGAGGTTCGGATCGAATCGCGGCTCGCCGGGCTGCGGCGCGAGCTGGACGCGCGCCGCATCGGCCCCGGCCCCGAACGCCTCCGGCGCGCGCTCTCCGAGCCGTCGTGGCGCGCGCTCGAGCCGCTGCTCGGGCTCCTCGAGCCGCCGCCGCCCGCCGACCGGAGTGCGCTTCCGTCCGCGCGCCTGTCGCTCCAGAGCCTGCGCCGGTTCCTCGAATGCCCGCTCCAGGCCTCGGCCCGCACCCTCCTGCGTCTCGAGGAGGACGAGGAAGCCCCCGCGCTCCTCGAGAGCGAACCGTTCGAGGCGAGCCCGCTCGAGGCGACCATCCTGAGGCGCGAGCTGTTCGAGCGGGTGGTCCGCGGGCGAGGGAATGCGGGCGAGCTGCTCGCGCGCCTCTCCTCGCCGAGGATCGCCCGGGGCCGGTTGCCCGCGGATCACTTCGGGTCGCTGGAGGCGCCGGAGCACCTCCAGGTCGTCGAGGCCTGGCGCCGCGCGTACGAGGCCCACCTCGCGGAACGGGGGCTGGGGCTCGCACCGCCCGAGATCCTGCGCTTCGGCGCCGCCGCCGAGGACGAAGAGGTCGACACGGTCCTGCCGCCCATCGAGATCGCCCTGGGGGCGACCACCTTGTCGATCGACGGCCGGACGTCGCTTCTCGCCGGCGACAGGGGCCACCTCGTCTCGGTCCGCGCGCGGAGCAAGAGGACCGACGAGGGTCTGCTGCTCTCCCAGGAGACGCTCGGCGGCTTCCTGGACCACGTCGCCCTGTGCGCCGTCCTGCCCCCCGTCGAGCGCTGCGTCGCCTCGTTCGTCCGATACGCGGGCGGCGACGCCGTGCCGCGCCTGACCTGGTTCGCCCCGATTGCGGGGGACGAGGCCCGCCGCTACCTCGGAGACCTCGCCGCCGATCTGCTCGGCCGCGTCCACGACTACCTCCTGCCCGCCACCGCGGTCTTCGCGTTCGAGGAGAAGCGGTCCTCGGGCGCGTCGTTCGCCGACTGCGTCGGGGCCGTCCTCGAGTCCGGCACTTGCGCCTCGCTCCACGGCCCGATCGCCGATCCCGAGGCGTATCCGGCGCCGGACGACGCGACCGCCGCGCGCCGCATCGAACGCCGCTTCGGCCTCTACTTCGCCGCGCGCCGCGAAGCCGCTTCGCAGGAGGGGGAGGCCGCGTGAGCGCCGCGACGGACCGGCTCGTGGCCGACGTGCTCTCCCGCCGCCACGCGGTCGTCGAGGCGTCCGCGGGGACGGGCAAGACCTACCTCGTCGAACGGCTCGTCGCGGCGCGGGTCTCCACGGGGGCGGCGACTCTCGACGAGATCCTCGTCGTCACCTTCACGGAGAAGGCGGCCGCCGAGCTGCGCGCCCGCATCCGCCGCGTGCTCGAACAGTCCCTCGACGCGGCGGATGCGCCCGCGCCGGAGGCCGCCGCGCGCCTCGGCGTCGCACTGCGGACGTTCGACCAGGCGTCCATCCAGACCATCCACGGCTTCTGCCGTCAGGCACTCGGCGATCATGCGTTCGCGAGCGGGCGCCTCTTCGACGAAGAGGTCGCCGACTCCGACGCGCAGTTCGAGCGCGCCTTCCAGGACGCGCTCCGCGACGCCCGAACGGAGCCGGAGCTGTGGGGATGCCTCGAACTGTGGCGCTCCGAGGGCCGCAGCCTCGAGCGGCTCGGGGCGCTCGTGCACCGCTGCCTGGAGCTGCGCGATCCGATCGTTCCGGCCTTCGAAGTGGCCTCGGTCGACGCGGCCGTCGCGGCGCTTCCCCCGCCCAGAGAGGCGGCCGAGATGGCGGCCCAGGTGTCCGGCCGCTGCCGCGACAAGACGCGCTTGGGCCTCGAGCTGGTCGCCGCGGTCGTCGAGGCTTGGCGCGGGAGCACCGGCCGCCCACCTTTCGAGCGGTGGCGGATCCTGCGCGGCCTCTGGGCGCCGTCGCCCGAGCAGATGACCAAGAGCGACCCCATCCCGCTGCTCTACGCGCGCCAGAACCTGGCCAAGGCCGGCGGCCGGGACAGCCGGATTCCGAAGTTGCTCGCCGCGCTCGACGGGCTCGCGGCGGCCGCACCGGGCGTCGAACCGTTCGTCGCCGCCCGGTTCGCCGCCCGCGTCGAGGCCCGGATCCGCCGGCCGCAGCGGGAGGCCGGCGTCGTCGACTTCCACGACATGCTCGCCGAGGTCGATCGCGCGCTCCGAGCGCCCGGCGAGGCGCTGCTCGCCGCTCTGCGCGCGCGTTTCCGCCACGCCATCGTCGACGAATGCCAGGACACCGACGCGCTCCAGTGGGGCATCTTCCGCCGGATCTTCGCCTCCGGGGACGAGGGCCACTCCCTCGTCCTCGTCGGCGACCCCAAGCAGGCCATCTACCGATTCCGCGGTGCCGACGTCGAGACCTACCTCGCCGCGCGGGAGGAGCTCCTCGCGGGCCAGGCGCCGTTCCAGCTCGCGGAGAACTTCCGCGCCACCGCCCCCATGGTCGACGCCTGCAACCTGATCTTCGACCAGGCCGCGGCGGAGCCGTTCTTCCGCGGGGCGATCCGCTACGAGCGGCCGGTCGCCTGCGGCCGGCCCGATCTCGTCTTCGAAGATCCCGAGCGGCCCGAGCCGGTCCACCTCCTCGCCCTCCAGGC
>DAIDIT010000180.1 GCA_027451705.1 Pseudomonadota bacterium
CCCGACGGGCGCGCCGGCGCTGCTGCCGGCGATCGCGCCGGAGGCCGAGCTGCGCGAGGAGGCCGTCGCGCGCAGGCCCGAGCTGGCCGCGGCGGAGGCCCTGGTGGACGGCGCCCGCGACCAGGTGCGGCTCGCCGAGGCGGCCCGCGTCCCGGACCTGGGCGTCTCGCTCGCCGAGATGCACCAGTTCGGCGGGCCGCCGGGGGTGCGCGACTTCCTCTTCCTGGGCGTGCAGGGGAACCTGCCGGTCTTCGAGGGCGACAAGAACCGGCCGAAGGTCGACGCGGCGCGGGCCAAGCTCGAGGCCCTCGAGGACGCCGCCCACGCCCTGCGCAACCGGGTGCTCGCCGAGGTCGCGGACGCGCGCGCGCGGCTCGTTGCCGAGCAGGACATCGTCGGGCTGCACCACCGGCTCATCCCGCTCGCCGAGCAGGCGCTCGAGAGCGCGACGGCCGGCTACGCCGCCGGGCGCCTCGAGTTCCTGAGGGTCCTCGACGGCGTCCGGCAGCTCCAGGCGCACGAGCTGGATCTCGCCGCCCACCTGGGGGCCTACGAGCAGGACCTCGCCGATCTCGAGCACGCGGTCGGCGCCGACCTCGGCCTCGCGGCCCACGCCGAGTCCGGACGCTGGGAGATGGAGATGCACCGATGAAGGCTCTCGTGAAGGCGCTGATCCTCGCGTCCCTGCCGGCGCTCGCCGGCTGTCGTCCCGCGGCCGAGAAGGTGGTCCAGGCCGGCCCGCTCTCGGTCACCCTCTCGATCCACCCCGATCCCCCGATCGCCTCGGACAACCGGCTGCGGGTGGTGCTGCGGGACGCCCAGGGGCGTCCCGTCGACGGGGCCGCGGTCCACCTCGCGTTCGACATGCCCGCGATGGGGGCGATGGCGGAGATGAAGGGGGAGGGCGAGTCCCGGCCGCTCGGGGGCGGGCGCTACGACGTCGACTACACCCTGCCGATGGACGGCGAGTGGGCGATCACGCTCGAGATCGCGGCGCCCCAGACGGCTCCGCAGCGAATCGAGCTGAAGGTCTCGCCGCCGCGCGCGGGCTTCGTGCTGCTCGGCGGCGCGGCCGCTCCGGCGAACGCCCGGTCGATGGCCGCGATGCCGGGGATGCCCGGCCTCGCGGGCGGCGCCGCCGAGCCCGCCGCCGGCCGCCCGAGCCTCTCGCTGCCGATCGAGCGCCAGCAGCTCATCGGCGTGACCACCGGCGCCGTCGAGGAACGGCCGCTCGTGGAGAGGCTCCGCGCCACCGGCGTGGTCCGCGTCGACGAACGGTCCCTCGCCGACGTGACGCTGCGCTACGAGGCCTTCGTCGAGAAGCTCTTCGTCGCCGAGACCGGCAAACGGGTCGCGGTCGGCCAGCCGCTCTTGACGGTCTACAGCCCCGACCTGCTCTCCGCCGAGCAGGAGCTGCTCGACGTCGAGCGGGGAGGCGGGCGCGCGTCGGCCCTCGTCGCGGCGGCCCGGAAGCGGCTGCGCTTCTGGGACCTCACCGCCTCCCAGATCGCGGACCTCGAGCGGCGGGCGGCGGCGGACGGGACGGTCGTGATCCACGCTCCGATCGCCGGCGTCGTGCTCGAGAAGGACGTCGTGGAGGGCACCCACGTCCAGCCGGGCATGGTGCTCTACCGGCTGGGCAACCTAGGGCACCTCATCTGGATCGAGGCGGAGATGTACGAGTCCGACGCGCCGTTCGTCGCCGTGGGCGAGCCCGCGACGGCGTCGCTGCCCGCGCTCGGCGGCGCGCCCTACCAGGCGCGCGTGACCTTCGTCGCCCCGACCGTCGACGAGAAGACCCGCACGCTGACGGCGCGCCTCGAGCTCGCGAACCCGAGTCTGGCCCTCAAGCCGGGCATGTACGCGGACGTCGAGATCGGGCGGCCGCTCGGGACGCGGCTCGCGGTTCCGGACTCCGCGCTCATCCTGACGGGCGAGCACCGCTACGTCTTCGTCGAGCGGGCGCCGGGCCGACTCGAACCCGTCGAGGTCCGCGTCGGCGCGCAGGCGGGCGACTACGACGAGGTCCTCTCGGGCCTGCGGCGCGGCGACCGGGTCGTGACCTCGGGGACGTTCCTCGTCGCGAGCGAGGCCCAGCTCCGCGGCGTCTTCGCCCACTGGAGCGACGGCGGGCTGGACGGGGGCGGGCGGTGATCGCCCGGCTCATCGGATGGTGCGCCCGCAACCGGCTGCTGACGATCCTCCTCGTGCTCGGGGCCGCGGGCGGCGGCGCCTGGTCGCTCGCCCACACGCCGCTGGACGCGATCCCCGACCTCTCCGACGTCCAGGTCATCGTCCAGACCGAATGGATGGGGCAGTCGCCCGACCTCGTGGAGGACCAGGTCACCTATCCGATCGTGACCGCGCTCGTCGGCGCGCCGCACGTGACGGCGGTCCGTGGCCTGTCGATGTTCGGCGATTCGTTCGTGAACGTCGTCTTCCAGGACGGGACCGACATCTACTGGGCCCGCAGCCGGGTCCTCGAGTACCTCCAGTCCGTCGCGAGCCAGCTCCCCGACGGGGTCTTCCCGCGGCTCGGCCCGGACGCGACCGGCGTCGGCTGGGTCTTCGAGTACGCGCTCGTGGACACGACGGGCCGGCAGGACCTCGCCGCCCTCCAGTCCTACCAGGACTGGACGCTGCGCTACGCGCTGCAATCGCTGCCGGGCGTGGCGGAAGTCGCGAGCGTGGGCGGCTTCGTCAAGGAGTACCAGATCGACCTGGACCCGGCGAAGCTGCGCGCCTTCCATCTCTCGCTGCGCCAGATCGTGGACGCGGTTCGCGGCTCGAACGTCCAGGTCGGCGGGCGGGTGCTGGAGATCGCCGAGACCGAGCACTACATCCGCGGCCTCGGCTACGTGAAGAGCCCGGAGGATCTCGAGAAGGTCGTCCTCGGGGCCTCCGGCGGGACGCCGATCGCGATCCGGGACGTCGGGACGGTGCGGCTCGGTCCCGCGGAGCGGCGCGGCCTCGCCGAACTGGACGGCCAGGGGCAGACCGTGGGCGGCGTCGTCGTCATGCGCTACGGGGAGAACGCGCTGGACGTGATCGCGCGGGTGAAGGCACGCCTCCGCGAGCTCGCCCCGACCCTGCCGCCCGGCGTGAAGGTCGTCACGACCTACGACCGCTCGACCCTCATCGAGCGGAGCATCGACACGCTGAAGCACACGTTGCTCGAAGAGCTGATCGTGGTCGCGCTCGTGATCCTCCTCTTCCTGCTCCACCTCCGCAGCACCCTGGTGCCGGTCCTGGTGCTGCCGATCGCCGTGCTGCTCGCCTTCGTGCCGATGACGGCGATGGGGCTGACCGCCAACATCATGTCGCTCGGCGGGATCGCGATCGCCATCGGCGCCATGGTCGACGCGGCGATCATCGTCGTCGAGAACGTCCACAAGCGGCTCGAACTGTGGGAGGCGGCGGGCCAAAGCGGGCCGCGCGGGGAGGTCGTGACCGCGGCGCTCGCGGAGGTCGGCCGGCCGATCTTCTTCTCGCTGCTCGTGATCACCGTCGCGTTCCTGCCGGTCTTCACGCTCGAGGGCACCGAGGGTCGACTCTTCCGTCCGCTCGCCTTCACCAAGACCTTTTCGATGGGCTTCGCCGCGCTGCTTTCGGTGACCCTCGTGCCGGCGGTCGCCGCGCTCTTCATCCGCGGCCGCATCCTTCCCGAGGCGCGGAATCCGGTCAGCCGGATCCTCGATGGGCTCTACGACCCGGTCTGCCGCTTCGCGCTGCGCTTCCGCTGGCCGCTCCTCGCCGCGGCGCTGCTCGCGATCGCCGCGACGGTCCCGGTCGCGCTGCACCTCGGCAGCGAGTTCATGCCGCCCTTGAACGAGGGGACGATCCTCTACATGCCGGGCGGCGCGGTCCCGGCGCAGAGCGACGAGTCGGTGGCCGACGTCCTGCAGCGGCAGGACCGGATCCTCCGCAGCTTCCCCGAGGTCGCGCGGGTCTTCGGCAAGGCCGGTCGCTTCGACACCCCCACCGACCCGGCGCCGCTCGAGATGGTCGAGACCGTCGTCACCCTGAATCCCCAGGGGAGCTGGCCGAAGGGCGAGAGCTGGGACGATCTCGTCGGCAAGCTCGACGCCGCCATGACCTTTCCGGGCATGCCGAACGTCTGGTGGATGCCGATCCAGACCCGCACCGAGATGCTCGCGACCGGGGTGCGGAGCCCGCTCGGCGTCCAGGTGCTCGGGCCGGACCTCGCCGGGATCGACCGGGTGGCGAAGGAGATCGAGCGCGCCCTCGCGACGGTTCCGGGGACGCGGACCGCCTTCGCCGAGCGGACCGCCACCGGGGGCCAGTACCTCGACTTCGACATCGACCGGGCCGCCGCGGCGCGTTACGGGCTGAACGTCGCGGACGTCGCGGAAGCGATCGAGACCGCCATCGGGGGCCAGATCGTCACGACCACGGTCGAGGGGCGCGAGCGCTACCCGGTGCGCGTCCGGTATGCCCGCGACTTCCGATCGGACATCCCGTCCCTCGAGCGGGTCCTCGTGGCGGCGCCCGGCGGCGCGCAGATCCCGCTCTCCGAGGTCTCGCACCTCCGCTCGCGCCGAGGGCCGTCGATGATCCGCGACGAGGCGGGCCGTCTCTACGCGTACGTCTTCGCCGACACCGCCCGGCCGATCGAGAACTACGTCCGCGACGCCCAGGCCGCGGTGGCGGCGAGGGTGAAGCTTCCCCCCGGCTATCGGCTCGCCTGGATGGGGCAGTACCGCTACCTCGAGCGCGCCAAGGCGCGCCTCGCCTTCGTCGTGCCGGCGACCCTCCTCCTCATCTTCCTGCTGCTGCTCTTCAACTCGGGGAGCGCCGTCGAGGCGGCGCTGGTGATGCTCGCCGTGCCGTTCTCCCTGGTCGGCGCCGTCTGGCTCCTGCACCTGCTCGGCTACCACCTGTCCGTCGCCGTCTGGGTGGGAATGATCGCGCTCGCCGGCCTCGACGCCGAGACCGGCGTCGTCATGCTCCTCTACCTCGACCTCTCGTGGAACGAGCGGCGCCCGTCGAGCCGCGCCGAGGCGCGGGAGGCCGTCCTGCACGGCGCCGTCAAGCGGATCCGCCCCAAGATGATGACCGTCTGCACCATCCTCGGAGGCCTCGTGCCGATCCTCGTCTCGAACGGCACCGGCGCGGACGTGATGAAGCGCATCGCGGCACCGATGGTCGGCGGTGTCGTCACCTCCGCCATCCTCGAACTGCTCCTCTATCCGGCGATCTACCTCCTCTGGAAGGGCCACGGCCTGCCCGAGGCGGTTCCGCAAGCGGACCGCGGCTGAGGCGGTCCGATGACCGCCGACCCGGCCGCGACCCCGGGGGCGTACCGGCCTTTCGACAGGACGGTTCGCGGTATGAATAGGCGCGTGCGCAACCCGTCGATACCATTGATGCGGGCGAGCATGGCGCCGGGGCGCTGCCTCTGCCCGCCCAGCGGGCGCCCGGGCGGATGGCGCCTGCCCAGCGGCGGGCCGGTGGCTATGACTTGGGCCATGCCCTTGCGGCCCCGGTGCGCAGCGCGTGCGTACTTCGGAACGTCTTCCTTGCTCCGTGCCGCGCGGTCCGGCGTCCTCCTGGGGTTCGGGCTCTGGGCGGCCTCCGGCTGCCGGCCGGCCAGCTCGGTGCCCACCTCGGTGACCGGCCCGCCGCCCGTCGGAGGCTCGAGTGGCGGTGGCGGACAGCCGACCTCGGGCTGCGGGGGCGCGTGGCAGGGCGCAACGCGGGTGTTCGGCGCGCCGCGGGTGCTCTCGGGCGACGGCGCCTCGTCGATCGTTGCGACGCTGTTCCTGCCGTCCGGGCTCACCGAGGCGCTGATCCTCGAACCGGGCAAACCGGACCTCGTTCTCGACCGGATCGACGCGGCCGCGGCCGCGGTGCCCGTCGATCGCGCCGCCCTCCCGGTCGATCCGAAGTCTCCGATCGCGGTGCGAACGCCGCTCGACGAATCTGCGGCCGCGATCTTCTACGGTCCCGGGGGGCTCTCGGCGAGCTTCGTCGACGGCGGCGGGGTGCCGCACGGTCCCTTCGACCTCTCGGCCGCCGGACTCGTGTCGGTCTCGGCGTCCGTGGCCCTCGAGGGCGGTGCCGGCGTCGTGATCCTCGGGACCTCCAGCGCGGGGCCGGTCTGGACGACGCTCGGAGCCTCCGGCGTCGGCGCGCTCGCGCCGTTCGCGTTGGGAATCACGCCCGACGCGACCCAGTCGGCGCCGCTGCTCTGGGACGACGGCACGGGCGCCCTCACGGCCCTCTTGCCGGTGAGCTACGCCGGGAAGACTCAGCTCGCGCTCTTCGGCGCGCAGGGCCGCGGCAATCCGTTTGCCTTCGGCCCGCCGCTGCGGCTCGACACGGTCGCGCCCGGTGCGGTGACGGGCTGGACGCTCGCGCTCGGCCCCTCCGGCGAGGCCGGTGTCCTCACGACCCAGGGCAACCAGGCCGATCCGCAGCTCGTGGGGTTCCGGCTGACCTCGTCGGGCGCGGCGGGCGGTATCGTCCCCGACAGCCTCGCTGGAGCGATCGGACTCGGGCCGCCGCCCGCCGGGCTGCTCCCGTGGACCGCTGGTTGCCGCGCCGGGGCGGGCTGCGATCCCGCGCTGCGCTTCGATTCGAGCGGCGACCTGATCGCGGTCTGGACGCAGGATGGCTCGCTCGGGATCGCCCGGTTGCCGGCGGGCGCAACGTCCTGGGGACAGCCGGCGATCGTCCAGGCCGGCCCGCTCGCGAGCAACCTCGCCGTCGATCCGGCGGGCGACGTCGCCGCGCTGGTGCAGAGCCCCGCGGGGCTCGCGTTGTTACAGGCGCCCGCGAGCGGTTCCCCGACGTTCGCGCCGCTCGCGCCGATTCCCGGAGACTTCGTGCCGGAGGGCTTCGCCGCGCCCACCGCGGCCGGAGGCGGCGCGATCTTCGGCCGGGCCCCCTCGCAGCCCTCCCAGATCTTCGACTGGAGCTTTCCGCCCTCCGGCGGTCCCACGGCCGGCTCCGGCGCCCTGCTCGGAGGCGGCGAGCAGGCTGAGGGGCTGACGCTGGCGGCTCCGACCCTCGCGGTCTCGGACGGCCCGAACTTCTTCGGCGCGGCGGTCGCCGGCTGGACGGCCATCGCCGCGGCCGGGAGCACGGCGGCGCCGTTCCGGGCCGACCTGCTCCTCGCGCCCTACGACCCGACGGCCGCGTCGATCGGGACGCCGGTCGACGTCGCGGTTCCGGGCTGGGAGCAGACCGGGACGACCGAGCAGGCCTTCGCGGTCGACCCGCAGGGCGACGCGCTGCTGGTCTTCAGCCAGCCGCAGGGTGGCGCGCCGCCGGTCTATGCCGAATTCGCCGCCGCGGGGGCGACGCCGAAGACGGCGTGTCTCGCGCTGCCTGCGCCGTCCTCCGCGCCGGGGGCGCTGCGCGTCGCCGTCGACCAGATTCCTTTCGGCCCGAAGGCGCTCACCGGGTCGGGCCGCATCGTCCTCGGCACCGATGCGCCCGCCACCGCGGCCCTCGCCCGGTGAGCTCCGGGACCCGTGGCCCACACCGATTTCCAGAAGGGCGTCGGGTGGTTGCAGGAGCCCTTCGATCGCGCACAGAAGGATTCTTTCCCCGCGCAGAGTCCGTCTGTGCGGGCACAGAGACCTTCTGTGCGCAGAAAGAGAGACTCTTTCCGCGACCGATGTCTTTCTTTCCCCGGACAGAGACCTTCTGTGCGGGGAAAGAGAGACTCTTTCCGCGATCGATGTCTCTCTGTGCGCGATCGATCGCCTTCTGTGCGGGCACAGAGACCTTCTGTGGGCAGAAAGAGAGACTCTTTCCGCGATCGATGTCTTTCTGTCCCCGCACAGAGACCTTCTGTGGGGGGAAAGAGAGACTCTTTCCGCGATCGATGTCCCTCCGTGCGCGATCGATCGCCCTCTGTGCCCGCGCGGAAGCCGTTCGCCCGTGGAAAGAGACCCATCGGGCCTCGACGATTCCCGATCGCGTGCGGAGGGAGAACGACCACGCGCGCGCGACCCCCTTCCTGGCGCGATCCGAGACCGTCTGCGCGCCGGCGGAGACGCTCTGCGCGCGCACGGAAGCTTTCGAGGCGCGCACGGCCGGGCTTCCGCGGCGATTTCGCGGTCTTCGCGACGCCCGGGTCAGGCCGCGGTGGAGGCGCGGCCGGCGGCGGCCACGTCGAGCATCTTGCGGAGCTGGCCGGTGACGGCGGTGAAGACGCCCTTGAGCAGCTCGGGGCGGTCGGCGACGAGGTCGAGGAAGTCGCCCCGGTCGAGGGCCAGGCAGCGGACCTCGGTCGCGGCGATCGCGTCGGCGGGGCGCGCCGCGCCGTCCATCAGCGACACGGACCCGAACGCCTCGCGGCCGCCGAGGACGAGGACCTCCCGGCCGCCCTTGTCGATGCGGACCCGGCCCTCGACGATGACGTAGAGCGTCTCGCCCGGCTCTCCCTCGCGGTAGATCGCCTCGCCCGGAGCGAAGCGGCGGTCGCGGGCGATGGCGGCGAGCGCCGAGAGGTCGTCGACCGAGCAGCCGGCGAAGATGTCGACTCCCTCGAGCAGCAGGATCTTTTCGAGCGACGGCGCGCTCACGCTCACCTCGTCCGCGGAGTTTCGGTCGCGGAGGACCTTCCTCGCCAGGGCGGCGAGGAGGGTGTCCTTGGACCTTGCCAGATCGGCCAGGCGCGCGTCCAGTCGGTCGGCGTGGCCGTCTTGGGGCCGGAACGGGTGGCGGTGGTAGGACTCGAGGACGGGCACGAGGCGCGCGCGCAGCTCGTCGTCGAGCAGCGAGTCCAGCAGCTCGACGGCCTGGGCCCGCTCGCGCGCATCGGTGCCGGTGAAGCGGCGGTGGGCCGCGAGCAGCGCGCGGTGCGGGTGCACGAGGCCGAGCAACCGGAAGACGATCTCGAGGCTCTGGTCGAGGCGATCGGAGAGCGCGCGGGCGAGGAGCGCGCCGCCGCCGAGCGCCTCGCGCACGTCGGCCCAGATCGGCAGGTAGTGGAGGTAGGCGTCGATGCGGCGGCCGATCGCGTCCCGGACGCGGGCGGCGTCGACGGGCAGATCGGGGTTCTGTTCGCGCCAGCGCGACAGCGACAGGCCGATCCGGTAGCGCAGGAAGGCGTCGTCCTGGATGTTCGAGTGGAGCAGGGCGTTGGCCGCCTCGGACGTCCCGATGTAGCGGAGCAGGCGGGGCAGCTCGAGCCGCAGCCGCAGCGGGATCGCGCGATCGTCGAGCCGCGCCCAGGCCGGGCCCACGGCCTCGTCACCATAGGCGGCGAGCGCCTCGCGGGCGGCTCGGCGGGTGGTCCGATCGCCGAGGAGCGAGAAGAGCGGATCCATCAGCTCGGGCGGCCGGAGCTGGGCGGCGGAGGCGCAGGCGAGGGCGCGCACCGAGGGGTCGGGATCGGCGAGGTAGGCGGCGAGCCGATCCGATCCGATGCCGTCGCCCAGCCGGCCGACGAGCCGGGCCGCCTCGCGGCGCTCGGGCGGCGAGGTCCCGGCGAGCACGCGCTCGAGGCCCTCGCGGGCGGCGCGGCGGCCGGCCTCGCCGAGCCTCCAGAGCGCCTCGACGGCCGCCGCCCGCAGACCGGGATCCCGGCTCTGCTGGAGGCGCCCGAGCCGCGCGAGCGCCTCGTCCTCGGGCAGGAGCCGGGCGAGCGCGCGCACGGCCTCGTCGCGGGGCCTCCGCGAGGCGTCGCGCTCGGCGAGCGCGAGGAGCGCCGGGACCTGTTCGGCCGCGCCGGCCTCGCCGGCGAGCCGCGCCGCCGCTTCGCGGACCCGGTCGGAGGGATGGGCGAGCAGCGCCGCCAGATAGGCGCGGGAGTC
>DAIDIT010000181.1 GCA_027451705.1 Pseudomonadota bacterium
GTTAGGCATTGCCGCCAGGTTCCGCCCAGTTACGTGCTTAGGTTTGGCTTCAATGCGCGCGGGAGGCCATCTGGGCGCGGCAGGTGCGGCAATCGAAGGGGCGCCCGGCGATGGCCCGGTAGCGCGCCTCCTCCGCCCCGACCCGCGCATCTATCGCCTCCAGAGCGTCAGAACGTTCGGCAAGCTCGTCGAGGTCGATGGCGCCCGTCTCGCGGGCGAGTCGATGCTGCTCGGCGAGCCCCGCTTCGACATCGCGTCGATCAGCGAGGTCGGTGCAGATCTCGGCCGCGACGGTCGCGGCGGTGCAGGCCCGGTCCCGCGCGCAGGCGGCATGCTTCTCTTCCGACCGCGCGAGCGAAACCCGCAGCGTGGAGGCCTCGGCCATCAGGCGCGCCGCGTCCCGGTAGCTGCCGAGGCACCGCAGCTCGCCGAACACCCGGTCGATCTGGAGCTCGGTCTGCGCGCTCTGGAGTTGGCGCCTTGCTGCCGCGTAGAGCTGAGCGCGGTAGCTGTCTCGATCGAGGGTCGCGCGGACCAACGCCGGCTTTCGCTTCGCGACCTCGTCCGCCGCGGAGATCGCCTCGCAGAGCGACATCCGCCCCGTCGCGACGCCGATGGCCACGCGGGTGAGTGCGGCGTTCCCGTCCGCTGACCCGGCGCGCGCGATCCCGGCCATGCTGAGAGCGGCCAGCCCAACCGCGAGGAGCCGAGCCCGGCTCATGACCGGTGCTCCTCGTCCCGGGCCAGCGCCCAAGCGGTGTCGAGCAGGACCAGCAACCGCTCGCGCGCCGGCAGCTCCGACTGCACGACCAGGTTGCGCAGTTGGGCGGCGAGCGCCCGCCCGGCCTGGCTGACGACGCCGCGCCCCTTCGCCTCCGCCCGTGCTGCGGCGGCGCCGTGCTCGTAGCCAAGGTCGAAGTAGGTCTCGCCCCGGTTCGCGTGGTACTCGATGAGCAGCGACTCCAGCGTCAGCCAGAGCGAACGGCGCTCGCCGAGCGAGGTCAGGAGCCGGCTGCCGAGACTCCGGATCCTCCGGAGCAGTCGCGCCTGCGGCAGCCGGCGCTCCAACGCGATGTCGACCGGATGCTCGGGCTCGTCGCCGCGGGCGAGTTCCTTGAAGTAGCTGTGCGCCATCGGCTACCGCCCCCTTCCCTGGTCTGGCCACTCCAGAATCGGCACTGCCCTCTTGGTCCGCTCGTGCATCTCGTGCTCCTCTCTCGCTCGCCGCATGCGAGCGCGCGCACGGACAGTTGGCTCTGGCTCGCGGGACCGTCAAGGCGGTAACCACTGACATCTCAAGCACTTGAGAGCGTCAGAAGCACTCGGGTGCTGGGCGTGCGAAGAGCCGCCATTGCGGCCCCTCCAGCGTTGGAGGTACAGAGGGGCAATGGCTGGAACGAATAGACGCCGGTATGGACCGAGGCCGAAGAAGAAGGCCCCGCGCTTTCACATCACCGCCGACGAGCAGGCGCGGCGCGAACGGGTCGGCGCGTTCATCCGTCGCCGGCGCGAGCAACTCGGGCTGACGCAAGCCCATCTGCGCGAGGCACTCGGCTACCGCCACAACTACTCGATCTCGGCGGTCGAGAACGCCCGCGAGGGGCTCGCGCTCAAGCGCATCTACGCCTGGGCCGACGTGCTGAAGCTGCCGCGGGACGACTTCTTCCAGTTCGTGGTCGGCACGCTCGGCAAGCTCGCCATCGCCGGCACCGAGGAGCGGCCGATGAAGGACGCCGCCGGCGAGTCGCTCTCGGCGGCCGAGCAGGAACTCATCGTCAACGTCCGCCGGCTCTCGCCGAAGTACCAGGCGCGGCTGCGCGACCAGGTAGCCGAGTACCTGATCGTCGAGGGAAAGGAGTTCCTGCGGCACGGGTCTGGGAGGAAGGCGCGGTGAAGTCGAGCGCGCGCCACGTGCTCACCATCCTCGCGGTCGAGGACCTTCCGCGGGCGGCTGCCTTCTACCGGGACGCCTTCGGCTGGGAGCAGGTTGTCGACGTTCCCGTCTACGCGGAATTCGCGCTCCCAGGCGACATGCGGCTCGCCCTCTACGAGCGGCTGGGCTTCGGGCGCAACGCGGGTAAGGTTCCCGCGCGCATCCCCGGCGGCGAACTTGCGCCCACGGAGCTCTACTTCCACGTCGACGACATCCAGCCGGCGATCGACCGGCTGACCCGCGCGGGCGCGCGCGTGTTGAGCCCACTCGCGGCGCGGGACTGGGGCGACGAGGCAGCCTACTTCGCCGACCCGGACGGGAACGTCCTCGTGCTCGCCCAGCAGCACGACCGAGGGACATCATGAAGAAGATTGTTTGGATTCTGGGTGCAGGCTTCTCCAAGCCCCTCGGCGGTCCTCTGCTCGACAACCTGTTCCATCCGAACGTCCTCGAGGAGATCAAGGCGGCCTTCCCGGATCGTACCGCGCAGCTGGATTCGTTGGCCGCTCGCGTGGCGCATTACCTCTACCAGTGGGGACGAAGGGCAGACATCGATCTCCACAGGCCCATCGAAACGAAACGTTCTGCGCCGAACCTTCCTCCCGAACGCATCTGGGACAACGCCGAGACGTTTCTTGAGACGCTCGAAGAGGCTGGAGCTGGACATGCGCACCCGCATCTCGAAACCTTCACGAAGTGGTTGGCGAAGACGTTCGAGAAGACGCATAGGAGCCTTCATGGAGTCGACCCCGAAGTCTCTGCGCCGGATCCGCGTGACATTCTCCTTGCGGCAAAGCGGATTCTTGCAGCGCAATGTTCAGCGTTTCTTGAGCATGCGGACCTGAAGGCTGAGCGCTGGCGGCCGTATCTTCGCTGGGTAGACCAGCTCGATGCCGACCAAGCGATCGTGACCTTCAACTATGATCGGGTGCTTGAAGTACTCAGCCAGCAAGCGACCGGCAGGCTCGGACTCGTTCGTCCACGGTTGCAGTCGGCGCAATGCCCTGACGGAATCGAACGTCCTGCGAACGGCGCGCGCGTCTACAAGCTTCATGGCAGCGTCGACTGGCGGCGTCACACCCCAGCGGCGGAGGATCAACTCGCTGAGATTGATCTGCCCACGGGTCGTGGCGCGAACGTCGATCCAGACCCTCATTTTGCGCTTTCATGTGAACGCGATGACTTGGCGTTGGCAACCCCAGGGCCGGCCAAGCAAGACCTGATCCGAACCACAACCCTTAGGTTCCTATGGGATGCAGCTGAGAAGGAGATCAAGGACGCCGAGGTGATCGTCTTTCTTGGGTACCGGTTCCCGCCATCGGATACGTACTCGCTTGAGCGTCTGCTTGGCGCGATGGCCTCGAACCAGGTGCCGTACCTCGACGTTCACTCCGTTCTCGGACCTGATCGCGCAAGGCCCGATTCTGTACGTCTGCAGGGACTCTTCGCGGCGATCGTCTATCCGAGGTCAATCGTACCGCCCTTCCCCGAGAACAGACCCGAGGGGCCACAGACTGCATGCAACCTGGTCAGCCAGCCGATGTACGTCGAGGACTTCCTGTCCGTGATCACGGGAAGGCGCCTCCGGAGCGACCCTTGGCGGCAAGTGGAAGGGGCGGACCAGTAGTGTCCCATTCACCCAAGATTCATGGAGAGGGTGCTGAAGGGCGTTGGCGGATGATCTTGGCCCTCCGCTTCTCCAGCAGCCGCCTCACCCACCGCGGGAACGGCAGCATCCAGAGGTAGGCCGGCCCGGTGAACTGCTCTGCGATCGCCTCAAGCGTGCTGTCCGCGATGGCGCCCGTCCCTTCGAACTCCACGCGCATGGTCTCCGTGTACGCCCGCAACTCCCAGAAGGCGCGCAGCGTGAGGCCCGCCGGCAGCAGGAAGAGGTAGGAGAACGCGAACGGCAGCAGCCCGGTGCGCCAGGCGTCGCGCACGTGGACGAGCTCGTGGCGCAGAACCCGGTAGCCTTCGTCGGTGCCAATCAGCTCCTCGGGCATGAAGACCCAGAAGAAGAGCGTCGTCGTGTAGTCGTCGAGGAAGGTCGGGTTCCAGAGCGGCATCAGCGACGCCCGGTAGATGACGCGCATGAGAAGGGAGCGCCGCTTCGGCAGCACCCGCAGCAGGCGGTACTCGGCCTGCGCCTGTGCGAGCAGCCTGTCGAAGCGGCTCTCCTCGTGCGGTGGCACCAGCTTCAAAATGTCCACCGTGCCCCTCCCATTGCGCCGAAGTCCGGCTGCCACCCGCCCGGCCCTTCGGCGAGGCCGGCCCAGCCCTCGCCGAAGAGCGACAGGCTCTGCGTCACCCGGTGCTCGTAATCGAGCTGACCGCCCATCGCACCGGGTTTCGCGTAGAGCGACAGATCGAGCTGGCCGTGCCCGGGTGCGAGCTGGCCCGCGGCGTCTAGGCCGCGGGCGATGGCGCCAAAGGGAGCTGGCTGCCTCCCGCCGGCGCCGCGGCCGCCGGAGCCGGGGCCTTCGCCGCGATCGCGGCCGTGGCCGCGCGGACGTCGTGGACCGCCGCCTCGATGCGCGTGCCGATCACGCCGTCGAGCGCCTCGGGCGAGAGACCGAGGATGGTCGCGATCTCCGCGATGCCCTTCATGCCGAGGTAGCTCTTCACCTTGTCCATGGCGGCCCGCTTGATCCGGTCGCGGTCGGCGGCGCTGAGCTTGCCGTCGCCGGACGACGCCTTCACCTCGGCGACGAGCGTCTGCTCCAGCTCCTTCACGGCGCTGAAGACGGCGTCGTCGAGCCGGACCAGCGCGTTCTTGAGGTAGGCGTTCTTGACGTGGGCGGTGATGAACTGGGCGAGCCGCGCGGAGGCCCAGGCGAGCGCGGCCAGCAGGACCGGCGAGAGCAGCACGAGGATGCGAAGTCCCAAATCGAGAGCGGTC
>DAIDIT010000182.1 GCA_027451705.1 Pseudomonadota bacterium
GCGTGGCGCGCATCGGCGGCGCGGCGGCGCTGGCGCATCGTCTCGCGGCGCGAAGCGGCCGCCGTCGGGCGGCACGGATGCTCGGCGCGGCGCTGAAGGGTACCTCCACGGCGCTGACGCGACTCGGCGCGCCGCCGACGAGAGACCGCCGGGCGCTTGCGAACGAGGCGCGGCCGCTCGCGGGCATCGACGCGGCGCTGGCGAAGCGCGGCGGGAGGGCTGCAACGCTTCAGCTCCGGACGCGCCGCAGTTCGCGGCGTGGAAAGGATCTGTCCGCGGCGGAAAGGATCTGTCCACGCGAAATCAGCGGGTTACGCCTCGCGTGGACAGAGTCTGTCCGCGGCCGCCCGATCGCATCGGCCCGCGCCTCGTTTTTCCGAGCACTTGCGGCTGGCACGGCGGCTGCTCGAGCCCCCTCTCGACACGCGGACCCGGAACGAGGCCGCGGTCTCACGGGAATTCCTCCCGCGATGCGGCAGTCGAAAGGACGGATGCAGTCATGGCAGCGAAGAACGGTAGCGGACCGGCGGCGATCATCCAGCACGCGGACGTGCTGGCGGCCGGAACGAAGAAGAACATCGTCGGCAAGATGACCATCCTGGTCGTCGGGCAAGCGATGACGCAGGCGCAGATCCTGGCGCAACTCGGCACCGCGGACGAGGATTACACCTCGGTGCAGAACGCGAGGTCCGCGCTGAAACAGGCGCTGGCGGCGTACGAGGCCGGCCTTCCCGCCCTCAAGACGTTCATCGAGAACTACGAGACGGCGTTGAAGGCGCAGTTCGGTCCCCGCAACCCGCTCCTGGCCGACTTCGGCATCAGCCCGAAGAAGGCCCGGGTGAACTCGACGGAGACCAAGGCCAAGGCGCTCGCGAAGCTCCGCCGGACCCGCGGCGTGCGCAGGACGATGGGGCCGAAGGAGCGGTTGAAGGTGACGGCCGACGGTACGCCGGGGCTCGCGCTGGTGACCCCGGCCGGGCAGATCGAGCCGGGGCTCCTGACCGGTCCGACCCCGCCGGGCGCGAGCGCGCCCGTGGAGGTCGCGGGCAGCGCGGAGGCGCCGGGCGCGGCCTCCACCGTGGCCCCGGCCTCGGGCGGCGCCCCCACCGGGAAGTAGCGGCAGCGCGAGGGCGCCCGGGTTCGTGGTCCCGGGCGCCCTCCTCCTACGGTGCGTCGCTGCCACTCGAGGTCGCGCTTTCGCGCCACGCTTTCGCGCGCGGCGTCTTGACGTGGCTCCGCGCGTCATTCTATGAACGTCGCGTGATCCACGGAGGGGTCCGCCCGCTCGCGGTTGCCGCAGTCGCGCTCGGCCTCGGGGGCTGCTTCTACACGTTCGACAACCCGGTCTCGCCCCTCGATGCGGGAATCGTCACCGGCCGGCTTCGCCTCGACGGCGGCGCGCCCGGGCAGACCGTCGCCGGCGCGACGGTCGACCTGCTCTGGAGCAACCTCTCGGTCACCCTCGGCGCCTCGGGCGACTTCGCGTTCCTCTCGCTGCCCGACGGCACCTACACGCTGCGCTACCGCGTCCCCGGCAACCCTCCCCTCGCCGGAGAGCGCGCCGACGTCTACCTGCCGCCGACCGCGACGGGCACGGACAGCCTCGACCTCGGGACGATCGACGTCGGGGCGG
The DNA here is from genome assembly GCA_027451705.1 of Pseudomonadota bacterium. Classification (GTDB taxonomy): domain Bacteria; phylum Myxococcota; class Myxococcia; order Myxococcales; family JAKAPL01; genus JAKAPL01. The sequence goes on from DAIDIT010000182.1 coordinate 1,634, forward strand.
CCGGAACGGTCGAGGGCACGGTGCAGGGCGCCGACGGCGGCGCGATCGTCGGGGCGTTCCGGCCGGGCGCGGACGGCGGTCCGCTCGAGTTCGAGGGCTTCTCGACCTCGGTCGACGGCGCCGGCCACTACGCGATCACCCTGCCGGCCGGGCCGCACGAGCTCTGGGCCTCGAACGCGCTCCAGTCCGAGGCGATCGAGGTGACCGCAGTGCCGGGGCAGGACGTGGCGGGCCAAGACTTCGCGGGCTTCCGGGATCGCTCGCCGGCCGAGGGTTCGACGGCCTTCGTCGGCGACGCCGTGCTCGGCGACCTCGGCGCGAGCGCGTCGGAGGACCGCGTGCGGCCGCTCGCGCAGACCCTCGCCGTCGGACTCGCGCCGGCCGGCTGCCCGGCCTGCGGGCTCAGCGTGGCGTTCCAGACACCCGATCCCGCGGCGGGCACCTCCGCGGTCCAGCTCTACCAGACGGTCGCGCCCGGGCAGCTCTACGAGGTCGAGGTCGCGGCGACCGCCGCCGTCTCGCCGCCCTTGCCCCCGGTCTACCTCTCGGGCATCCCCGCCATCGCCGGCCAGTCCACGCTCCTGCGCCAGATCTTCGTCTTCAGCCAGGCGACATACGCCGCCAACGGCGCGACGCCAGTGGACGGCGGCGACCTGCTGAGCCCCGACGGAGGGGGCACCGCCGATGCAGGTCTGTCCGACGCTGGCGTGCTCGACGCCGGTCCTCGCGACGCTGGTCCAGTCGACGCCGGCCCCCTGGACGCGGGCGTGGCAGACGCCGGCAAGGCCGTGGTCTGGCTACCCATCGGTGACGTGATCTCGCCTGCATTCGTGTCGTCGCTCGTTGCCTTACCGAACGTGGACGGAGGAGGCGCACTCGTCTCGTGGACCGACATCGGGGCGGCCGGCGGCTCCGTCTACGGTGCCCTCGTCTTCGACGGCGGCGTATTCGGGGGCGAGACGCTCCTGGGCGAATACCCGGGAGCGGTCCTCCAAATGAACTCGCTCGTGGGAACGACCTATGGGCCCGGGGGGACGAACGCAGCCGTGGAGTGGGTGACGGTCGACGGAGGTACCGGCGGCTGCGGAGTCAATGCCTCCTTGGGTCAGTCCACGAACGGCGGCTCCTCGTTTCTGACAGGCGCGTTGTTTCCGCCCGCGGCGCCTCTGGGGGGCTGCTTCTATCCTCTCGCCGTCGTCGCGGATCCGGCGGGAAACAACCTCCTTTCGTTCGAGGCGAACGCGGCGGGCTTCGCCGTCGGCCAGCCGCCACCTGGCCCGTTCAACGAAGCGACGACCCCGACGCCTCCCGTGACGGTCGTTGCGGCGGACTGCGCGGTGGGCGTTTGCGTCCTCTACGCCGATGCCAACAACGCGCTTTGGGTTGGCGGGTTCGCCGGGGGCTTCCTGTCGGCGCCGACGCAGATAGCGGGTGCGTCGCTGCAGAATATAGCGAACATGGGGATCGCCAGCGTCGACGGCGGCGGTGCCGTCGCGGCATGGGTCACCGCCGCGGGTACGGGGTCCATCGTGGATTGGACGACGTGGACTCCAGCCGGCAGGGTCACTCCCACCTTGGAAGTGCAGGGCTGCACGAGCGCAGTGCCAATTCCGCTGCTCCACTGGCGAGGCGATATCCTGGTGATTTGTCAGAACCTCGCTTGGCCCCAAGGGCCGCCGATAGAGGCGGTGTCCCTGCTGCACGTGACGGCACCTCCCTCGATTCCCGCAACGGCGGGCGTTATCGTTGCGGGGTTCGACGAGCCCAATGGCGGCATCGGCCTCGCGGCCGTCGACCAGAACCAGAGCACGCTGATCCACGTCTTCGAACTGCCGCCCTGACGGTCAGGCAACGACGACGGGGACGATGGGGACGGCGTTGTCGGCGTACTGGATGCGGTCGAGGCCGGAGACGCTGTAGCTGCGGCCGAGCTCTTCGCCGGAGGCGAACGGCTGCGAGGCGCCCGTCCCGTCCGTAGCCCGCGCGAGCAGGAGGCGCGGCCCCGGGCGCTCGGGCGTCCAGGTGTGGCGCCAGCGGCGCCAGCAGAAGGGCCGGTCCGGATCGAGGAAGGTCGCGGGCGCGAAGGTCTCGCCGCCGTCGACGCTCACCTCGACCTTGGCGAGGCCGCCGTGGCCACCCCAGGCGACCCCGACGACGTCGACCGCGAGGCCAACCGGCAGCTTCGCGCCGGGCCGCGGCCGCGCGATCTCCGACTGCACGCGGAGATCGCCGAGTTGGTGCACATTTGGATCGCCGGGGGCCTTCCGGACGTAGCGGCGGGACTGGTAGTAGCCGTCGAAGGGCGCCGAGATCGCGCGGATCCGCCGGAGCCACTTGACCGAGTCGGTCGCGTAGCGACCCGGGAAGAGGGCGCGGAGCGGACCGCCGTGGCGCACCGGCAGCGTGTCGCCGTTCATCCGCGTCGCGAGCATCGACTCGGGCGCGAGGGCCTTGGCGAGGGGCACGCTCCGGGCGAAGACATGGCGCTCGTCCGACCCGCGCTCGGCGCCCGCGTCGGCCCCCTCGAAGACGATCTCGACGACGCCGGGCTTCGGCCCCGCGCGCTCGAGGAGCGGGGCGAGCGCGTGGCCGCCGAAGACCGCCGTGCTCGCGCCGCCGTAGGCGCGGCCGCCGCCCGTCCAGGGACCGATGCCGTTGCGGCCCGCGTTGCCCGCGCACTCCAGGGTCACCGGGCGCTCGACCAGCGCCGCCGCGCCGATCTCGGCGAGGGACAGCTCGAACGGCCGCTCGACGTCGCCCTCGACGCGGACGGTCCAACCCTCCCCGTGCAGGGCGTCGCCCGGAATCCCGAAGTGGTCGCGGACGAAGAACGCGGCGGTTGGAGTCACGAAGCCGTCGAGGCGCCAGATCGGAAAGCTGTCGAACCGGCTGCCCCCGTGCAGGGCGTGCCGACCGAGGCCGAGCCGGCGGCAGGCGGCGCTGCCGAGCGCGGCCGCGCCGAGGGCGGTCAGCAGACCCCGACGGGTCCAGCGAGGCCCCGCGTCGGCTGAATATCCAGCGCGCCCCCGCGTCTGGGATCGTCGTTCCACGGGCGTTCGACTCTACGCCCTGGAGTGTAGACGGTAAAGTTGCGAATCGATCTTGATCCACGTCAGTCCACGCGCTAGGCTGGCGTCCGCAAAAGTGAGGACCGCATGCAGATGAAGACCCTCGCGAAGCAGACCCTCGGATCGTTGGCAGTCGGGCTTCTCGCCGCCTGGATCGTCCTCGCGCCGGCCCGTCCGGCCAGGGCCCAGGTCGTCGTGTACAACCCGTACGTCTACCACCCCTACGTCTACCGGCCGTACGTGCGGCCGATGTACGTCTACCATCCCTACGTGTATCACCCGGTGGTGGTGTACCATCCTTGGGTCTACCGTCCCGTCGTCCGGGTCTGGTAGGCGTTCGCGCGAATCGTGGACCAGCAAGTTCGAGCAGAGCTGCAATGAACGACTGAGCGTGCGCGGGACGCACGCGGGAGGTAGCGGATGACATCGATTCTGGCGGCAGCAGGACTGGCACTCTCGATGGGAGCGGCGGACCCCTGCCAAGCGACGGCCGGCCATCGGACCGGGACCTACACGATCCTGGTCACGTCCGACGGGAACTTCGTCCGCTGCCTGAACGGGGTGACGACCGAGGACGAGCCGCTCTCGCACCAGCGAATCGTCCTGGAGCTCCCCGCGCTCGATCCCAACCAGCCCTACCGCTACCGCCTGTACCACCCCTCGGCGGTCGGCACGGGCCACGGACACAAGCAGCTGCTGCGCCAGCAGCTCGCGGTCGTCCAGGGCTTCGCCGGGGCCCTCCACGATCTCTCGAGCGCCCCCGAGAGCGTCGGCGAGGCCATCAGCCACCTGCAGCCGATCGAGGCGGCCGAGGGCGAGGCCGCCGCCGCGCCGGCCGCGAAGGGCCACGCGGCGCCCCCGTCCGGGGCCGCCGCCATGGCCCCCCAGAGCCACGACGTCCTCGAGGCCAACGCGATCGAAGCGCGCTACCAGAGCCTGGTGACGCCGGCGTTCGTCAAGGCGTTCCACCAGATCCACCGCTCCTTCGGCGAGGTCGAGACCGCGGCCGATCGCGTCGACCTCGTCTGCGAGATTTCGACCGACCGCGTCCGCGAGGGTAAGCTGCGCGACGCCGTCGGGAAGCTGTGCGCCGGCGGAGGACCCGGCGCCAAGCTGGTGGCGGCGCTCAAGCCTTTCCAGGCCGAAATCGCGGCGTTCGTGGCCGCGCGCGAGCCGGCGAAGGAGGCCGTGCTGAACCTCGCGCTGACGCCGACGTCGCAGTCCGAGCAGGACGCCGCGGCCCACACGGCCATCGCCGCGTTGCAGAAGGCCGAGGCCGCGGCCCGCCAGCTCGTCGCCGACGCCGGCCCGGCGGGCGACGCGGTGGGCCGCTTCGGTCGCGACATCGAGTTCCTGCGGGCGGCGCTGTCGTTTCCGGCCACGCCCGAGCCGGTTCGGGTGCACCTCGGCCGCTACCCGGCGAACGGCCTCTTCGCGGCGCCGGACATCTACCAGGTCCACGTCCTCAAGGAGGCCTCGCCCCTCTTCGACCTCGGTGAGGCCCCTCCGACGGTGACCGAGGAGCACGATATCCTGAGCGACCACTTCCAGCCGCAGCCGCGCGACTACTTTACGCTCGGCCTCGCGGTCCTCTATTCGGCCGGACTTCCGGACCATCCGGACCTCGTCGGCCGGGTGGGCGCCCAGCAGCTCTCGGCGACGCAGACGCAGGGCTTCCTCGGCGGCGTGAGCGCGAGCCTGATCCCGCTCTCCTTCACGGACATCGCCGATCCCTGGGCGTCGATGCTGCGGTTCCCGACGCTGATCATCCCCTTCACCATCAACCCGCTCGAGAACTACTTCATCGGCGCGGGATTCGGCGTGAAGTGGATCGGCTCGATCGACGCGGGCGCACACCTCGCGCTGACGCGCGTCCCCGCGACGAGCGCCCCCGCCTGCTCCAGCTCGGTCGCCGGTTCGAACGGCTACTGCTACCAGTTCAGCACCTCGCCCATCGAACTGGACCACGTCACCGCGCCGGGTCCGCTGGGCGTCGGCTGGTTCGTCAGTCTGAGCCTCGACGTCGTGGGCATCGTCCACCTCATCGTGGGCGAGGCGAGCCCGACGGTCCGCGACGTGACGTCGCAGGCCGAGTCGCCGTCCGCGCCCGCGGCCGAAGTCGCCTCCGCGGTTCCCGCGCAGCAGCACTGAGTCCGCGTCCCCGCCCTCCCACCTCACCTCCCCCGCTTGCGGGGGAGGCCGGGAGGGGGGCCGACACGGGAATGGCGCGTTCTCCCCCCACCCCTCCCTCCCCCGCAAGCGGGGGAGGGCTTTTCGCCCCCGGGCTACGTCGCAGCAGGCCGCGTCACGAGCCGCCGCCGCAGGCCCCTCCGGAGCTGCCCGCACCGGCCGCCGCCCACCTCACCTCCCCCGCTTGCG
>DAIDIT010000183.1 GCA_027451705.1 Pseudomonadota bacterium
CAATTTCCACCTCTTCCAGCCGCTGCTCTACCAGGTCGCGACCGCCTCGCTGAACCCGAGCAACATCGCGACCCCCATCCGGCGCGTCCTGCGCTGGGGCCGCAACGAGGAGGTCCTCCTCGCCCATGCGGAGGCCGTCGACGTCGGCCGCAAGGTCGTCCGCCTCGCCGACGGCGAGCTGCCCTACGACTTCTTGATCCTCGCGCCCGGCGCGACCCATTCCTACCTCGGCCACCCCGAATGGGAGGCGCACGCCCCCGGCCTCAAGACCGTCGAGGACGCGCTCGCGATCCGGCGCCGGATCCTCCTCGCCTACGAGGCCGCGGAGCGGGAGGGCGAACCCGGGCGGCGGCGGGCCTGGCTCACCTTCGCGATCGTCGGAGGCGGTCCGACCGGCGTCGAGTTGGCCGGCGCGCTCGCCGAGATCTCGCGCAGGACGCTGGCGCGCGACTTCCGCGCGATCGATCCGCGAAAGGCGCGCATCCTCCTCGTCGAGGCGGGTCCGCGCCTGTTGCCGGCCATGTCGGAGGCCTCGTCCGCCCGGGCACGGTCGCAGCTCGAGAGGCTCGGCGTCGAGGTCGTCACGGGCCAGGCCGCGACGGAAGTGGACGCGGGCGGCATCTCGCTGGGCGAGCGGCGGATCGAGGCCCGAACGGTCGTCTGGGCCGCGGGCGTCCAGGCGTCGCCGCTGGGCGCATCGCTCGGCGCGCCGCTCGATCGCCTGGGCCGCGTGAAGGTCCTGCCGGATCTCTCCGTGCCCGGCGCGCCCGAGGTCTTCGTGGCCGGCGACCTCGCCGCGCTCGTGCAAGACGGACGGCCCGTGCCCGGCGTCGCGCCCGCCGCGATCCAGGAGGGCCGGCACGCCGCCCGCAACGTCCTTCGCGCGATCGCCGGCCGGACGCCGGAACCGTTCCGTTCCCGCGACAAGGGCACGCTCGCCACGGTGGGCCGCGCCGCCGCGGTCGCGGATTTCGGCCGCGTGCACCTCGCGGGTCTCTTCGCCTGGCTGGCGTGGCTCCTCGTCCACATTCTCTACCTGATCGGATTTCGCAACCGGCTGCTGGTCCTCTTCGACTGGGCCTGGCTGTACTTCACCTACGAGCGAGGGGCGCGGCTGATCACGGGCGACGTCGGCCCGCTGTGCGAGCCGCCACCGCGCTGAGCTCACCTGCGGGGAGACGCGCCGGCCGCCCGCGCCGCGGCCTCGAGCTCCTCGTACGGCTGGCAGCCGACGACCGCGAGGTCGCCGAAGAAGAACGTCGGGATTCCGCTGACGCCGCGCCGCCCCGCCTCGTCGCGGGCGGCGTCGACCCGCGCGAGAAGGCGCGGGTCGCGGCTCGCGGCGACCGCCGCGTCCGGGTCGAGACCCGCGACGGTCGCGACGGCTCGGAGGTCGGGGTCGGATTCGAGGTCGCGACCCTCCTGCCAGTGCGCGCGCATCGCCGCCTCGCGGAATCCGTCCAGCTTCCCCGCGTCGCGCGCGAACTCGGCCGCCGCGAGGGCGCGGCGCGTGTTCGGCAGCTTCTCGGGAGAACCCATGCCGTGGACCCCGAAGCTCTCCGCGAGCGCGCGCAGCCGCGGCCGCATCGCGGCGACCCGGGCCGGCCCGAAGAGGCGCGACAGATCGACCCCTCCCGGGGGCGTCTCGGGGTGCAGTTCGAACCCCTTCCACTCGAACGCGAGGTCGTACTCTCGACGCAGCCTGACCAGGCTGCCGTGCTCCGCGATGAAGCAGAACGGTCAGACGAAGTCGGAGTACAGCTCCAGCCGCACGGGCATGCGCACCTCCGGCGCGCATGTTATGCGACGCCGCCCCGCATTGCCAGGGAAGACCGAACGGGGCCCCTGCTCCCGCAGGCCTGCGATGAGCATCCTCGCTGGAATCGGAGGCCCCATGCGCCCGCTCATCCTGTCGCTCGCCGTCCTCGCACTCGCCGTCGCCGCCTCGAACCGGCGGCGGCCCGTCGCCGATCAGCCGCTCCCCGCCGGCGCCTACGTCGCCGACGTCGCGTCCCTCGCGTCCCACAACACCAAGTACCGGAAGGTGGTCTACACCGGCCCGCTCTCCCAGATCGCGCTCATGTCCATCCCGCCAGGTGGCGACATTGGCGAGGAGCGCCACGCCAAGGTCGAACAGCTTCTCTTCATCGTCTCCGGCCGGGGCGAGGCGCGGCTGCAGGCGGGTGCGCCCGGGGCGGTCGACGCGGCGAGGAAGGTCGGGCCGGGGGACGTCGTCGCGGTCCCCCCCGGGGTGACGCACGACATCGTCAACACGGGCGCGGGGTCCCTGCGGCTCTACACCGTCTATGCCCCGCCCAACCACCTGCCGGGCCGCGAGCAGGCGACGAAGGCCGACGCCGAGGCCGACCAAGAGGACCAGGCCTACGGCCACCACCTCGAGTAGGCCGGCCGCGGTCGCCGGCCCGCGCCCCGCCGCGCCGCGGACCTTGCGGCGGGCGCGACGGTCCCCGACAATGCCGCGGCCATGCCGTGGCTCCCGATCGCAATCGCGCTCGCGCTCGCGCGCCCCGCACCCGCGCCGCCGCCGTCGGTCGCCGAGGACGCCCGGGCCCTCCTCGGCGAGCTCGTCGCCGCCGACAGCTCGAACCCGCCCGGCAACGAGGCGCGCGCCGTGGCGATCGGTGCCCGGCGCCTGGCCGCGGCGGGCATCCCCTACGAGATCGACACGTTCGCGAAGGGCCGGCAGAACCTCGTCGCGCGCCTCGCGGGCGACGGCTCGGCGCGGCCGCTCCTGCTGCTCGCCCACGTCGACGTCGTCGGCACCGCCGGGCAGGCGTGGTCCACGCCGCCGCACCGGCTGACCGAGGTCGCGGGCTTCTTGCAGGGCCGCGGCGTCTCCGACGACCTCGGCGCGGCGGCCATCGACCTCGAGCTGTTGATCTGGCTCAAGCGGTCGGGCGTCCGGCTGCGGCGCGACGTCGTCGTCGCCTGGACGGGCGACGAGGAGTCCGGCGGCTCGGGGATCCAGTGGCAGCTCGCGCACCGGCCCGGAACCCTCGACGCGGAGATCGCGCTCAACGAGGGCGGCGGGCCGCTGCTCGACGCCGCCGGCCGCGTGTCGATCGTGGACCTCGAGGCCGCGCAGAAGACCTACCAGGACTACACGCTCGAGGCGACGGGCCCCACGGGCCACTCGTCCGTGCCGCTTCCGGGCAACGCGATCGATCGGCTCGCGGCGGCGCTCGTGCGGCTCGCGGACCACCCGTTCCCGCCGCGCCTGCTGCCGGTCACGCGCGCCTACTTCTCGAGCCGCGCGCGGCTCGAGTCCGGGGATCTCGCCCGGGCGCTGCGCGTCCTCGCCGAGGGCAGCGGCCCTCCGCCCGCGTGGGCGGTCGCGGCGCTGGATCGCGCGCCCTCGCTCGCCGCGCTGCTGCGCACGACCTGCGTCGCGACGACCGTGCGCGGCGGCAGCCGGGTCAACGCGCTGCCCGCGTCCGCCGAGGCGAACGTCAACTGCCGGATCCTGCCCGACGAGACCCCGCAGCAGGTCCTGGTCGCGCTGCAGGCCGCGGTGGGCGATCCCGGCGTACGCGTGATCCCGGGGCCCGACTTCGGCCGCTCGGGGCCTTCGCCGCTGACGGGTGCGGGCCCGGACGCGATCCGCCGCGCCGTCGCCGAGACCTGGCCGGGCGCCGCGGTCGTTCCCATCATGGCCGCCTGGGCGAACGATTCGCGTTTCCTGCGGCCCCGGGGCACCGCCGCGTACGGCCTGCTCCCCTTCCCCCTGTCGGAAGCGGACGCCCGGCGCGCCCACGGCGTCGACGAGCGAATCCCGGCGTCCGCGCTCGCCGAGGGGCTCCGGTTCTACGCCCGCCTCGTGCTCGATCTCGCCGCCGCACGCTGATTCGGCTCTGCTATACTCTCCCCGATCTCCGGCCGTCCGACGGCCCCGGTGGTCCCGTGATGGCCAACGACCTCCCCGCCGAACTGCGCGTCGAATTGCGAGACGTCTTTCTCCGCGACCTGCGCGCGGGCTTCGCCACCGTGGAGCAGGCGGTACAAAGGCTCGACGCCGACGCCTCCGATCACGCGGCGCTCGAGGAGGTCGTCCGCTTCTTCCGCTGGCTGGGCTCCGACGCCGCGACGGTCGGCTACTCGCTGCTCGGCCACCTCGCCTCGGCCTGCGAGGGCGCGGCCGCGTCCGCGCTCGAATCGGGAGCGCCGCTGTCCCGGCCGCTGCGGCGCAGCCTCGACAGCGGCCTGGCCGGCGTCCGTTCGCTCCTCGAGGGCGAGGCACCGCGCCCGCCACGCCGTGCGCCGGCCGCCCCGGCGGCCGCGGGCGCCGCATCGGCCGACGGCGGGGCGAAGACCCAGATCCTGATCTTCGAGGACGATCCCTTCAGCGCCCGGCTCGTCGAGAGCACGCTGGCGCTCGCCGGCCACGCCACGCGCTGCCTGCCCGGCTCGTCCAACGCCTTCGCGCTGATCGAGCGGGCGGCGCCGGACCTGGTCATACTCGACGTCGACGCCCCCCACCTCGACGCGCTCGAGGTCTGCCGGAAGGTCCGCCAGAGCCCCGAACTCCAGCTCGTGCCGATCCTCCTGCTCGGCAAGAACGCGGGGCTCGAGGAGAGGGTCGCCGGGCTCCAGGCCGGCGCGACGGACCATCTCGGCAAGCCGTTCGAGCCGCGCGAACTGGTGGCCCGAGTGAGCGCCTACGTCCAGCGCGTCGCGGCGATCCGGGAGCTCTCGATCCGCGACCCCCTCACCCGCTGCTTCACCCCCGCGTACTTCGAGGGGCGGCTCGCGCAGGAGCTCTCCCGCGCCGAGCGCCACGGCCACCGGCTCACCCTGGCCCTCCTCGACGTGGACGGTCTCGGCGAGCTGAACGCGCGGCGCGGCCGGGCGGCGGGGGACGAGTTGCTGTCGAGGCTGGGCGGGCTGGCGATCGGATCGGTGCGAAGCGCGGATCTCGTGGCGCGCTCGGGGGACGACGAGCTGGCGCTGCTGCTCGTCGAGGCCGCGGCGTCCGAGGGGCAGCTCATCGCCGAGCGAATCCGGCGACAGATCGAAGCCCAGCGCTTCGCGCTCGCGGACGGCGAGGCCTCCGTGACCGCGAGCATCGGCCTCGCGCAGCACGCCCCCGGCGGCGACGCCGCCGCGCTGCGCCAGAAGGCCGCGGACGCCCTCGCCCGCGCCAAGCGCGAGGGCCGCAACCGCGTCTGCGTCGCGGCCTGACTCAGCGCTCGGCGAGCAGCCGATCCAGCTCCGCCAGGTCGTCCGCGGAGAGCTTCCAGTCCACCGCCGCCGCGTTGGCGCGCACCTGCTCGGGGGTCATCGCGCCGGCGATCACCGAGGCGACCTCGCGCCGCGCGGCGAGCCACGAGAACGCCAGCTCGAGCAGGCCGTGGCCGCGCGCCCGCACCCAGCCGTCGAGCCGTTCGACGCGCGCGAGCCGCCGCTCCTCCAGCATCCGCTCGGCGAGCTTGCCCCCGGCCGCGAGCCGCGCTCCCGCGGGCGTGCGCCCCCGCGCGTACTTGCCGGTGAGGAGTCCCCCGCCGAGCGGGAAGTAGGGCAGGAAGGCGAGGCCGTACCGCGCGCACGCGGGCAGCACCTCGCGCTCCGCGTCCCGCTCGACCAGGCTGTACTCGTTCTGCACGCTCGCGAAGCGCGCGCCCCGCGCCGCGCCCTGGGCCTCGCCGATCTGCGCGGCGGAGAAGTTCGAACAGCCGATCTCGCGGACCTTGCCCTCCCGCACGAGCGCGTCGAGCGCGCCGAGGGTCTCCGCGATCGGCACCTCGGAATCCGGCTGGTGGAGCTGGTAGAGGTCGACGTGGTCCGTGCCGAGCCGCCGCAGCGAGTCCTCGATCGCCTGCCGCACGTACTCGGGCCGCGCGCCGCGCCGGCGCTCGTCCACCGGCATCCCGAACTTCGTCGCGACGATCGCCCGCTCCCGGCGGCCGCGGAGCGCCTGGCCGAGGAAGACCTCGCTGCGCGTGCCGCCGTAGATGTCCGCGGTGTCGAAGAAGTCGATCCCCGCGTCCAGCGCGGCGCCGACCACCCGTTCGGTCCCGGCGGCGTCCAGCCGCCCGCCGAAGTTGTTGCAGCCGAGTCCGACCAGCGAGACTTCCAGGGATCCGATCCGCCGCTTCTCCATGCGCGCACCTCGGCCCCGGATCATGCGGCGGGGGCCGAGGGCGCGCAAGTCTCAGGCGGCGGAGCCCTGCGGGATCCGCGCCGCCTCGAGCGCCTCCTCGAGGAAGCTGCGGAGCTTGCCGCGCGCGCGGGTCTCGAGCTGCCGGGCGCGCTCGCGCGAAAAGCCGAACTTGCGCCCCACGTCCGTCAGGGTCATCGGCGCGTCCGCCATCAGGCGCAGCTCGACGATCGCGCGCTCGCGCGGATCGAGCCGGCAGAGCGCCTGCTGGACCATCTTGGCCGTCAGGTGGCTCAGCTCGAGGTCCCCCAGCATCGCCTCCTGCGAGGCCCCCGGGTGCGGGAGGAGCTCGCCGTGGGTGGTGCGGTGGTCCTCCTGGTCGAGCGGCGCGTCGAGCGAGCAGTCGCGGCCCGACAGGCGCGCCTCCATCTCGACGACCTCCTGCTCGCGCACCTTGAGCCGCCGCGCGATCCAGCGCCGGTCGCCCGCCGCGTCGGATTCGCCCCCGCCGTCGTGCTTCGCGATCTCGCGGCGCGCGCGGGCCAGCCCGAAGAAGAGCCGCCGCTGCGCCTGCGTCGTCCCGACCTTCACGAGCGACCAGGAGTGGAGGATGTGGTTCTGGATGAAGGCCCGGATCCACCAGACGGCGTACGAGATCAACCGGATGTTCTTGTCCGGGTTGAACTTCTCGACCGCGCGGATGAGGCCGAGGTTGCCCTCCTGGATGAGGTCGGCCATCGGCAGCCCGTGCGAGCGGTACTCGTAGGCGATCTTGACGACGAAGCGGAGATTCGCCGTGATCAGACGCTCCGCCGCGCTCTTGTCGTTGGCGCGCCGGTACTGCCGCGCGAGCCGCTTCTCCTCGTCGGCGGTGACGAGGGGGTAGACGGCGACCTCCTCCATGTAGCGGCTGAGACTGTCGGGGGAAACCGCCACGGCTTGGGACGTCATGCGAACCTCCGTACCCGCCCGGGAGTTTCGGGGGGACGGAGGCCTACTGTCGCAGGAAGCGGGCCAGCGCCGAGTCCCGCGCACTGACGCGCGGGGACCGTGGCGCGAGGCGCCGGCGGGGGCGCGGGGAGGGAAAAACGTTGCCTCGCCTGGCGCCGCCGTTACCCGTGGCGTCGGACTCCGCTTCGACAGCGCCCCGTCAGGGGGCTTTCGCGGGCGCCGGGGCCGCGGGCGCCTTCGCGGGCGTTCCCGTCGCCGGAGCGCCGGCCGGAGCCGCGGGGGCTGCCGCCTTGGCCGCCGGCGCGGGCGCGCCCTTCGGCGAAGTCTTCACCGCTTCCTTCGGCGCGCCGGAGGTGGGCGCGGCGCCCTGGGTCGACGCCGGCAGGGTGTCGACGACCGACCGGTGGAAGCTGCCCTTGTAGGCCAGCAGCAGCGAGGTCGAGAAGAAGACGATCGCGGCCACCCAGGTGGTCTTGGTGAGGAAGTTCCCGGCCCCCGAGCCGCCGAACACGGTCTGGCTGCCGCCCGTACCGAACGCGGCGCCCATGCTCGCGCCCTTGCCCTGCTGGACGAGGATCACCGCGAACAGGAGCACGCAGACGAGGACGTGGACGATGAGGATGAGCGTGAAGATCATCGGCGAATCTCCGGCACCGGCGTCAGAACCGACGCCGGAAAGGGGCCATTCCTACCCCATCCCCGCCCGGAATTCAAACTCCGGAGTAGCGGCGGTCAGCCCCGCCAGCGCACGATCGCCGCGAAGCTCTCGGCCTGGAGCGAGGCGCCGCCGACGAGGGCGCCGTCGACGTCCTCTTGCGCCATCAACTCCTTCACGTTGTCCGGCTTGACGCTGCCGCCGTAGAGGATCCGCAGCGCGCCCGCAACGGCGGCGCCGTGCAGCTCGGCGGCGCGCGCGCGGATCGCCGCGTGGACCTCCTCGGCCTGCGCGGGCGTCGCGACCTTGCCGGTCCCGATCGCCCAGACCGGCTCGTAGGCGACCACGAGCCGCTTCATCTGGTCGCCGGACAGCCCACCGAGCGCCCCCTGGATCTGTCGCCCGACGACCTCCAGCGTGCGGCCCGCCTCCCGCTCGGCCAGCGTCTCGCCGACGCAGGCGATCGGCGAGAGGCCGGCGGCGATCGCCGCGACCAGCTTGCGGTGGACCGCCTCGTCCGTCTCCCCGAAGAGCTGCCGCCGCTCGCTGTGGCCGACGACGACCCAGCGGCAGCCCAGCTCCGCGAGCATCGGCCCCGAGACCTCGCCGGTGAACGCGCCCTGCGATTCCCAGTAGAGGTCCTGGCCGCCGACCTGGACGTTGCTGCCGGCGAGCGCCTGCGCCGCGGCGGCGATGGCCGTGAACGGCGGGCAGACGACGATCTCCACGTCGTGGATCATCGAGACCCGCGGCCGCAGGTCGCGCAGCATCGCAGCCGCCTCGGCGGAGGTCTTGAAGAGCTTCCAGTTGCCCGCGATGACGGGCTTGCGGCCGGGCGCGCTCACGCTTCCAGCGCCTTCACGCCGGGCAGCTCGCGGCCCTCGATGAACTCGAGCGACGCGCCGCCGCCCGTCGAGACGTGCGACATCTCCTCGACGAGCCCGGCCTCGGCGACCGCCGCCGCGCTGTCGCCCCCGCCGACGATCGTCGTCCCCTTGCAGGCCGCCATCGCCTTCGCGATCGCGAAGGTGCCCGCGGCGAAGGGCCGCTTCTCGAACATCCCCATCGGCCCGTTCCAGAAGACCGTGCGCGCCCGCGCGATCTCGGCCGAGAACGCCTCGACCGTCGAAGGCCCGATGTCGAGCCCCATCAGCTCCGCCGGGATCGCGACGTCCTTCACCGCGACCGGGGCCGAATCGGGTCCGGCCGCCGCGACGTGGTCGCGCGGCAACAGCAGCCGCACGCCGTGCTTGCGCGCCTTCTCGATCAAGTCGAGCGCGACCTGGAGCTTCGCCTCCTCGACGCGGCTGCGGCCGACCTGCGCGCCCGTCGCCCGCAGGAAGGTGTAGGCCATCGCCCCGCCGACGAGCAGCGCGTCGACGCGGCCGAGGAGCTGGTCGAGCACCTTGATCTTGTCGGAGACCTTCGCGCCGCCGAGGATCGCGACGAACGGCTTCTCGGGCTTCTCGACCACCTTGCCCAGGTACTCGAGCTCCTTCTTCATGAGGAACCCGGCCGCCCGCTCGGCAACGAGCCGCGCCATCCCCGCGGTGGAGGCGTGCGCCCGGTGCGCGGTGCCGAACGCGTCGTTCACGTAGACGTCGCAGAGCGCGGCCAGCGCCTGCGCGAACGCCGGCGCGTTCTCCTCCTCCTCCGGGTGAAAGCGCAGGTTCTCGAGGAGCAGGAGCCGCCCCTCGCGCAGGTCCATGACCAGCTTGCGAACGCCGTCGCCGACGCAGTCGTCGGCGAGCACCACGTCGCGGCCGAGCAGCTCGGAGAGGCGCACGCCGGCCGGCTCGAGCGAGAGCTTCGGGTCGACGCCCTTCGGCCGGCCGAGGTGGCTCGCGACGATCACCTTGCCGCCGCGGTCGAGCGCCCAGCGCAAGGTCGGCAGCGCGGCGCGGATGCGCGCGTCGTCGGCGACCTCGCCGTCCGCGAGCGGGACGTTGAAGTCCACGCGCACGAAGACGCGCTTGCCCGTCAGCTCGAGCTGGTCGATCGATCGGATCACGGGCTAGAGCTTGCCGCCGACCAGCAGCGCGACGTCCACCATCCGGTTGCTGAAGCCCCACTCGTTGTCGTACCAGGCCATGACCTTGACGAGGTTGCCGTCGATGACGTGGGTGTTCGTCGC
This sequence comes from Pseudomonadota bacterium, assembly GCA_027451705.1. GTDB lineage: Bacteria > Myxococcota > Myxococcia > Myxococcales > JAKAPL01 > JAKAPL01. Next base: position 9,856 of record DAIDIT010000183.1, read on the forward strand.
GTCGAAGATCGAGGAGCGCGGGTCGTCGTTGTAGTCGATCGAGACCGTCGGCTCGTCCGCGTAGGCGAGGATGCCCGACAGGCCGCCCGCCGCCGCCTGCTTCATCGCGGCGTTGATCTCCTCCGCCGTCACCTTTCGCGACAGCAGCGCGGTCAGGTCGACGAGCGAGACGTTCGGCGTCGGCACCCGGATGGAGAT
>DAIDIT010000184.1 GCA_027451705.1 Pseudomonadota bacterium
AGCCCGGGAGCATCGCCGCCACCCGGTGGGCGCGGCCCGCGGGGACCGTCGACTGCGCCGCCTGGGCACGCGCGTGCGCCGCCGCCTCCATCTGACGCTCCATCCCGTGGTTGAGCGAGACCCCCGAGAGATCGACGGGCCGCGCCGCGCCGCGGTACGCCGCGGGCACCTCGGCCGGGTCTCCGACGTAGTGGTCGACCCCGTCCGCGCTGCGCCAGTGGTACACGCCCGAGGCCGCCGCGAGCACCGTCCGGCCGATCCCGTCGCCGGCCGTCATCTAGGGATGGGGGGACGACCAGGCACCCGAGGCCTTGCCCTTCTGGTGCGTGGCCCATCCGCGCTGGAACTGTGGGAGCCTCATCTCGGCCTGGATCAGCTCCGAGATCTCCTGGCCGAACCCGGCGAGCGCGGCGGGATTGAAGGCCGGTGCGGTCGCGGCGCCCTGCGCGGGCGGGGTGGGGGCGGCGGATGCGGTCTTCACGGGGTTGAACCAGCTCGTGTCCCAGCCGGCTCCGTCGAGGTCCTCGTCGCCCGAGTCTGCGGCGTCCGAGGCCATGTCGTCCGAGGCCATGCCGTCGGCGTCGTCCGCGTCCGTGCCGCCGCTGCCCAGGCTGAAGCTGCCGACCGGGAATGGGTCCCCGAAGTCGTCCCCCCACGGGTCGTCGTTCGCGTTCGACGGCGCCATGTGGAAGACGTTGTCGCGCCGCCAGTCGTGCAGGCTCGCGCCGGCCCACCGCGATCCCGCGCCGTCGTAGGTCGGATGGTCGTACGGCCACCAGTTGCCCCACACCCAGGGCGCGACGACCCACCTCCAGCCGCCGTGGTGAACGTAGACGAAGGTGTGCGGCTCGGTGCCCCCGGCGTCGACGAACTCGGCGCCGCGTGGGGCCCAGATCCAGCCGAGCAGCGAGGTGTACAGCCACTGGCCGGCCGGCGTGGATGGAAGTTCCTCGACGGAAGCCGGGGCCACTCCGGCCGCAGCCTGGGAGGGCGACGGAGGCAGGAGCCCGGGAGGCGGCGGATCGTGATCCGGAGGCTCGGGAACCGCGTTGCCGCGGGGCTCGGTCGGCGCCGCGGCGGAATCGCGTTCGCCGCCGGCGGCGTCGGAGTCGTACTGTGCCCGGGCGGGCAGGGCGGCGAGGCAGAGGCCGCAGCAGAGGCCGAAAGCGAGCTTCATGTTCGTCTCCCGTTCCATTCCAGCCAGACGGACGGCTGCGACCCGTGGCTATTCAGCCCCGGCGGGTCAGTGCTACCATCCCGGCCTTCTCGTGGACACCCTGGTCATTCACGGGGGCCGTGCCCTCACAGGCGAGGTCGCGGTGTCGGGCGCCAAGAACGCCGCGCTGCCCGCGATGGCCGCGGCGCTGCTGGCCTCCGGCGAGCACCGGCTGCGCCGCGTGCCGCGGCTCGCCGACGTCGCGACCCTCGGCCGCCTCCTCGGACACATGGGCGTCGGCGTCGAGCGGGGCCGCGGCCGCGCCGGCCACGAACTGGTCCTGTCGACGCCCGGGGAGATTCGACCCGAAGCGCCGTACGACCTCGTCAAGACGATGCGCGCCTCGGTGCTCGTGCTCGGGCCGCTCCTCGCCCGCGTCGGACGGGCCCGCGTCTCGCTGCCCGGCGGCTGCGCCATCGGGGCGAGGCCCATCGATCAGCACCTCAAGGGGCTCGCCGCGCTCGGGGCGGACATCCGCCTCGCGCACGGTTACGTCGAAGCCACCGTGCCGAAGGGGGGACTGCGCGGCGCCCACGTGCCGTTCGACGTCGTCTCGGTGACCGGCACGGAGAATCTGATGATGGCCGCGGCCCTCGCCCGCGGAAAGACCGTGCTCAGCAACGCGGCCCGCGAGCCCGAGGTGGAGGACCTCGCGGTCGCGCTCGTCCGGATGGGGGCGCGCATCGCCGGCGCCGGAACGGACGTGGTCGAGATCGAGGGCGTCGAAGGCCTGCGCCCGATCGATCACGAGGTCATCGCGGATCGCATCGAGGCCGGCACGCTCCTCGTCGCCGCCGCCGCGACCGGGGGGGAGATCGCGCTTCGGGGAGCGCGGGCCGACCACCTCGAGGCGCTGCTCCAGAAGCTGCGCGAGTCGGGCAGCCGCATCGAATCGGAGGACGGGGCCCTTCGGCTCCGCGCTTCCGGCCGCCCCGCGGCGGTCGGCCTTCGCACCGCCCCCTACCCGGGTTTCCCGACGGACATGCAGGCGCAGATGACGACCCTGATGGCCATCGCGGAGGGCAGCGCCGTCATCGAGGAGACCGTCTTCGAGAACCGCTTCATGCACGTCCTCGAGCTCCAGCGCATGGGCGCGGACATCACCGTGAGCGGACGCACCGCGCACGTCCAGGGCGTGCGCCGCATCGAAGGAGCCCCGGTCATGGCGACCGATCTGCGTGCCTCGGCTTCGCTGGTGCTGGCGGGCCTGGTCGCCGACGGCCGGACCGTGGTCCAGCGCGTCTACCACCTCGACCGAGGCTACGAGCGGCTGGAGCGCAAGCTGCGACTCCTGGGCGCCGACGTGCGGCGGGTTGCCGCCGGCCGACGGGACGGGCTAAGATGAGTTCGACGGGCGCATCTTCGCCCGGCGAGCCGAAACGGACCGCATGGACTGCCCGAAGTGCAGCGTCGAGCTGCAACCCCACGACGACGATCAGGTCTCCCTCCAACGCTGCGCCGAGTGCGGCGGCATCTGGATCGATGTCGCCGACTTGAACCGGGTGTTGCTCCGCCACAACCTGCCCGGCCTGGAGAAGCTCGGCGGCAAGCCGAACCTCGAGGAGATTGCCGGCCAGTGCCCCCAGTGCCAGGTCGACCTCGTGGTCATCGAGGGCGGGCCGAAGCACGCCCTGCGCTACGACACCTGCGAGTCGTGCGGAGGGATCTGGCTCGAGCAGGGGCTCGACAACGAGGACTCCATCGCCGTCATGATCGACGGGATGGTCTCGTTCTACCGCCGCTTCTCGAGCGCCGCCGCCTGACCTTCACCCCCGCCGGCGGGCGGTCGCGATGCGGCCGTGGCCGGCGGGGTCCTTCTGGATCGCGACGTCCGAAAGGCCCGCCCCTTCGAGAAGCGCGCGGACGGCGGGGCCCTGGCCGTCGCCGATCTCGAGCGCCAGCAGGCCGTCCGGCTCGAGCCGGTCGGCCGCGCCGGACGCGATGCGGCGGACGACGTCGAGGCCGTCCCCCCCGCCGTCGAGCGCGAGCCGGGGGTCGTGTTCGCGGACCTCGACGGCCAGCCCCGCGATCTCGCCCGTCGGCACGTAGGGCGGATTCGAGGCGACGACCTGCCATCGGGTCCCCTCGGGAAGCGGCGCGAAGAGGTCGCCCTGGAGCAGCGTGTAGCGGTCCTGTAGCCCGAGCGCCGAGGCGTTCGCGCGCGCGACCTCGCACGCCTCCTCCGAAAGCTCCACCGCGTCGACGCGAAGGGCCGGCCGTTCCGCGGCGAGCGACAGGCCGACGCAGCCGCTGCCCGCGCAGAGGTCGAGCGCGCGCGCCGGCCCGTCGCCGAGGGCGCCCAGGCAGGCCTCGACGAGCAGCTCCGTCTCGGGGCGCGGCACGAAGGCGCGCCGGTCGATCCCGAACCAGCGGCCGTAGAACTCGCGCCCCCCGACGAGGTGCTGCGTCGGGACACCGGACGCACGGTCGCGGACGAGCGCGCGGTAGCGGTCCAGCTCCGCCGCCCCGAGCGGCCGGTCGAATTCGAGGTAGAGCTTCAGCCGCGTCGAGCCGAGCGCGTGCGCGAGGAGCACCTCCGCGGTCAAGCGCGGGCTGTCGATTCCACGCGACGCGAAATGCTCCGAGGTCCAGCGGAGCACCCGCTGGACGGACCAGATCTCGGTTCCCACCGGCGGCTCAGGCCCCCCTGTTGCCCTTGAGGGCCTCGGCCTGGAAGAAGGTCCGGCAGGCGAGCACCACATCGGCGATGTCGCCGTCGAGGACGGCCGGCAGGTTGTGGCGGGTCAGTCCGATCCGGTGGTCGGTGAGCCGGTCCTGCGGGAAGTTGTAGGTGCGGATCTTCTCCGACCGCTCGCCCGTGCCCACCATGCTCTTGCGGGACGCGGCCCGTTCGGCGTCGCGCTTCTGCTGTTCCATCTCGTAGAGGCGGCTCCGGAGCAGCTTCATCGCCTTGCTGCGGTTCTTGATCTGGCTCTTCTCGTCCTGGCAGTGCACCACCATCCCGGTCGGCAGGTGGGTGATGCGGACCGCGGAGTCGGTCGTGTTGACGCTCTGCCCGCCCGGCCCGCCGGCCCGCATGACGTCGATGCGCAGGTCCTTCTCCTCGATCTTGATGTCGATGTCCTCCGCCTCGGGGAGGACCGCGACCGTGACGGTGGAGGTGTGGATGCGCCCCTGCGTCTCGGTCGCGGGTACGCGCTGCACGCGGTGGACGCCGCTCTCGTACTTGAGCTCGGACCAGGCGCCCGCGCCCTCGAGGCTCGCGATGGCCTCGCGGACGCCGCCGAGCCCGCTCTCGCTCAGGCTGATGAGGTCGACCTTCCAGCCGTGCCGCTCGGCGTAGCGGCCGTACATCCTGAAGAGCTCGGCGGCGAAGAGCGCCGCCTCCTCGCCCCCGGTGCCGGCGCGGATCTCGACGATGACGTTGCGGTCGTCGTTGGGGTCCTTCGGCAGGAGGTGGACCTTGAGGGCGGCCTCCTCCTCGTCCGCGCGCGCCCGCAGGCCCGCGAGCTCGCTGCGCGCGAGCTCGCGCAGCTCGGCGTCCGAGTCGCCGAGCAGCGCCTCGTGGCCCGCGATCTCGTCGAGCGTCCTGCGGTGGACCCGCAGCGCCGCGACGAGCGGCTCCAGCGAAGCGCGTTCCTTGGCGGCCGCCTGGAACCTCCGCTGGTCGGAGATGACCGCCGGATCGGCGAGGTCCGACGTGAGCCGCTCGAAGCGACCCTCGACCTCCTGGAGCTTCGCGAGGACTTCCGTGTCCAGCACCGTCGCCTCCGACGCGGGGGTGAGCGTCATACCTCAAACAACGGCGGACCGAAACCTCTGCTAGAGTGTACGCCCGTGACCCCATCCCCTCCCGCCTCCCCCGAGACGAAGGAACGGCTCGTCATCCGCGACGCGCGGCTGTGGGGCGGCGGCGCGGAGGGCGAAGGGCTCGCGACCGTCGTCGTGGAGGGCGGCCGCGTCGCCGAGGTCGCCCGCCGCCAGGTCGCCTCCCGCCCGGGTGACTGGACGATCCAGGCGGCGGGCCGCCTGCTCGTCCCCGGCGGCGTCGACGCGCACACCCACCTCGCCCGAAAGCTCGCCGCGGGCCTCGCGCCGCTCACGGAGCGCGCCGAGGGGCGGACCGCCGCGTACCCGAAGGGCCACCCGCAGCTCGAGGAGCCGCTTCGGGCGCGCTTCGAGCGAGGGCTCGACCGCGAGGACGTCGCGGCCGCGGCGAAGCTCGCCTTCTGCGAGGCCGCGCTCGCCGGGACGACCGCGGTGTTCGACCAGCTCCGTGCGCCCGCCTGCGCCGAGGGCAGCCTCGACGCCGTCGGGCAGGCCGCGCGCGAAGTCGGACTGCGGGCCGTCCTCTCGTATGGCGCGTCTGACTGGGACGGCGCGGCCGCTGTCGGCGTGCAGGAGTGCCGCCGCTTCGCCGCGGCCGCAGAGGCCGGCCAGTTCGGTCCGCTGGTCCGCGGCGCGCTCGGCCTCTCCCATCCCGAGACGATCGCGACCTCGGTCCTCGGCGACGCCGCGCAGCTCGCGCACACCGCCGGCCTGCACCTGCACGCTTCCGAGACCGAGGCGGACCTCGTCGCGGCCTTCCACGCGCACGGCAACCGGGGGCTGCGGCGGCTCTCGGAGATCGGGATGCTCGGCTCGCGCACCGTCGCGGCGCACGGCAACCACCTCGACCGGACCGAGGCCGAGCTGCTCGCGCAGGCCGGGGCGTTTTGCGCCTACACGCCGCGCGCCGCGCTCTTCGCGGAGGAGCGCCCGCCCCGCCTCGAGGCCGCGGTCGACGCGGGCGCCTACGCGGTGCTCGGGACCGACGGCCTCTCCGCCTCGGTGCGCGCGGAGCTCCCGTGGGCGCTCGCGCTCTGGCGGCGGACGGCGCGGCCAGGGGGCCAGCAGGGCTTCTACGCGGTCGAGCGGATGGCCGCGGAGGCGGGCGGCCGGCTCGTGGCCCGCTTCTTCGACCTCGCGGCCGGCCGGATCGCACAGGGACACGTCGCGGACCTCGTCCTGCTCGACCACCGCCCCGCGACGCCGCTCCGCCCGGATTCGCTCTGCGGCCACCTGCTCACGGGGATCGCCGAGGCGCGCGCGGCCTGGACGATCGTCGAGGGCCGGGTGATCGTCCGCGAGGGCGAGCTGCTCACCGCGGACCCCGCCGAGGCCGCCGCTCGCGCCCTCGAGCGCGCCGAACGCATCTGGAAGCGGCTGTAGGACGCGCGCCGCGGCGCCGCCGTCGGGTTTCGGGTGGCACGTTCTTTGACCGCCCCGGCGGGCGGCCTATACTGGGGCCACGATCGACGTGCGGGCCGTCAGGCCCGCGGCACGCGATGGCCATGGACGAGCTCAAGATCGCCGGTCAGCGGTTCGGCAAGTACGTCCTGATCGACCGCATCGCGGTCGGCGGGATGGCCGAGATCTTCCTCGCGCGCCAGGAGGGGCTCGAGGGCTTCGAGAAGACCATCGTCATCAAGCGGATCCGGCCCCACCTGTCGAGCCAGAAGGCCTTCGTCAACATGTTCCTCAACGAGGCCAAGCTCGCCGCGCAGCTCAACCACCCGAACATCGTCCAGATCTACGACCTCGGAAAGATCAACGAGAGCTACTTCATCGCGATGGAGTACATCTTCGGCCGGGACATGCGGCGCATCATCCCCAAGGCCGACGGGATGGGCATCCCGTTCCCGATGGTCTATGCGCTGAAGATCGCCTCGTCGGTCTGCGAGGGGCTCTACTACGCCCACCAGAAGACCGACATGTACGGCAACGCGCTGCACATCGTGCACCGCGACGTGACCCCCGAGAACATCTTCGTCTCGTTCGACGGTACCGTGAAGATCCTCGACTTCGGGATCGCGAAGGCCGCGAACCAGATCGAGCAGACCCGCGCCGGCGAGATCAAGGGCAAGCTCTCGTACATGAGCCCGGAGCAGTGCACCGGCAAGGTCCTCGACCAGCGCTCCGACCTCTTCTCGCTCGGGGTCGTCCTCTACGAGTGGATCACCGGCTTCAAGCTCTTCACCGGCGAGAGCGAGGTCGCGATCCTCAAGAGCATCACCGACGGGAAGATCTACCCGCCGAGCTACTTCAAGGCCGACGTCCCGGAGGCGGTCGAGCACATCCTCATGAAGGCCTTGGACAAGGAGCGCGACAAGCGCTACCAGACGGCCTGGGACATGCAGTACGACCTCGACCAGTTCCTCTCCCAGTACGAGTTCACCCCCTCGAACATCCACCTCGCGAACTTCCTCAAGCAGCTCTTCTCCGACGAGCTCGACGAGGAGCGGCGCCGGCTCCTCGCGCGCGGGGTCCCGGGCTCCTCCGGGCCGGGCGACCGCGACACCGAGGACGAGGTCGAGGTGCTCGACGACGCCGACATCGAGCCGATCCCGCTCCGGCCCCGCGGCTCGCGGCCGAACGGCGACGGCAGCGGCAACCGCGGTTCGAGCCGCGTCCTGACCGTCGACCTCAAGGCGCAGGACTACGAGGCGCTCAAGTCGCTCGCCGACCGCCACGAGATGGCCGTCGGCGCCCTCGTCGGCGAGATCGTCGCGGCCTACCTCAAGTTCAAGTAGGCGCGGGAAGAGACCGGGCCCCCCGGCGCGTTCTACGAGTGGAAGGGCCGCAGGAACGCCCGGATGGGCGGCGATCCGCGAGGCTCGTGCTCCGCGAAAGGAGGGGGACGGGCCGGACGAGAAGCCTGTGGTCGGCGAAAAGGAGAGCCCGGGGAGCGAGCGAGGAGCGGGGGCTGCCACCGGGAATTCGACCGGCGGTCTTCACGGACGCCAGCCGAACGCTGGCCACGGCGCACGCGATGCCGGATCCGGAACGACCGGACCGGACGGCGAACGGTTCACGGCCAGAACCGTCCAACGCCCGCCAGGGTCCCGCCGGACGATGACTGCGGCAGACGCGCCTCGTGCTCCATACCGAGGCGCGTCACTTTTTTCGTTCGTCTATGATGGGGACATGGACCCCGCCGGGCGCGTGGTGAAGCTGACCCTCACCTACGACGGGACCGGCTTCTCGGGCTGGCAGCTCCAGCCCGGGCAGCGCACCGTGCAGGGCGTGCTCGAGGCGGCGCTCGAGCGGCTCCTCGGTCGCCGCGCCCGGGCCACGGCCGCCGGCCGCACCGACGCCGGCGTGCACGCCGAGGGGCAGGTCGCCTCCGTCCGGCTCGAACCCTCCGAGCGGCTGCCCGAGCGCGCGTTCGTCCACGGCCTCAACGGCCTCCTGCCCGAGGATCTGGCCGTCCGGACCGCCGCCTTCGCGCCGGAGGGCTTCGACGCCCGCCGCTCCGCGCGCGGCAAGCTCTACCGCTACCGACTGCTGAACCGCCCCATCCGCTCGCCGCTCGAGCGGCGCAGCCACTGGCAGCTCTTCGCGCCGCTCGACGTGCCGGCCATGCGGGAGGCCGCGGCCGGCCTCGTCGGGGAGCACGACTTCGCCGCCTTCCGCGCCTCCGACTGCCCGGCGAAGACCACGCGGCGCCGCCTCGACCGCGTCGAGCTGCGCGGCGGCTCCGAAGCGGAGCTGATCGTCGACGTGCGCGGCACCGCGTTCCTCAAGCACATGGTCCGCAACCTCGTCGGGACGATCGCCGAGGTCGGCCGCGGCCGCCTGCGCCCGGCCGACATCCCGAGGTTGCTCGAAGCACGGGATCGCACGCAGGCCGGTCCCACCGCCCCCGCCCACGGTCTCTGCCTCGTCGAGGTCTACTACGCATGAGCCAGCCCGAAGGAACCGCCCGGATCCGCGCCGTCGCGCGCGCCGTGCTCTGGAGCCTCTTCGTCGGCGGCCTCTCGGCCTTCCTCGCGGGTCCGATCGCGCGCCGCCTCCTCGGTCCGGCGGTCCAGAAGCTCGTGTCCGGCCCGAGCCCGTCGATCTGGGATCCGATCGTCTCGGGCGCGTCGCTCGTCGCCGCCGGCGCGGCCGTGATCCTCGTCCTCGGCCGCCTGGTCGTCCTCCCGCCGCGCCTCGCCGCCGCGGGCGTCGCGACCGGGGTCGTCTGGCTCGGCCTCCTCGCCTTCCTCTCCGAAGGGGCCGAGGCGTTCGGCCCCGGGAGCGTCCTCGCGAAGCTCCTCGCGGCCGCCGCCGGAGCCGGAGCCGCGTTCGCGATCGCCGCGAAGGTCGGCCGAGGTCCCCGTCCCGCGCCGAAGGCCGATTCCACGGCCGGTCCACCGCCCGCGCCCGGAGCCTGAGGGCCGCACTCGGCGAGAGAATAGGCGCTCCGGCCGGCTCGTCCGATCGGGTGAGCACGGAGGTGACGCCATGAGGCCTCTTTCCGCTACCCTCGCCGCTGTCTTCCTCGCGCTGGCCCCCACGGTCGCGCTCGCCCAGGTCGCTCCCGCGGCACAGGGCGCTCCGGCGGGAAGCCAGCCGCTCCCCTCAGGCGCTCCGCCGCCGCCGAGCGGCCCGCCGCCGGTCCCGCCGTCCGACGTCCCGCCGCCGCCGGTCCAGTCCGACGCGAGCGCGCCCGCCCCGCAGGAGGAGGCCCAGCCGCAGGCCGAACCGCCTCCCGCCGCCGACGACGCGCCGGCGATGGAGTCCTCGCCCTCGGGCCAGTGGGTCTACACGGCGCAGTACGGCTGGGTCTGGGTCCCCCAGGGCGACGCCTACAGCGACGTCCCGGCCTACGGAACGCCCTACACCTACGTCTACTATCCCGCCTACGGCTGGCAGTGGATCGTCGCCCCCTGGTACTACGGCGGCTGGTGGCCGTACCGGTACTGGTGGGCCGGCTGCTACCACCCCTGGGGCTACACCTACGGCTGGTACCACAGCGCGTGGGCGCACTGGGGCGGCTACGGCTTCCGCGGCTGGGGATGGCGGCACGGGTGGGACGGCGGGCGCGACCGCGGGTACTACGGCGCCTCCCGCGGCGGCTGGTACGGCCGCGGCTACGGAAACTACGGCGGTCGCGGCGGCGCCGGCTACGGTGGCCGCGGCGGAGCGCGCGGATACGGGGGCGCGCCCGTGGGCCGCGGCGGCTTCCAGAACAACGTGCGGACCTACCGCGGCAACGTGAACCCGAGCTTCGGTCAGAGGGGCTACGGCGGCGCGTACGGACGGAGCGGGAGCTTCAACGGCAACCGTGGTGGCGGCAACTTCGGCGGCTACCGCGCGCCGCGCGGAGGCTTCAGCTCCCGCCCGTCGAACAGCTTCGCCCGCAGCTACCACCCGAGCGTCTCCGCCTTCCGCGCCGGCGGCTTCCACCCGAGCGCAGGAGGCTTCCGCGGCGGCGGCTTTCATCCCGCGAACAGCGGAGGCTTCCGCAGCGGCGGATTCCGGCCGAGCTTCGGCGGCGGTGGCTTCCGCGGCGGCGGCTTCCACGGAGGCGGCGGGGGCTTTCACGGCGGCGGCTTCCGCGGCCGCCGCTAGAAGGCCGCGCGCCGGCGGCAGCGCCGCGTGCCCTCGGTGGCGGACGGCCCGTTGACAACCGGTTGGCGCTGCCCTACCACCCCACCGCCATCCGCCAGCAGAGAGGGACGAACACATGCACGCAAACCGCCGCCGGTGGACCACCGCAGTCGCGGTCATCGCGCTCGCCTTCGCCGCCGCGGGTTGCACCGACCCACGCTGCAACGCCCAGAACTGCCAGACCCTCCTCCTCTGCCACGAGGCGCCGTCGGGCATGATCGACGGTGAATGCGCCAGCCGCTGGCCCGCGGAGTTCGACAGCATCCTCGCCGACGGCGGGACCAATCCCTTCGTCGATTCCTGCGTCCAGGCCTGCAACAAGAGCGGCGAGGGCGCCCTCGTCGCGTGCTTCGTCCAGCACTTTCCCACCCCCGCGGCGTGCGGCGACATCGTCGACGACGGAGGCGAGGACGCTTTCCTCTCCGCCGTCGATCGGGCCTGTCCGGCGCCCACCCCCCCGCCTAAACCCAATGCCGGTGAGTTAAGGCCGCAAGTTCCAATGATGACAGGGGGATGAGCGATCGTGCTCTCAAGGAGAGGAGGGCACGACGATGGGCCTTGCGGCAGATCTCGACGCGACGATGGCGGTGCGCATCCCCGATGCGGC